>JBFIJN010000280.1:0-11515 GCA_041600735.1 Nannocystaceae bacterium
CAAGGCAAGGTCAAGCCAGGGCGGGGGCGCAAGCCTCGGTAGGCCACCGTCTCCACCCGACCGCCATGGTGCACGGGAGCGTGCCCAGATCCACGGGATCGAACGCGCCCTGCGGTACGATCGCGAGCATGGCGACGACCCCTGATCCCTCCAGCCATGCCCCGACGCTCGCCGCCTCGGCGCACGCCGCCGCCGAGGCGATGAATGCCCCGACGCTCGCGGCGGACTCGGGCGTGGCGGCCGAGGACTCGCGGGCGTCGCACGCCATGCTCGGCGTCACCGATCCCCGCTACGAGCTCGGAGGCCTCTTGGGTCGCGGTGGCATGGGCGACGTGCGGCTGTGTGCCGATGCGCGGCTCGGGCGAAGTGTCGCGCTCAAGACCATGCGGACCCACGCGAGCGACGCGCTGCGCACCCGCTTCCTTCGCGAGGCCCGGCTGCAGGCGCGGCTCGAGCACCCGTCGATCGTGCCCGTGTACGATCTGGGTACCTCGGCCGACGGCTCGCCGTTCTTCACCATGCGCAGGCTCGGCGGCGACACGCTCGAGCAGGTGATCGAGGGGCTGCGCGCGGGCACGCCAGAGATCGTCGCCCGCTACCGTCCCGGCCGGCTGCTCTCCGACTTCGTGCGCGTGTGCCAGGCCATCGCCTATGCGCACAGCCGCGGCGTGATCCACCGCGACCTCAAGCCCTCGAACGTGATCCTCGCGGAGTTCGGCGAGGTCTACGTGCTCGACTGGGGGGTGGCGAAGGTGATCGGCGAGGCGGAGCCGCTCGATCCGCTCGAGCCCGCGAGGGCAGTCTCGCTCGACGAAGCTCCCGACCAGCAGACGGCGGCGGGCTCGGTGCTCGGCACGCTCGGCTACATGCCGCCCGAGCAGCTCGAGGGCGGAGCGACTCGAGTGGATCACCGCGCCGACGTCTACGCGCTGGGGGCGATCTTGTTCGAGCTGCTCACGCTCGAGCCACTGCACCCGCGCGGCAGCATGGGCGAGCTCATCGAGTCGACGATGAGCGGGGCCGATGCGCGAGCGTCGGTGCGCGCGCCCGATCGCGAGGTGGCGCCCGAGCTCGAGGCGGTCTGCGTGCGGGCCTGCGCCCCGGATCCCGCCGAGCGCCACGCCGACGTGCGCGAGCTGGTCGCGGCGCTCGAGCGGTTCGTCGACGGGGACCGCGATCAGCAGCGCCGCCGCGTGCTCGCCGACGAGCATGCCGAGCGGGCCACCGCCGAGCTTCGTCGCGCCGCAACCGACGTCGACGCGCGCTCACGGGCGGCGCACGAGGCCGGGCGTGCGCTCGCGTTCGACCCCGATCATCAGCGTGCGCTCGGCGTGCTCACGCGGCTCTTGCTCGAGCCGCCCGAGCGCGTGCCGCCCGAGGTCACGGCGAAGCTCCTCGAGGCCGACATCGACAGCTCGCGCTCGATGTCCCGCTTCGGCGCCTATGCCCGCTTCATGTGGCTCGGATTCCTGGCCGTGTTCCTGTGGATGGGCGTGCGCAGCTGGCTGGCGTACGGCGCGATCGTGGCCATGCTCTTGCTCGCCATCGCGGCCTCGCTCGTCTACACCAGCGACACCGAGCAAGGCCGACGCATGCGCTCGCGCGGCGCCGTGCCCACCGTGCTCGTGGTGCTCAACTCCGTGATGCTGACGCTGCTCGCGGGCGTGGGCGGGCCGTTCGTCATCGTCCCCGGCATCGCCGCCGTGAGCACCGCGATGTTCCTGCTCGGGGGAGCAAGGAACGCGTCGCTGGTGGTGGTGCTCGGCTGCTTGCCGATCCTGCTGCCGTTCCTCGCCGAGCACGCGGGCCTCCTGCCGATGATCGAGGAATCACGCGGGGACACCTTCGTGCTGCACTCGCTGCTCGTCTCGTTTCCCCCGCTGGCCACCACCGTGGCGCTGCTCTCGATGGCGCTCGCCACCGTGTTGATGGCGGGCGTGTCGGTCGCGAGCGCCCGCCGGCGACTCGTGGCCTCGCGAGAGCAGCAGCTGTTGCTCGCGTGGCACCTCGGGCAGATCGTGCCCGCGGCTCGGGCCACCGCGCTGTGAGTGCGGTGCTGGTTGGACGAAGTCGGTCGAGCGCAGGCAGGCTGCTGCACCGTCGTCGGAGCGCTAGCCGATCATGCCCTCGACGCTGGCGTCGAACTCGAGCACCGTCGCCCAGAACCCCTCCCGGCTCCCGTCCTCGACCCGAGGAAGGTGTCCGGCTCCGGCGATGGTGCGCAGCTCGGCGCCGCCACCGTAGCGCTCCGCGAGCTCGGCCGAGTCGTCGGCCCCGACCATGGGGTCTTCGCTGCCGCGAATGACGAGCCCCGGGACTCGGGCGACGCTCGGATCGAAGTAGGGCAGATCGAGCACGGCGTAGAGCGGCGCCGCCGGATAGAGGCCGAGCTGCGAGCCGATCGCCCACTCGCGCACGGGGGCAGGGCACGGTCCCAGCAACGGCCCCCAGATCTCGAGGCCGATCGGGACGTAGCCGTCGGGGATCGCGTCGAGCCCCGCGCGGTGCCGCGGATCGCGGGCGGCGGCGTCCAGCGCGGGGGTCGGGACGCGATAGACCGCCGAGACGATCACGCACGAGCGAACTCGTTCGGGGTCGGCCGCCAGCTGCGACGCGATCGCGCCGCCCCAGCTCTCACCGAGCACGTCGACTCGGTCGATGCCGCGGACCCGCCGGTAGTGTGCGATCGCCTCGGCGACGGCAGCGGTCTGTGCGGCCAGGTTCGCGGTCCGCCCATCGGCCGGACGCGAGCTCGCGCCGGTCCCGAGCAGGTCGACGGTCACGCAGCAGATCCCGGCGCGCAGCAGCGGCGCGGCGGCGTGGAAGCCCGGATGTGGGATCGCATAGAACTCGCCGCTGGCGATCGGCCCGGGCAAGAGCCACATCGCTCGACGGCACGGCCAAGCCTCGGCCGCGACATACTCGACGATCCGCAAGCGACCTCCGGGTCCGTCGATGTCGTGTTCGAAGCGGCAGGTCATCACCCCGTCGATCGAGGTGAGGGGCCCCGCTCGCAGGGCGTGCTCCACGGCTTGGTTGCTGGCGATCTCGGGTGGGTTCGGCATGTTGGTCCTCGGTTGGCGTCAGCGCTCTGCACTGGTGGCGAGCCGGTCGATCGCGCGCGGGTCGAAAGTCTGGTCGGCGCCCTCGTCGGCGCTGCGCTCGACCAGCTGAATCCACAGGCCCGCGGTGGTCTGGGGGTCCAAGAACACCTCGCGGACGCCGGGCGCGGTCGTGATCGTCGGGCCCCGCACGGCAAAGCCCGCCCGCTCGAGCTGCGCGATCCGGGCGTCGAGATCGTCGACGCGGATCGCCAGGTGGTGGAGGGCCGGGCCCCGCTCGGCGAGCTGGTCGGCGACCGGCCCGGGCCCGGTGGGCGAGTTCACGTGCAGCTCGATCGCGCCGAGCGCAAAGGTGTGAATGTTCATCGCCGAGGTCTGCACGCGGTGGACGGGATCGGTGCCCAGCAGCCTGGCCAGCACGGTCGCGGCCTCGTCGGCGTTGGCCACGATCGCCGTCACATGGTCGAGCTCGACGGGCCCTACCATTGCAGTGCCATCGCCGCGTAGGTGTAGCCGGCGGCCGGGCAGTAGAGCAGCACGCGAGTCCCCGGAACCAGACGTCCGGCCTGCTTGGCGGCGTGCAGCGAAGCCGTCACCGAGGCGCTGTTGATGTTTGCGTACTCCTCGAAGGTCGAGAACCCGACCCCGTCGGCGAGCCCGAGCGTGTCCTCCATATAGGGGGTGAACCAACTCATCGGCTGATGGCTGACGAACAGCTCGACGTCGGCGATCTCCCATCCGATCTGCTCGAGCACGGTCTTGCAGGTGCTCTTGGCGTAGGTTGCGACGTCGGCGTTGACCTGGCGCTGGAGCTCGCGGTCGAAGCTGATCAACAGGCGATCGGCGGTCGGCTGCCAGTAGCTGGGTGGAGGGGCGCCGGTCGGTCGCCGCCACTCGAGGCGGATCGCGCCGTGGAGCTCGCCAGCGGTCCGCCAGGCGCTGGTCATCGCGGCGCCGGGGACCGGGCCGAGCACGAACGCGCTGGCCATGTCGGCCTCGATCACGGTGGTCGAGACCTTGGGATCGCGGACCCGCGAGTAGGCGATCGATTGCACGCACAGCACGTGGCGAGCTTGGCCGGCCGCGATCAAGCTGGCGCCCACCCGCAGCTGGCTGAGGGCAGAGTTGCAGACGCTGTCGACCTCGAGCGTGAAGGCGCGGCGGATGCCGAGCTTGTCGGCCACGAGCGGACTGTTCTTGGGGTTGAGCTGGTCGGGCAAGAAGGAGTGGACCAGCAGCGCATCCACGTCGCCTGGCTCGAGCCCCGCGTCGGCCAGCGCACGGCGGGCGGCGTCGGTCTCCGCGTCGGACACCGGGAGGTCATCGGGAAACCATCGACGCCGGCGAGCGCCGCGAAACGGATCGCCGAAGCTGCGCTCGACAGCGGCCAAGGTCCGATCGTGAGTCCCTGGAATCAGCTCGGCGCCCGCCACCCGCACGATCCCGTCGGCCGACCGGCAGCCGTGATAGGGGTCCTTGACCTCGGCCTGCTCGCGGCCAGATCCATCGAAGATCTCGTTGCCGATCGGCTCGGCCTCCCACAGCCCGAGCCCGATCACTCCGATGTCCCGCAGCAGCGCGGGTTGGTGCGCGGCGCTCATCGCTGGGCTCCCGGCTCGGCGCCGAACGACATCTGTCGGAGCGCCTCGATGCGCCCATCGCCCGCGATGCGGAGCTCGCGGTCATGACGAATGTCGAGCACCGCGGGACCTTCGGCACACAGCGCGTCGAGCAGCTCGGTGGTGATCTGACCCGGGCGATCGATCGACTGGGCCGACGCGCCGAGCGCCCGAGCCCAGGCCACGAAGTCGATCTGGGGGGTCGCCCACGCCTGCTCGCGCCCGTGGGTCAGCCGGTAGCCGTGATAGACCATGTTGTAGCGGGCGTCGTTGAACACCGCGAACACGACCGGCAGCCGGTGCTCGATCGCGACCAACAGCTCCGCGCCGGTCATCTGCATGCCGCCGTCACCACAGATGCAGATCACGCGGCGTGATCGATCGCCGAGCGCCAGGCCGATCGCCGAGCCGATGCCCGAGCCCATCGAGCCGAGCCCGAGGTGGATCGTGAAGCGCTCCGGATCGCCCGCGCTCAGGTAGTGAAGCGCGAACAACATGTGCTCACCGATGTCGGTCACGAAGCGATCGCGGGAGCGGGCGGCCGCCTCGAGGTCGGCGATCACGCGGTGCGGGGCGATCGGCTCGCAGTCGTCGGTCGCGAACTCCGGTCGGTCGAAGGGCGAGCGTCGCCTGGCCTCGGCGGCCAGGGCCCGGCCATCGCGCGGAAAGCCGCAGCCGAACGCGCGACGAGTCAGCGCGTCGGCGATCGACTCGAGCCGATGATCCACGCCAAGGCTGGTCGGAAAGTTGCGGGCGAATACGGTGGGGTCGGTGTCGACGTGGATGACCTGGCCTCCAGCGCCGACGACCGGGGTCCCGGCCGTGCTCGTGTCGTCGAGGTCGGTGCCCAGTACCAGCGCGACATCGGGCTCGCTGGCGGTGTAGCGGCGAGCCCAGTGCGAGGCCGACATCCCCCCGCTGCGCAGGCTCGTGGGGTGGTCGTCGGACACGATCCCCTTGGCCTGAGGCGTGGTCATGAACGGGAGGCCGAGGGCATCGACGAGCTCGCCGACCGGAGCTTCGTGGCCACGGCAGCCGCCGCCGAGGACCAGCAGCGGCCGATCCGCTCGGGCGAGGCGCTCGAGGATCTCGTCGATCAAGGCCGGGGGTGGAGGCGCGGCCGTCGGGGCCGGGGTCAGGGTCGACGCGACGCGGGGCATGTCGGCGACCGCGTCGGCGCGATCGATCGGGACCACGACCACGACCGGGCCGGGTCGCGCGGGATCGCAGGCGGTCGAGAGCGCCCGGCGCAGCTCGCCGAGCGCCGAGCTCGGCTGGCCGATCCTTCGGACCGCGCGGGCGATCGGGGCGAACATCGCCTCGATGCCCGGGATCCCATCGCCGCCGAGGTCCTGGGCGAGCCGCCGGTCGCCGGTCGCGACGTCGCCGCAGAGGATCAGCATCGGCACGCGCTCAGCGTAGGCCGCGGTGACCCCGGTGACGGCGTTGGTGATGCCGGGACCCGCGGTGACCACGACCGCAGGGACGCGCGCGCTCGCCCGCCAGTAGCCCATCGCTTCGAACACGCCAGCGGTCTCGTGGCGAGGCTCGATCAGCCGGGCTCGGGGCTCGAGCAGGATCCGGTGGAAGACCGAGATGATCGGCCCGCCGGGGAGTCCGAAGAACGTATCGACGCCGGCGTCGACCAGCCACTGGACCATCGACTCGGCGACTGGTTGGGCGGTGGTGGCGACGCGGTCGACCATCCTGATCGCGGTATTGATGGACATGAGGCTCCGTGGTCACCATCGGCCGACGAGAAGCTGCGATCCATACGCAGATCGGCCGGCAGACGTACGCAATTGCTCGAATGCAGCTGCGTTCGTGGCGCGCTCCTCGATCTGGCACACTGCGGGTAGTCGTGCGCGAGACCTTGGATGTCCTCAACCTGCTGGAGGTCGCCTATCAGAGCGAGGCCGAGGACGACGCGTGGATGCGGAGCCTGGTCGAAGCGAGCGAGCCGGTCCTTGGCCGGGGGCTCGGGGCGACCGGCTACTTCGTCGACGCCTCGCTGCCGGACTCGTTTCGAACCTGGGCGTTTCAGTGTACCGGCCTCGACGAGGTCGACGAGCGCGCCCGCTTCGCGGGCTGGTCCGCACACGCGCCGACCGGCCTCAAGCGTCATGCCCACCTGCACGGCGTCGCGGCCTATGCCAGTCAGATGCCGCCCGGGGAGATTGCGCCTCAGGCGTTCGATAGCAGCTTCGAGCTGACCGGGCGGGCCGACGTGCTCGGAATCGCCGCGCTCGACAGCAGCGCGCGCGGCTGTGCGCTCGCGTTCCCCTGCGCCGAGCGACAGGTCGAGGTGCCGACGGTCGAGCAAGCGCTGATCTGGGAGCGGATCGCGGCCCACATCGCGGCGGCGCTGCGCTTGCGCCGGGCACGGCGCGATTCCAGCAGCATCGAGCCCGAGGCCGTGCTGTCGCCCGCGGGGCGGGTCGAGCACGCGACCGGGCTCGCCAAGGATCCCGAGGTACGCGAGCACTTGCGCGCGGCTGCGGTCGGCTTCGATCGGGCCCGCACCGGCGACTATCGCGGCCAGCCCGTGGTCGCTACACAAATGTGGCGGGCGATGGTCGGCGGGCGCTGGACGTTGGTCGATCAGTTCGACCGCGACGGTCGACGCTACATCGTCGCGCGACCCAATGAGCCGGTGGTCGACCCGCTCGAGCGCCTGTCTGCCCGCGAGAGCCAGGTCTTGCGAGCCGCAGCCCTCGGCCACTCCAACAAGATGATCGCCTATGAGCTGGGCATTGCGCAGTCGACCGTGTCCAGCTGCCTGAAGAGCGCGGCCGCCACGCTCGGGGTCGATGATCGGCTCGGGCTCATTCGCCTGGCCGCGAGCCGGCTCGACGCGCTACCCAAACCGCCAGCTCCCGACGCGAGTTGATCCCCAGCCGTCGGTAGGCCCGCTCGAGCTGCTTGGCCACCGTCGACGTCGCCGTGCCGCGAAGCTCGGCGATCTCGCGGTTCGCGTGCCCCGCGAGGACGAGGCCCACGACCTCCGCCTGGGACGGCGTCAACCGCTCGCCCAGGATGGCGCGGAGGTCGAAGCCCGGCTCGATCGACTCGATCGGCTCGATCGACTCGATCGGCTCCCCCGGCTCGATCGGATAGCTGAACACGACCAACTCCTCGCCGCCGTGCACCATTCGGGTCGCGCGTAGCTCGGCCGGGGCCGGCGGATCTCGAGGGGGGCGGGAGGTCATGGGCTCGCTCCCCTCGACTATACACGACACGCGCGCGAGCCTGCGCGCTGGCGTTGGATTTCATGCGAACCTATCGAGGATCATGCGCCGCCTTCGTCTCGCGGATACTCGCTTGCTCACCTCCCTGCTGGCCCTCGTCGCGGCCTGCGCCGATCCTGCCGGCGACGATCTCGACGAGATGACCGAGCCCCTGCCTCCCCCGAGCGTCCGCGGGAAGTATCTCGACGTCTACCTGAGCGACGGCGATCGGATCTGTCCGCCCACGCTCGAGCGCCTCGACTCCGAGGTCGAGCGGATCTCCGAGGCGCTCGGGTTGCCGCCGCCCGATCCCGAAGAGCGCATCGTCGTCCACTATGGCTACGCCGCAGTCGATGAGCGCTGCAATGCCAACTGGGTGCCCGGGGCGATCATGGCGGCCGGCTGCGCACACACGGACGCGCTGTGGATCGCCGCCCAGCCGGGCACGGAGAGCCACGAACTCGTCCACCACTTGCGCCAGCGCGAGGATCTCGTGGGACCCCGGTACTGGGAGGAAGGGCTGGCCACGTACATCGGGGCCAAGCGGCCGTACCGCCCCGTCGACGTGCGAGCCGACCGTGATGGGGATCTGGCTGTATCGCTAGGCAATCCGCTGTTCCTCGACCCCGACAACTATGGCGAGTCTGCCCACTTCATCGCCTACATCGAGCAGACCCGCGGATCCGACGTGCTGCGGACGCTCTCCACCACGCTCGCCTATCTGGAGCCCGGCGCGGCGTTCCAGCAGGTGCTCGGCGCCTCGGTGGAAGCCGTGGAGGCGGAGTGGAAGGCGGATTCCGACATCAACTATCACTTGGAGCTGCCGTGCGAGTCCAACATCGAGGTGGGTGAGGAGCCGGTCGTCGTCCGTGGTCGGATCGGCTGCGACGTGCCGGGCGTGCTTGGCCCCGGACCCGGAGCCAGCGAAATGGAGGAGGTGTTCCGCAGTCCCTTGTATTGCTTCCGGACGCCGCCGGACTCGACCGTCACGGTGACCGTGCGCGGCTCCGACCACGCCACGGTGACAGCGCGTGCGCTGCCGAACGACCTCTGCCCAGACTACCGAGTCAACCTAGTTGCCTACATGAGATCGGGCGAGACACGCGAAATCGCGACCCACGGGTGCGAGTGGTCGCTCACCTACGTCGCCGTCTTCGAAGGCGGCGACGTTCGCGACGACTACGAGCTCGAGCTCTCGCTCGACTGACGGCGCCGATCAGAACAAGTCCACCGTGAACGTGGAGCTGTCCTCCATCATGCCAAGCACGAAGCGGTCCCCGTCCGTGCTGCAATCACCGATGCAGGTGAGGAACACGTAGATCGACTCGTTGTTGGCCACCTCTACGAAGCTCGCGCCCTGCCAGGCCTGAAAGGCCGCCGCCGGGATTCCCCACTGGGCGGCGAACGCAGTGAAGTCGCCGGGTCGGCACGGCGAAATCGTGACGGTCGATGACCCACCAGATGAACGACGCACCAGCCTTCCAAGGATCCGGCGCCCCCGGTCGCGACGTTTCTCCGAGCAAGGACGGCCCGTTCACCCATGATCACTCGGTGTTCGTGCAGCGCCTCGGCGAAGCGCTCCTGAACCTGGATGGCAGCCCGCTTGCCGGCACCCCAGGTCGTCGAGATCGCTTGATACTGTGTAGATGAGGGCGGCAACGCCCGAATCAACACCGGCCCCCGTCGCCCGATCAGCTGCAAACCGATTTGTGATGCGTGCTGGCCTGCGCCGAGGTAGGCTCGCCGCGCGTAGTAGCCGCGCCGCCATGCCCAACGAACACGTGATCCAAGTGCGACTGCGGTTCGACTCAAGCGTTGGACCTGTCCCGCTACAGCCCGGCGCCCACAACAGGGTCGTCGTCGTGGTGCCTCGTCTCGTGGAATATTCGTCGGCCAGCGGCTTTGCCAACGCGTCCGCGTTCCCTGGCCCCGGTGTGCTCGCGGACTTGAAGGGAATCCAAGAGGCGGTGGACGGAACGCGGGCCCAGGCGGTCCTCTTTGGACACACCGATGCGTCCGGAAGCGACGCCGCCAACAAGGCGTTGTCCGATCTCCGCGCCGAGGCGATACGCGCTGCGTTCCTGTCCGACGCCGCCGCGATGAAGAAGGTGGCTCACGACAACGAGTGGGGCGTTGCCGAAGCCCAGGTCATGCTCCGGGCGCTTGGATACGTCCCGGGAGCGATCGACGGTGAAGTCGGGCCGATGACGCGGGCCGCAGTCGAGGACTTTGTCTTCGAACATGGTCGCGGAGAGCATCCTCGGAGCCAGGCTCCCACGCAGGGACCTGAGCTGGATGCCGGGACCATCGACGCGCTCCTCGGGGCCTATGTCGCCGAGTACGGGATGCAGATGCCAGCCGACACGCTGTTGGGGCCACAAACGGTCGGCTGTGGTGCCTTCAATCCATCGTCTTCCGATCCCACCTCGTGTCGCAAGGTGACGCTCAGCGTGCTCGAGGATGCACGCGAGCATCCCGACGCTGGTGAGTTCCCGTGCAAGACCGGCGATCCAAGCGCGTGTCTCGTCGACCGCGTGCAGGCTCCGCGCTGTCGCTTCTACCGGACATTCGTCGTCGCGCAGGCCCAAACGTCGTCGTTGGACTTCTTCGATTTTCGTTGGACTCGAACGCCGACGGGCAAGGTTCACCTCAGTGCGCTGTGCAACGCGTCGGACTGCGACGGCGTCGATTTCCGTGTCGGCATTGCCAAGCGGGGCATGACTCTGCCTCCCGCGAGCTCCAGCGCAGGCTCTCCGGAACCGGAAGTCACGATACTCGCCGAGATTAGCGGGTATGTCCGTCACGGTGTCTGCTACGCGTTGTGGAACCCTGGAGAATTCGATCCCTTCGACGCGTTCCGTTGGGCGACGTTCGGCGCGGACGTCGACGACGAAGACGTCGAGGAGGTCGAGGCGTTTCCCGTGCCTACGTTCAGGATCGGTCTGGGGGCGGAATGGGCCTATGCGACGCCGCCGGGCCGGCCGCTACACAGGATCATCGTCGAGCGTGATCAAGGCGACCTCGTCGCACTGCTCGCGGATGGCTCGTTCGTTCGCGTGAAATCTGGAGACCCCCGGCTCGACGAGGACTACGATCCGAACCGGTACGCCGTCGCCATGTTCCCTTCGGGCCGGATCCTCAAGTGGGGGGGCGCTTGAGGAGGGCGTCCGTCCGCGGCGTGCCGGGAGCGCCGAGATGACCTTCGTGCTGTGGTTCTGGGGCGGCATGTTGGTCCTCCACGTCGTGTACTCCGTCTTCGTGGTTCGCGAGTTGCGGCACTCGATTCCTGGATGGCAGCTTCGATCGTTCGGCGGGGGAGCAAGGCGGCTCGTGAGGGGGCGATTGATGGAAGGGGCGAGCGGAGGGACGTCGGGCCCGCTGACCGAGCAACCCTGCGTGGCGTGGGCGGTTCGGATGGTGGGGCGCCAGGGCCTGTCCGTGGTCGAGCGGGTCGTCGTCCACTCTGCGGCAGTTCTGGCCCTGCAAACGGACTCACGCCTCGTGTCGTTGAACCTGCGGCCCTGGACAGAGGATTCGGAGGCAACGCCTCGCACCGTGTCGCGGGATTGGGAACTGACACCCCGCGACTTCGCCACGTCGATGACGA
>JBFIJN010000281.1:0-11455 GCA_041600735.1 Nannocystaceae bacterium
GCGGCTAACGCGCGCCGAAGGCCACGCGATCGCTCGCGAGCACGTGATACATCATCTCGTCCCACGGCCCTGGCCCGCAGCTACTGATGCGCTGGACCTGGCGCGAGAGCTGCGGGCCCCGCTCGGTGATCACCACGATCTGCAGCGCGGTGTCACAGTCGTTGCCCTCGGTCTTCGCCGAGCTCTGCACCAGCACCGCCTTGCCGTGGTCGGTGGCGACGACCCACGGCGGCCCCTCGGCACTGGCGGCGAAGTGGCAAGGCCCGGGGAACGACTCGAACCGGTGCTCGAGTGCCTCGTCGAGGAACGTGGCGCTCAGCTGACAGCTCCCCGGCTGCAGGCGCAGGCGCACCCCGTCGATGCGCAGCTCTTCTTCGTCGGCGGGGCGCGGCTCGGAGCTCGAGCCGTCGTCGCCCGTCGGCGTGTGGTGGCCGGTCTCGGCCGTGGTCCCCCCACCGTCGTCGTCGGGCGGCGTGCTGTGGGTCGGGCCGGGGCCCTTGCCGCACGCGACGAGGGCCAGCAGCGCCGTAGCGGCCGCTAGATGAGGTTGAAGAACCATACCTGCTTGCAGTAGCTGAAGTACTCGCCGGTCTTGGTCCCGGTGCCGTCCCAGCAATCGATGTGGTCGCCCGAGCCGTTGCGGAAGCCGGCGATGTCCTTGAAGAACACGATGCCGCGCTTGCTGCTGAGCGATGACTTGGCGTTGCTCGTGAGGATCAGCGGGCGCCCGAGCTGGCGCCACAGGTGGTTGGCGAGCGACTCGGCGCCGCGGGCATGGCCATGGCTGCACAGCGGATCGCTGTAGCCCGACAGGCTGAAGCCGGCACCCTCGAGCGCGATGCTCATGCGGATGGCGCACTGGTTACCCCAGCCGTCGCCGCAGGGGTGTTGTTCCGTGGGGTAGTTGTTGGAGAGCTCGGCGAAATTGATGGCCACGCTAGGGTTCCTTTCGAATCAACGCCCCGCAATGATGAGAGGGTGGGCTGCATCTCGCAACCTTCAAAACCGAAGCGGCCGCCAGCGCGACCCTCCGGGGTGCAGGTCGGGTTCTCGTGCGCGATCTGGCCAAGCGGCCCCGCGGCGCGCTCGCGGGTAGATCCACCCCTCCGGCCGGGAGGGTCCTCCCGCCTTGCGTGGCCCGGTCGGGACTGAGAGCATCCCCGTTCCTCGCCCTCGCCCCTGGAGCCGACCCGCCGTGGCAGAACCATCCCAGACCCCCGCCAAGGGCCATCCCCCCGGCCTCTACGTCCTGTTCTCGGCCGAGATGTGGGAGCGCTTTTGCTACTACACGATGAGGGGTCTCCTGACCCTCTACCTCATCAAGGCCCTCGGCATGGGCGACGTGAGGGCGTTCGCGATCTACGGGGCCTATACCGCGCTCGTCTACGCCGCGCCGGTCGTCGGCGGTCAGGTGGCCGACAAGATCCTCGGCTACCGCCGCGCCGTGATCCTGGGCGGCGTGATGATGATGATCGGCGAGTTCATCATCTGCGTGGGGAGCGAAGACGCGCTGTTCCTCGGGATGGGCGTCATCATCGTCGGCAACGGCTACTTCAAGGCCAACATCTCCAGCATCGTGGGCAAGCTCTACAAGGACGGCGACCCTCGCCGTGACTCGGGCTTCACGATCTTCTACATGGGCATCAACATCGGCGCGGTCGGGGCCACCATGGTCGGCGCGCCGATCGGCGAGGGCCTCTCGCGCGGGCCGCTCGGCCATGCTGGCTATCTCATCGGCTTTGCGCTCGCCGGCGTGGGCATGGTGGCCGGCCTCGCGTTCTTCATCCTCGGCAAGCACAAGCTCGAGGGCAAGGGCGAGCCCCCCGATCCCAAGAAGCTGGCGGCACCCTACTTCGCGGGCTTGAGCCTCCAGACGGTGACCATCGCGCTCTCGTTTGCGGTGGTGCCCGCGCTCTACCTGCTGCTGCACCACAAGCCGATCGTCGACCTGCTGCTGCTCGGCACGCTGGGCGCGGTGATCGTGCAGCTGCTGCGCGCCGCGTTCGCGGGCGGCGACCCGGTCCAGCGCGATCGCATCTTCGTGCTGATGATCCTCATGGTGTTCAACGTGGTGTTCTGGGCCTGCTTCGAGCAGGCCGGCACCTCGCTCACCTTGTTCGCCGATCGCAACGTCGACCGCATGATCTTCGGCTGGGAGATGCCTGCGTCGATGACGCAGTTCTTCAATCCCGCGTTCATCGTGCTGTTCGGCTCGTTCTTCTCGGTGCTGTGGATCCGCCTCGAAGAGCGGAAGATCAACCCCAACATCCCGCTCAAGTTCGGCCTGGGCATCATGCAGCTCGGCGCGGGCTACCTGCTGCTTCTCGTGGGCGCGCAGATGGCCGGGGCCGACGCCCGCGTGCCGCTCATCATCCTCGCGCTGATGTACATGCTGCACACCACGGGCGAGCTGTTCTTGTCGCCCATCGGCCTGTCGATGGTGACCAAGCTCGCGCCCAAGCACATGACCGGGCAGGTGATGGGGGCATGGTTCCTCTCGTTCGCGTTCGCGAACTCGCTGGCGGCGTTCTTCGCCCAGTTCACCGGCGGTGAGGGCGGCGAGGGCGGGCCCCTCAGCGCGCTCGTGGACCAGGCGCGCGGGCTGGTAGCGCCGCCCGTCGGCGCGATCACCAAGCTCGTCGGCTCGGCCCAGGAGATGGTCGCACCCGAGTACTGGGTGAAGCTCGGCGAAGAGGCCGCCAAGAGCCTCGACGGCTACCTCGATCCGTTCTCCACCATGGGCTTCATGGCGGTGGGGATCGGCGTGTTCCTGGCGCTGGCCTCCCGCTGGCTCAACAAGATGATGCACGGGGTCACCTGAGTCCGGGGACCGCGAAGGAGAGCACTGATGAAGATGCACCGAACGATGGGCAAGTGGATGGCGGGGATCGTCGCCGCGATGGCGCTGGCCGGCTGTGGCGATGCGCAGTGCGACAAGTACGGCGAGCACCTGGCCGACGTGGCGCTGAAGGAAGCCAAGGCCGCGGGCACGCCCGTGGCCGACGACAAGCGGGCCGAGATCGTCAAGAAGACCGCCGAGGCCTGCAACGCCGAGCCCCCCAAGAAGGAGGTGCTCGAGTGCGCGCTCGCGGCGGACAGCACCAAGGCCATGAAGCTGTGCGACGGCGTCGACGAGGACGCCAAGAAGGAGTAGGCGGCCGCGTGGCCCCATGCCGAGGGTCAACGAGACGACCGCGCTGCGCACACTCCTCGTGCTCGCCGCGCTGGTGGTAATCGTCGCCGGCCTCAAGCTCGCCGGCGCGCTGGTGCTGCCGTTCCTGGTGGCGGTGTTCCTCTCGGTCCTCACCGCGCCGCTCGTGCTGTGGCTCGAGCGCCGCGGGATCCCGCCCGCATGGTCGGTGCTCGCCGCGATGGTCGCGGTGCTCGGCCTGATGATCGGCTTCGCCGCGCTCTTGACCGGCTCGATCTCGGGCTTCGAGGAGGCGCTGCCCGGCTACCGCGCCGCGCTCGACGATGTGTTCGGCGCGCTGGTGCGGCGCCTGGCCGTGCACGGCATCGACCTTGGCCCTGGGCTCCACGACCAAGAATTCGACCCCGGCACGGTGGTGAGCATGGCGGGCTCGTTCATGAGCAACCTGATCGCCGCGCTCTCGAACACCGCGCTCGTGGTGCTCACCATGGTGTTCATCTTGCTCGAGGTCGCCGGCTTTCCCGTCAAGCTGCGCGCCGCCTTCGGCGAGAAGGGGGCCGACCTCCCCCAGGTCAAGGAGATCATGGCCGAGGTCCAGCGCTACCTCGTGATCAAGACCGGGGTCTCCGCCGCCACCGGCCTGTGCGTGACGCTGCTGCTCATGGCGATCGGCGTCGACTTCCCCGTGCTGTGGGGCCTCGTCGCGTTCCTGCTCAACTTCATCCCCAACATCGGGTCGATCCTCGCCGCGATCCCGCCGATGGCGGTCGCGCTGGTGCAGCCTGGCCTCGGCCCGCTCTCGATGCTGGCGGTGGGCCTCGGCTACCTGGTGCTCAACATGGTCGTCGGCAACATCATCGAGCCGCAGCTGATGGGCCGAAGGCTCGGTCTCTCGCCGCTGGTCGTGTTCTCGTCGCTGGTGTTCTGGGGCTGGGTCTGGGGCTCGGTGGGCATGTTGCTGTCGGTCCCGCTCACGATCGTGGTGCGGATCGTGCTCGAGCGCAGCCCCGAGTGGCACTGGGTGGCCGTGCTGCTGGGCCCCTCGCCCGAGTGGGAGCGCCCGCCGGGAGCCGGCCGCCCGTGGCTCGAGCGACTAGGGCTGCGACGCGCGCCCACGAAGAGCGAGCCCGCGAAGAGCGAGCCCGCCACGGACTATGCCGACGAGCCCGCGAGGAGCGAGCCCGCCACGGACTATGCCGACGAGCCCGCGAGGAGCGAGCCCGCCACGGACCATGCCGCGATGGACGAGCCCGCGAGGAGCGAGCCCGCCACGGACTATGCCGCGATGGACGAGCCCGCGAAGGACGACGCCGCGGACCCGCACTAGTACGGGCACCGCGGCAGCGAGGCGATCACTCGCTCGCGAGCATCGGCGTCGAGTCGATCTCCGCGTAGTCGTTGCGATCGTCGTCGTCGTCGTCGCTCATCATCGGCACCACGACCTGCTGGCCCACATGGCCGAGCTCCGGGTAGCTCTCCACGAGCTCCTCGAGCGAGGCCTCGGCGCGGTCGGGATCGATGCGCCACTCTTCGAGGCTGTAGAACACGACCTTGCGGCGGCCGTTGGAGATCTCGAGGCACAGCTCGAAGGGAGCGGGCGCCTCGCCCTTGCACTTCCAGCTGCGCACCTGGACGCTGGCCTTGACGCGGTCCTGCGGGAAGAACATCGCGAGGCGGTGCCCCTCGAGGCCCCACTGGAACAGCTCGATCACGTGGCGCCACTGCGAGGATCGGCCCGCGCCGCCGAGGCGCGCCTCGGGCACGTCGATCAGCACGAGGTGGCCGATCATGTCGCGAGGCCCGTCGGGCGCGCGCTCGATCCAAACTTGGTTGACCACGTGCTCGGTGCCCGCGGCGTCTTGCTCGCCCAGCAGGCTCTGTCCCAGGGTCCACAGTCCGTACGCGCTCGCGCCTGCCAGCGCGAGACCCAACAGCTTCACGGTCGTCTTGGCCATGCGCGTGACCCTAGCAGTTTCCCCTCATCGCCGACGCGGCGCCCGAACCGCGGGGCCTGGCGCACGAGGATGAGCGTTCGATGGCCCTCGTCGCTTGAGAAGCCGCGCTTGCCCCGGCATGCTGGCCCCGGGAGGGAATTGGGCGCGCACTGGCACCACCGGACCGAGCGGCCCGACCCGTCGGACGAGGACCCCACGGTGGTGGGCTCGTCACCCCTGCCCAATGGTCCCGAGGTCGATGGGCTCGCCGAGAGCTCGGGTCTGCGACCCGGGGCCGTGCTCGGCCGCTATGTGTTGCTCGAGGAGGTCGGCTCGGGCGGCATGGGCGTGGTGATGGCGGCCTACGATCGCGAGCTCGATCGGCGGGTCGCACTCAAGCTGCTGCGTCCCGACCTCAGCCGCTCCGGCGCCGCTCGCATGCGTCGCGAGGCCCAGGCGCTGGCCAAGCTCCAGCATCCGTCGGTCGTGAGCGTGTTCGAGGTGGGCACGATCGAGGGGCAGCTCTTCATCGCGATGGAGTACATCGAGGGGCTCACCTTCGATGCGTGGGCCGCCGGCCATCGCGGCGAGTGGCGCAAGATCGTCGAGGTCGCGATCCGGGCGGGGCGAGGCGTGGCGGCGGCGCACGCGGTGGGGCTCGTGCATCGCGACATCAAGCCCAGCAACATCCTGGTGGGGCAGGATGGCCGGGTGTGCGTGGCCGACTTTGGCATCGCCACCGCCAGTGGTCGCACCGTCGACTCCGAGCTGGCCGAGGTGGAGCTCCCCGTGGGCCGCGCGCCACGCTCCCACGACGCAGCGGCACCGCCGAGGGGGGCCGCGGCGCTGGGCGGGGTCACGCGGACGCTGCACGACTGCGAGATCTCGGGGACCGACGAAGCGGCGCGCGAGCGACCTCGCAGCCACGCGCAGTTCGAGGCCGCGCTCGACGAGCTCGACGCGGCTGCGTCCTCGGCCGCGGCCTCGAATTCCGCGTGGGCCGACGCCATCGATGGGCTCACCGAGGCGGGCGCCGTGGTGGGGACGCCGGCCTATATGGCGCCCGAGCAGCACCGCGGCGAGCTCGTCGACGCGCGCACCGATCAGTTTGCGTTCTGCGTGGCGCTCTATCGCGTGCTCTACGATGACACCCCGTTCGGCGGCGAGGACCTCGACACGCTGCGGGCTGCGGTGGCGGCGGGCAAGGTGAAGCCCGCACCGGTGGGCGCCGTCGTCCCGGCCTCGGTGCGCCGCGTGCTGCTGCGCGGGCTGGCCACGCAAGCGGAGCGACGCTGGCCGTCCATGACCGCGCTGCTCGACGCCCTCGCCCGCACCCTCAGCCGGCGTCGCCAGTGGTTCGCGATGGTGGCCGCGGCTAGCGTGACTAGCGCAGTCCTGATCGCCATGCTGCCCGAGCCCAACGCGGGGGAGATCGCGTGCCCGAGCGCCGAGGAGCGCCTGAGCGGGGTATGGGACGAAGCGCGGGTGGTTGCGCTGCGCGAGGCCTTCCTCGCCAGCGACCTCCCCTATGCCGTCGACACGTGGACCCGCACCGTGGAGCGCCTCGATCGCCACGCGGCTAGCTGGAGCGAGCGCTACCAGACCCTGTGCGCCGAGATGGCCGAGGCCGGGGCCAGCCCCGCCCTCGATCTCGAGATGAACTGCCTGCGCGGTCGTCGGGAGGAGCTGCGCGCGCTGGTGGAGCTGCTCGCGGGGGGCGATCCAGGCGTCGTGGCCAAGGCCACCCAGGCCGCGGCCGAGCTCGCGCCCGTGGCTGCGTGTCGAAGCGAGGGCGTCGAGGCGGCGGCCATGGCCAGCCCGCGGCCCGAGCAGCAGGCCGAGGTCGACGAGATCCGGCTGACCCTGGCCCGGGCCGAGGCGGCGTTCAAGGCCGGGACGTTCGACGTTGGGATCGAGCACGCCCGAGCCGCCCTCGCCCGCGCCCGCGCGGTCGGCTACGCGCCAGTCGAGGTCGAGGCGTCGCATCGGCTCGGCACGCTGGAGGCCATGTCCGGCCAGCTCGACGAAGCTGCGGATCACCTCGGCGACGCGGCCTTGCGCGCCACCGAAGCGCGCCACGACCGCATCGCCGCACGGGCCGCCACGATGGTCGCATTCGTGGTTGGCTACCAGCAGGGCCGCCCCGACGAGGGACTGGTGTGGGTTCGCCATGCCGCGGCGGCGCTCGAGCGGCTCGAGCCCGACGCCGGCCTCGACGCCGACCTGCGGGTCACGCGAGCGGCGGTGCTCTCGGCCCAGGGTCGCTTCGAGGAGGCGCTGCCCGAGTTCCGCAAGGGTCTCGAGCAGCGCGAGCGCGTGCTCGGCTTGGACCACCCGCTCGTCGCCTCGTCGTACAACAACCTCGGCAGCGCGCTGGTCGAGGTCGGGCGCTTCGACGAGGCGCTGCAGGCGCTGGAGCGCGCCAAGACGATCTGGGATCACAGCTACGGCCCGCGACACCCGGTCGTCGCCACCGCGCTCAACGGGATCGGGGCGGTGCTCGAGCAGATGGGACGCTACGAGGAAGCTCGCGAGCGCCTCGAGCAAGCGCTCGCGCTGCGCGAGACCATCTTCGGCCCCGACCACGTCAACGTCGCGGTCACCCTCGACAACTTGGGATCCGTCCTCGTCTCGCTCGGCGAGTACGACGAGGCCCGGGCGGCGAGCGGCCGCGCCCTCGAGCTGCGCGCCACCCATCTCGGCACCCGCCACCCCCACTACGCGTCTTCCTTGGTCAACCTGGGGCTCGCCGCCGAGAAGCAGGGCCAATTCGACGAAGCCTCCGAATTCCACCGGCAAGCGGTCGAGATCTGGGAGGAGACGCTGGGCCCGCAGCACCCCTACCTCGGCCATCCCCTCACCAGCTGGGGCCGCGCCGAGCTGGCCCGCGGCCGCCCGAAGGTCGCGCAAGAGCTACTGATGCGGGCCCTGCGGATCCGCGAGGCGGCCAACAAGCCCACCGAGCTCGCCCAGACCCGGCTGGCGCTGGGCCAGGCGCTCTGGCTCGACGACCCGCAGAGGGCCCGGAGCCTCGTCGAGCGCGCCGCGGCCGACGTCCAGGCCGTGGTCCACACCCCCGAGGCGCTGCGCGAAGAGATCGAGCGCTGGCTGGCCGGACACCCCGCACCGCCCCCATAGCGCGGGGGTGGCCGGCATGGTCGCGACTGTGGTACGCGGGCCGCCATGGCGCTGTCCGTCGGGATCGTGGGCCTGCCCAACGTCGGCAAATCGACCCTCTTCAATGCCCTCTCGGATGCGGGGGCCGAAGCGGCCAACTACCCGTTCTGCACGATCGAGCCCAACGTGGGCGTCGTCCCCGTGCCCGATCCGCGGCAGGACGCGCTGGTCGCCCTCTACGAGACGCTCTCGATCGTGCCCACGGCCATCGAGTTCGTCGACATCGCGGGCCTGGTGAAGGGGGCGAGCCAGGGCGAAGGTCTCGGCAACCAGTTCCTCAACCACATCCGCGGCGTAGACGCGATCTGCCACGTGGTCCGCTGCTTCGAGGACGACAACGTGGTCCACGTCGACGGCAAGGTCGACCCGCGCGCGGACATCCAGGTGATCGACACCGAGCTGCTGCTGCGCGACATGCAGTCGGTCGAGAATCGCCGCGACCGCGCGCGCAAGCAGTCGCGGGGCGGCGACGCCGAGGAGAAGAAGGCCCTGGTCGTCACCGAGAAGGTGCTCGCCCAGCTCGAGCAGAGCATCCCGGTGCGGGCCATGGGCCTCGACGAAGAGGAGCTCGCCGTGCTCGAGCCGCTGGCCTTGCTCACCGGCAAGCCCGTGCTGTTCGTGGCCAACGTGCCCGAAGATCACGCCTCCGGGGACCTCGACCACCCGCTGGTCGCGGTCGTGGCCGAGCTCGCGGCCAAGCAGGGGGCCGAGGTCGTCGCGATTAGCGCGTCCATCGAGGCCGAGATCGCCGCGCTCGACGCGCTGGACCGCGCGGAGTTCCTCGAGAGCTCGGGACTCGAGGAGCCCGGGCTTCACCGCTTGATCCGCAAGGCCTACGCGCTGCTCGATCTCGTCACGTTCTTCACGGCGGGCAAACAGGAGGTGCGGGCCTGGACGATCCGGCGCGGCACCAAGGCGCCGGGCGCGGCCGGGAAGATCCACACCGACTTCGAGCGCGGCTTCATCCGCGCGGAGGTCACGCACTGGAAGGACCTCGTGGATCTGGGCAGCGAGCCCGCGGTCAAGGCCAAGGGCCTGCTGCGCCTCGAGGGCAAGGAGTACGTCGTCGCCGACGGCGACGTGATCCACTTCCGCTTCAACGTCTAGGGACACCCCTAGCCCGGGCGTGGCGGTGAGCCCGCTCAGGCGAGGTCGTCGAGCGCGGCCGATACGTTCGCCAAACCCTGTTCCAGCAGCGCCGGGTCGATGCCGAAGCCAACGCGCACCGCGCCGGGGGCCTCGAAGAAGCTGCCGGGTACCACCTGGGTGTCGTAGCGGTCCCGCAGGTGCTGGGCGAAGGGGATGTCTTGCATGAGGTCGGGCAGGCGGACGCAGCCCGTGATCCCAGCGCGCGGGGGCACCCAGGACACCCGCTTCTCGCCCTCGATCCACCGCTGCACCACCTCGCGGCCCGCGCTGCTCACGCGAGCGGCCCAGGCGGTGAGCCGCTCGGCCTCCCGAAGGACGCGGGAGCCCAACAGCATGGTCGAGACCGGCTCATCCACGTGGAGGTAGTTGGTTGCGGTTCGAATGGCTCGGGAGGTTTCTGGGGTGCCGGCCACGATCCAGCCTGCGCGAAGTGCGGCGAAACCGAAGCACTTGGTCGCCGAGGACCAGCTCACGCAGTTGGGCGCGACCAGGCAGGCCGGCAGGATCGATCCGTCGGCCTCCGTCGAGAAGCAGTAGTCGAGGTAGACCTCGTCGACCAGCACCACCGCACCCACGCGGGCGGCGAGCTCGGTGACCTCGAGCAAGGTCTCGCGGCCAATCGCCACGCCGCTCGGGTTGTGGAGGTTGCTGAGGATCACGGCGCGCGTTCGCGAGGTGAGCAGCCGAGCGAGCCGGTCGGGTCGCACGGCCCAGCCATCGGCGGCGTCGCGCTCGAGCCTCGACACGTTGGCGCCGAGCATCTCGGGCACGCGATGGAGCGGCTCGTAGGTGGGCCGCTCGACGACGACCTGATCGCCCGGTCGAAGCAGGGCCATCAACACATGGGTGATCGCCAAGCTCGCGCCGAGGGTGGGGGTGACCCGCGCGGGATCGACCCCATAGCGCCCGGCGACCACCTCGATGAACTCCTCCCGCGCCGTCTCGCGCGCGTCGCGGCAACACAGCGTCGCGATGTCGAGCGTCCCGGACCACGACTCGACCAGCGCAGCGGCCTCGTCGTCTCGAGACCAGGGCGCGACGGTGTCGGCAACGCCGCTGCCCGTGAGGTCGAAGCGAACGGACCGTCCGACCGAGTTGGCCCACGGGATGTACTCGAGGGCTCGCAGCGCCGCCTTCACAACGACGCACATGGTTTCAGATGTATTGGGGCCCCGCAAGCGGCACCGAACATTGTTCTGAAGGCTTCGGACGCGAATTTGGTGGAACCCCGGGCCGTCGAGATCCTCACCGAGGCGCGAGCGGGGTCCGCAGCCCCGCGGCATTCGCGGGCGGCATGGCCCGGTCCGGGACGCCAGAGGCGGCGCTCGAGATCAGCGGCCGCGCCAGCGCATCAGCGAGGCGCGGGGCGTGCGACGCAGGACTCGCGCGAGCTTGAGCGTCTCGGCGTGGGCCCAAGCATCGTCGAGCGCGGGCTCGAGCACGGGCTGACCTTCGCTCCAGCGGAGTCGCGCGTCGAGGCGGCGACCCTCGGGCAAGTGGATCGCGACCTCGTACTCGAGCGCGTCGTCGGTACCGACGCGTGTCAGCACGAAGCGACCGCCGTGGGGAGGATGGAGATCACGGCTCGAAGTCTCGACCACCGGGTACCACTCTCGACCAGGGCGGCATGACGTGCAAGACCCCAGGGAGCGTGGGCTCGCCTGGGGTCCGGTTGTGGAGGCAGTGAACGAGCGCGGAGCTACACCATGCAGCCCTCGTCGCCCTCGTCACAGCACGCGCACTGGGCCGTGCCGCTGGAGTCGACGCAGGAGCCAAAGTCGTAGGTGACGCCTTGGTCGTCCCCATCCTCGGTGCAGATGCGGAAGCAGCTGTCGGCGCCGAGCTTGCCGCTCTCGCAGAACTCGATCGTGTCGCCGTCTCCGCCGCATCCGTCGCACTCGGGCCCGCTGCACGGGGTGCCGGGGCCTACGCCACACACGAACGCGATCTCAGCGCCGTTGTCGACGCAGCCGAAGGCGAAGTCGAAGCCGTCGAATTGACAGTTTTCGTCACCAGCTGTGGTGCTCTCGGTCCAAGCGCCACC
>JBFIJN010000282.1:0-11439 GCA_041600735.1 Nannocystaceae bacterium
GATCCCTACGCCGCGCTCTCGCCGTTGTTCCCGGCGGGCCTCGACGTCGAGCCGATCGTGAGCGTGCGCGAGGACGGGGTCATCGTCACGCGCGCCGCGGGGCGCGTGCGCGGGCGTCACGAGCTCGAGGAGCTGTTCAACCCGTTCGGCGCCCGCTACTTCGAGTCGCGCAGCTACGCGCTCGTCATCGAGGACCACGTGGCGGCCGGTGAGGATCTCATCGAGGTCTCCTACTACCCCGAAGCGCCGGTCAGCAGCTTCGGCTCCACCACCAACCTGCGCGTGTGGAAGATCTACGGCAACGGCAACCTGTTCTACGACAACCTCTTGCTCGAGACCGTCGATCTGCACCACCAGACCAAGGCGCTCTCCGGCAACCGCAGGGAGGGGCGACCGCTGCAGCTCGGCGACACGATGGAGCTGGAGCTCGGCATCTTCATCGCGGGCAATGATCCGGCCGATCCGGGGGCCATCGAGGGCCAGACCGCGTACTACACCGACACGTTCCGCTACCAGGTCGGGCACGGCGGGCTGAGCCCGCGCAACGACGACCCGAGCGGCGCGCTCGGTCCGGCGCTCGAGCACACGCTGGCTGGGGCCACCACCATCCCGTTCGTTCAGATCGCCGAGGAGCTGCACTGGGCGTTCTCGCAGATGGCGCTCGACATGCAGCCCGAGCACGTGCAGTCGTTCCTCGAGGGGCGGCGCTTGTTCCACACCGACTTCGCCACGGGCGAGCACACCGAGCCCGGCAACCCCGCGCTCCCCGAGCACGCCAACCAGCTCGGGCCCCTGTTCAACGTGGCCAGCTGCAGCGAGTGCCACGCGCACAATGGTCGCGGGCGCGCACCCGCCGAGGGCGAGGTGCTGCGCACCACCGCGGTGAAGCTCTACGACGACGAGACCTTCGGCGCGCAGCTCCAGCCGCAAGAGGCCGAGCTCGTGCTCGACCACTATGCGCTCGAGTCGATCGAGCTCGCCGACGGCACCACGGTGGAGCTGCGGCGCCCGATCTACGCGGGGGCCGAGCCGGGCTGGTCGTACTCGCCGCGGCTGGCCCGGCAGCTGCCGGGGCTGGGGCTGCTCGAGGCCATCGACCCCGCGCAGATCCTCGCCCGCGCCACGATCGAGGGCTGCGACGACGGCGGCGCGGTCTCGGGTCGGGCGCTCGTGGTGGCCGATCCCAGCGACGGCGCGCTCCGCCTGGGGCGCCTGGGGTGGAAGGCCGAGAAGGTGAGCGTGCGCCACCAGGTTGCCGACGCGCTCGCGCAGGACATGGGGGTGAGCACGAGCGTGTTCCCCGACGAGCGCGGCCAGATCGAGCTCGACGACGCGGACCTCGAGCGCATCGTGACCTACGTGAGCCTGCTGGGCCTGCCCGGTCGTCGCAACGCCAACGACGCGCAGGTCCGCCACGGCGAGGATGTGTTCGTGAGCACCGGCTGCGTCGCGTGTCATGTGCAGCAGGCGTTCACCGCCGACACCCACCCGCTGGTCGAGCTGCGCGAGCAGACGATCCAGCCGTTCTCCGATCTGCTGCTGCACGACATGGGCGAGGGTCTCGGCGATCCCCAAGGGGGCCCGCTGGCTCGGGAGTGGCGCACGGCCCCGCTGTGGGGCATCGGCTTGGTCGACGAGGTCGCGGGCGAGACCCACCTGCTGCACGATGGTCGCGCGCGCAGCCTGCTCGAGGCGATCCTGTGGCACGGGGGCGAGGCCGGCTTCGCCAGCGCCGCGGTGCGCGGGATGGCGACCGCGGACCGCGAGGCGCTGCTGGCCTTCCTCGGCTCGCTGTGAGTCACGGCCGCGCCTACTCGCTCGCCGAGCGCTCGAGATCCGCCGTATGCTCGCGCGCATGGCAGAGCTGGTCGTACGACAGTTGTTGGCAGGGCGAGATTTCGCGCTCGCGGATCCCAACGCAGCGGGGATGCAGAACTTCGTGTACTTGCTCGGCGATCGAGAGGCGGGCGAGTGCGTGGTGGTCGACCCCGCCTGGGACGTACGGGGAATCCTCGACGCCGCCGCCGCCGAGGGCCTACGAGTCGTGGGCGCGCTGGTCACCCACTACCACCCCGATCACGTCGGAGGATCGATCTTTGGCCTGGAGATCGAAGGCCTGGCCGCGCTGATGACCGCGTGCCCCTGCCCCGTGCACGTGCACCGAGCCGAGGCCGAGGGCGTACGCGTGGTCACCGGGCTGTCGAAGTCCGACCTCGTCGAGCACGACTCCGGCGATCGCCTGCAGGTGGGCGGCCTCGACATCGAGCTGCTCCACACCCCCGGCCACACCCCGGGCTCGCAGTGCTTTCGCGTGCGCGCCACCCAGCACGAGCCCGGCGGCGCGCTGGTGGCCGGCGACACCTTGTTCTTGCAGGGCTGCGGGCGCGTCGACCTGCCCGGCGGCGACGTGGACGAGATGCACGCGACGCTCACTCAGCGGCTCAGCACGCTGCCCGGCGACACGATGCTGCTGCCGGGGCACGCTTACGGGGGCGAGCGCGCGACGCTCGACGAGGTGCGGCGCACCAACGGGGCGCTACAGCTCACGAAGCTCGCAGATTTTCGCCGTCGCATGGGTCGGTGAGATCGAGCGCGCACGCGCGCGAGACCGCTTGTAGAGTGGGGCATGCATCGTGACCTTCGCGGGGCCCGTGTCGTGCTCTCGCTATGTGGCTGGGCGGCGTGCCAGCCGTCCGCGCCTGGGCCCTCCGCGCCGCCACCGGTCGCCCCCGCCGAGCCTGCGCCCTCCGAGCCCGAGGCCACGCCCGTCGAGACCCCCACGCCACCGCCCGAGACGCCGCCCGCCGCTCCGCCGACCGAGGCGCCCGCGACCACGCCCGTGGCGTATCCGACGGTCTACTGCGCCTTCGGTGACACGCTGACCGATCGTTGGATCATCGAGATCGATCCTACCGAGAAGGCCGATCTGAAGCGTGTCGAGCGCTTGGTCGATCGCTACCCGGATGCCGACGGACACACCGGCGCGCTCAGCCGCTCCAATGTGCCCGAGCAGTGGCGAGAGATCCGCGACGTCACGCTCGTGTCCCTCGATGGCGCTGCGACCACGCAGGTAAAGAAGGTCGGGGTGCGGCCGTCGCCCTCGGGCGGATCGTTCGTGTTCGTGCTCGACGCCAAGACCACGCACCCCGACGGAACCCTGGCCGTCGCGCTCGATGGCCATGCACCGACCGCAGGCCTGGCTTGGAACGCGCTGAAGAAGCTGCCTTCTGTCGATCCCGAGCGCTGGACCGCGCTACAGGCTCCGCTCGAGGACTACGTCGCCGCCCGACGACCCCGCGCAGCGAGGCCTTCGCTGCGCCCCGAGTCGGTGCAGTGGCTCGAGGCCGACTTCGGGGGAGGCGTGGCCGCGATCGTCGTGACCACGGCCAAGCGCCGCGGTCGCTTCCCCAGCTGGTCGGCCATCGCAGCGGTCGATGACAAAGGGGGCGTGCTCGAGGTGCCGATCGTGCAGAGTGACGAGCCCGCTCCGCCGGCGGGCGTGCTCGAGCATGCGTTCTTTCGCCCGCTCGCGCTCGTCGATCTAGACCGCGACGGACACGTGGAGCTGGTCGTGCGCGAGGACTGGCCGGAGGGCGCGTTCACGTGGATCGTGCGCTACGACGGCGCGAGCGGGGGGCTAGCGGCGCAGCGGATCTGCGGCGATGCCTCTTGAGCTCGCGGGCGAGCCCGCCCCCGCAGGCGCATTCGAGCGGAGCGCAGGCGCGAATTCCCGCGCCCGTCGGGGCGGGAGGTGAATGCGATACTGGGTGCTTCGCTGCACCAACACCGAGTGGGGCGCACGCTCGGCCGCGACCAAGCCCAGCGCCTCGAACAGCCCAAAGCGTGCGTGCTCGACGGTCGCGAGCTCCATCTCCAGCGGGGCGTGCGAGACGGCGTAGGTCACGACCGTCGTCTTGCGGCGGCGCAGGTAGCCGACCATTGGGTGGGTGAGCACCAGTCGCGTCTGCTCGGCGTCGGCGAAGCCATCGAGGCGCTCGAGCGGTCGGCCCGTTCCGCGCAGCCGCAGCTGCTCGACCCCGAGCGCGCTGCGACCCTCCCAGCGGTACCGATCGAGCTCGCCGCCGCGCCACTCGGCCTCGGCGGTGATCGTGGACCGGGCCCAGGGTAGGCCCCAGATCCAGCGCGGGACGATCACGCCGATCGAGGCGAGGCTCGTACCGAAGAACCACACCACCCGCTGATCGCCACGCAGCACATAGGCGCGGTAGTTGGTCTGGTAGGCATCAAGGCGAACGAAGGGTGCGAAGCGGACGAAGAAGCGGGTGTTGAGGAACGTGACCGCCGACACGAACGCCCGCGATCGACCATCGTCGAGCGCGAACACATCGGGCGAGAGCTCGGGCGGCAACAGCCGCGCGAGGGCCCCGGGGTCGACGTCCCACGTGGTGATCGCGAAGTCCCGCAGCAGCGACGAGACGTCACCCCACCCTCTCCACGCCAACGTCGACTCATCGCTCATGGGGTCGATTGCCGCTCGCGCCGACGGTAGCATGGCTCGAGAGCACGTCATGTTCATGCGATGGCACGCAACCGGAAGCATGATCCGCTTGCACTGAATGTACGCAGAGTCCCCTGTCCCACATTGGCACGCAGTGGTGCCGCAGCACCGGTCTCCCGGTGACGATCTCTCGGCAACACCGTTCCTCCGGCGGAATTCATCGTTCTCTACCCGCGCGGCTCGACGCTGCGACGTCGCTGCGATATGAGGGGATCGATGATCCATCGCGCGAGCCGAGCTGCGGCGCTCTTCATACTGGCCGCAACTGCCGCTTGTGCCTCGTCGCTCGACCAAGCGCAGGGCGCCCACCTTCGCGGAGACTACGAAGAAGCGGAGACCCTCTACCGCAAGGCGCTGCAGAACGAGTCGTACGAAGAGGCCGCCGAGCAAGGGATGGCCGATCTGCACGCCGATCTCGCCAACGAGCAGGCGGCGACGGATCCCGATGCGGCCGAGCGTCTCTACCGCAAGGCGCTAGACCGGCGCCCCGGTCACGATGCGGCGCTCACCGGGCTCGTGCGACTACTGCGGGCCCAGAAGCGCATGAAGGACGCCACTCGCGTCGTCGACGAAGCGAAGGCCTCGGGCAAGTGCGGCGGATCGTGCGGGCGCCTCGAGCTCGTGCTGCTGCTCGATCAAGGCGACGCGGCGCTCGCCGCCAAGCGCTGGGACGAAGCGCTGGCCGCCTACGGTGCGGCTCAGAAGGTCCGCGAGCAGCCCGCGGTTGCCGTGGCCATCGCAGCCACTCACCTCGGCGCCAACGAGCTCGCCAAGGCCGAGGCCGATCTGGTCGCTGTCCATCCCATGATGCTCGGGGTCGATGCGTCCACGATCGATCGCTTCGTGCGGATCCGTCGCGGGCTCATCGATCGGGTGCTGGCCGAGGGCGACGTCGAGGCGGCCGATCGCCTGCGCGCGATCCAGCTGCGCGACGAGCCGGCGGCCCGCCACACCGAGCTCGCGCTGCTCGTGGCCGAGACGCTCTACCAGAGCACCGAGCCCGCGCGCGCGCTCGAGCGCTTCGACGAGCTCTTGCAGGCCACGGGTGACGGCGCGCTCGACGAGCTCCAGAAGGCCACGACGGCCAAGAAGGCGGCGCAGATCCACGCGCGCCGCGGCACGCGGAGCCTGCACGAGGGACTGGCCGAGGAAGCCGACCTCGCGCTCAAGGCCGCGATCGCCCTGCAGCCCGACGACTGGTCGCTGAAGCTGCAGCGCATCCTCGCGCTGTCGGAGATGAGCGGGGCCGTGCCCGCGCTCGAGAGCCTGTCGCAGGTCCCGTCGACGGCGGTGGGCGTGGCCCACGTGCGCGCGATCTTGCTGTCGCTGCGCGTGCGCGAGGAGGTCGCCCGACGCGAGTACGAGGTCGCTCGCGCCACCCTCGACGCGGCCGAGCAAGTCAACCCGGACCTCCCCGAGGTACACCTCGCCTCCGCGATGTTGCTCGCGTACACCCCGAGCGACGAGCTGAGCGGCAGCGAGCGCCGGGCGCTGCTCAGTGGACCCTCGATGGTCACGTACCGAGGGGCCGTGTTTCGCTTCGGCGAGGCGCTGGCCGAGCTCGACTGGGTGAGGCAAGCCGTCGCGGACCGCACCAAGGACTACCCGTTCACCGCGCCATGGCTGACCTCGGCCACCGATGCGCTGCGTAGCGCGCTGCGCTCGGTCTATCCCATGCCCGTCGAGTTCCAGGAGGAGCCCGAGCCCATCGTGGTGTTCACCAACGGCGGGGACGAGTTCGTCAGGGTCTCGGTGTCGGGCCCCGAGGGTCTGCGCGAGCAGCTGTCGATCGCCCCCCAGGGCGAGCACGTGCTCGCGGTCCCGGCCGCGGGGCTCCTGCGCATGACGATCGGGCGCAAGAAGAAGGTGCTGTACGCCGAGGGCTATACCCGCGTCACGATCGACGTCGGCTGAGGGCCGCGAGCACCAACACGACGAGCGCGCTCGACCCTCGCGGGGCCGCGCCGCCACGACAGGCGCATCCACCCGCATCGCCAGCGCCAGCGGGCGCCATCCCGGTATCGGTGGTCGCGGTGCCCGTCCCCTCGCCCACGCCCCCAGTGGTCGCACTCGTGGTCTCCACCTCGCCCGTGCTCGCCGGGTCCATCCCCTCACCCGCCTCGACCCACAGGTGGCTGGTGACCACTCGGCGCTTCTGGTCGACGAACAGCTCCACGCGCACGCGTTCCTGCCCCGTGGGCGGGGCGACGAGCTCCCACTCCACCTGCGCGGGATCCCCCGCGATTGCCTTCAGCCCCTCCTCGTTGCCGTCCCGCACCAGCCGCGCGTGCTGCCCGTCGGCCCCGGTGATCGTGGCGGTCAGCACTACCGCATCCGCGCGCACCACATCCCCATCGAGCGCCGCGTCCACCGACAGGACCACCATCGGATCCTGCGGCCCCTGCAGCTTCACCACCGTTCGTCCCGTGCGCACGCCCTCCACGATCGAGGGCACGTCGAGGCGCTCGGCAAACACCATGGTCGTCGCATCGCCGATCGGACTGTCGAATGGACCGAGCGCCACCCCAGCCTTGTGATCGTCGCTGCCCCCGATCGCGGCCACGTGGCTGCCGCTCGCGCATAGCTCGTCCCAGAACGCGATCGCCGGCCCGCTGAACTGCCCCGCGAACGGCTCGAGCCCGCCCGTTGCGATCTCCACCGCATCGACGAGCCCCGGATCGAGCGCATGCTGCCACGCGCAGCCGATGCACAGCGGGCCGAGATCCAGCGCAGGGTGATTGATGGCAAACAGCGCCCCTTGATCGCGATAGCCCGCCACGATGCTCTCGATCGTGACGCCCGCCTGTCCAACCTTGTGGTCCACCCAGATCGCGGCGCCGACTCCATTCGCGTGCCCCGCGTACGTCGTCATCTCCACCCCCGGCACGAACAGCACATCGGGGTGGCGCGCCTGAGCATCCGCGAAGAAATCCTGCCCGGTGTGCGTGTTGTGGTCGCTGATCACCACGAAGTCCAGCCCGTGCTCCCGCGCGACGGTGGCGATCTCGTCGAGGTCGGGCCGCGCATCGCCGCTCTCGCGCGAGTGCACGTGAAAGTCGCCCGCGTACCATCGCGGCTCGTCGACCAGCGCCCGCGCGTGCACGTAGGGCGTGCGCTCGGGCTGCGGCGCGAGCGTAGCCACGTCGCGCAGCACGACCTCGAGCGCGTACTCCCCCGGCGGGTCGTCGATCCGTGCCTTGCCCACCACGACCGCCCAGGTTCCCGCGGGGATCGGCCCCGGCACGTAGCTACGGGACGCGGCATCGATCCCCACCACCGCTGGCTCCGCGTTGCCCCCGCCCCAACCGCGAAAACCGCTCGGATCTTGGAGCCCCCAGTCCAGCACGTTGATCTGCGACAGATCATCGTGCCGCACCTCGATCTCGACGATGCCCGCAGGCACCTCGAACTCGACGAAGAAGTGATCGAGCCCGTCGTCGGGCACCTGCCCCGCGATCGGGATCACCGTCTCCTCGGCCCACGCCGGCGCGACCGCGAGCCAGGATCCCGAGCCGAGCAACAGCCCCAGTGCGGTGGTGCGCAAGTTCATGCCACGAGGGTACGGCATGCGCCGACGCGCGGGGTAACCTCGACTATCCTCTCGTCCGTGCTCTGGCGGGCCTTCATCCTCGGCGGCGCGGTGCTGCTCTGCGGCTGTCCGTCGACCAGCTCCGCCCCCTCGGCCCCCGCCGGGGCCGCGCACCACGAGCGGACCGACCCGCGACGCGCGCCCGATTTCACCTGGGACTCCGCCGTGGGCTGGGAGCGCCGGTTCGAGTTTCCCCCCGGAGTGACGAGCCACCACCGCGAGCTGGGTCGCGACTACTTCGACCTCGAGTACGTACCCTGGGACGATCCCGAGCTCGTCGTCCAGATGCTGAGCGCGCTCCCGGAGCTCGAGTCGATGTCGCTGCTGCTGCCCAGCAAGCGGCTGTGCGAGCCCGCGCTGCGCGACAGCCTCGCTCGCGCCGCGCCGTCGCGCCTGCTGGTGCACCTCGGCGGCGATCCCAGCGCGGCCGAGTGGGATTGCCTGGCCTCCCTCGCTCCTCCCGAGCTCTACCTCGGCCTGTGCCCCGACGACGGCACCACGATCTGGCGCTGCGATGGAGACGCCCAGCTCGACGCGCTCGCGCAGCGACCGAACCTCCGCGAGCGCGTCCGTGGGCTGGCGGTGGGCTTCTCCGACGCGCGCCACTGGAGCTCGCTCGCCACGTACCCGCGCCTGTCCATGCTCACGGTGCGGGGCCCCGTCGTGCGATTGCCCCTCGACCCCGCCGTGCAGCACGCCCTGTGTGCCCTGCCCGACCTCGCCTACGTCGATCTCTTCGACGCCAGCGAGCCGGGCAGCAGTCCCCAGCTGCCGGTCGAGTGCGCGCTGGGGCTCGAGACCTACGAGGCCTGGCAGCTCCTCGATGGCGACCGCGAGTGGGGCATGCCGGCCACGCCCGTGCCCGAGTCGGTCCCCTGCCGACTGCGTCGCGTGTTGTTGTGGTCGGCCGACGAGCCCACGCGAGCGGTGCTCTCCCGCTGCGAGAACCTGAAGCTGGAGGTCATTCGATGAGCGGTCCCACGAGCAAGGCGCTCCCCTTGGTGCTGGTCACCCGCGCGCTCCCCGACGGCTGGCTCGCACGGCTCGACGGGCGCTGCACCACCGTCGTGGGGCAGGCCAACATCGCCGGCCTCCAGCCCGAGATCCTCCGCGCGCTGCCCGATGCCGCGGCGATCCTCTGCCTCCTCACCGAGCGCATCGACGCCGCCGTGCTCGACCAAGCCCCGCGACTGCGCGTGGTGAGCAACATGGCGGTCGGCGTCGACAACATCGATGTCGCGGCCTGCACGGCGCGGGGCATCCCCGTGGGCCACACCCCCGGCGTGCTCACCGACGCCACCGCCGACCTCGCGATGGCGCTCCTCTTGTCGGTGGCGCGACACCTTCCCCAGGCCGCGGCCGATGCTCGCGAGGGTCGCTGGTCGACGTGGTCCCCCACCGGCTGGCTCGGCGCCGATCTGCGCGGGGCCCGGCTCGGGATCGTGGGCTTGGGTCAGATCGGCGCGGCCGTGGCCCGGCGCGCGCACGGGTTCGGGCTCGAGCTGCTTCATGCGAGCCCGCGCCCCAAGCCCGAGCTCGAGGCCGCGCTGGGCGTGCGCCACCGACCGCTGCCCGAGCTCCTCGCCGAGTGCGACTTCGTCTCGCTGCACCTCCCGCTCTCCCCCGCCACGCGGCACCTCATCGGCGCGCGGGCGCTGCGATCCATGCGACCGACGGCGTTCCTCATCAATACCGCGCGCGGCCCCCTCGTCGATCCCCACGCGCTCGCCCACGCCTTGCACGCGGGCGCGATCGCAGGCGCAGCGCTCGACGTCACGGATCCCGAGCCGCTCCCGCCCACGCATCCACTCTTCGCGTGTCCGAATTTGTTGGTAGTGCCGCATATTGGATCGGCGACCGTTGGCACGCGTCGTCGCATGGCCGAGCTCGCAGCCGACAATGTTCTGGCCGCGCTCGAAGGGCGTTCCTTGCCGTGCACGGTCAATCGCGAGGTCGTGGCTCGCCGCTGACTCGAGCCGCGACACCTCCCCGTTCGACCGGGTGCGTCGCACGTCGCGAGTAACCGTCGTCGCCGACATGTCGTCTGTCGCTGTGCCACCCACGGCACCACGACCACCATGCGACACACGGATCATCGAACCATCACCACCACGTTCGCGGCCGCGCTCGGCTTGTTGGCGCTCACTGCTTGTCCGGACCCGGGAGGCAACGACACCGACACCGATGCCAGCGAGGGATCGACCTCCGGCGACACGACCGCGGGCCCCACCACCACCAACCCACAGACCTCGGACACGAGCGAGGGAGACACCACCCAGAGCCCCACCACGGGCTCCTCGAGCGAGGGCACCACGGGTGAGCCGATCGGCCTGCTGCCGCGCGTCATCGAGGCGATCGGCGGCGAGCAAGCGCTCGGTGAGCTCACCCAAGTCGAGATCGTGGCCGCGGGCACCCGCTACGTGGCCGACGAGGGCTACATGCCGGGCGGCCCCGCCGTCGAGGCCAGCTCGTTCGACACCCGCACGGGCATCGACTTCGAGAGCGGGTCGTTGCGCCTCGACATCACTCGCAACCCGCTCTACATCCCCACGGGCGTGCCCTTCGTGATCACCGAGCTCGTCGAGGGCAACCTCGGCTACGTCGACGGGCTGGAGAACCTGTTTGGTGGACCACCCGGTCACGACATGCTCTCCGACCGCTGGGCCTCCACCGTGAAGCAGCAGCGCCTGCTGAACCCGCACTTCCTGCTCAAGGAGCTGCTGGTCGATCCCAGTCCCGCCAGCGAGATCGGGCCCGCCGACTTCGATGGCGTGGCGCACGAGCGGCTCGAGGTCGAGGACGCGGTGTTCCCCGTCACGCTCTGGGTCGACACCAACACCAACCTCATCACGCGGCTCACCACCATGGAGAACGCCCACCTGCATCGCGATGTGGAGCTCGATCTGCGCTACTACGACTGGCAGAGCACGGCCGACGGGGTGCTGTTCCCCCACGAGGTGCAGCTGTGGCACGGGGGCGAGCTCATCCACGACGAGCTTCGCAGCGAGGTTGCGAGCAACCCCGAGCTCCCGGCAGACGCGTTCGCGCTGCCCCCCGAGTCCACGGCGGTCTACGACGAGCCCGAGGCGATCCGCGGCACGCGCAATCACCAGCACAACCAGCTGTTCACCAGCATCGGCATTCCCAACGACGGGCTGCAGACCTTCATCGACGCCGATGAGGTCGCCCCTGGGGTGTGGTTCTTGGGCGGAGGCTCGCACCACACCGTCGTGGTCGAGCAGGCGAGCGGCCTCGTCGTGCTCGAGGCTCCGCTCTATCCACAGCGCTGCGAGGCGATCCTCGACTGGATCGACGTCAACCTCGCCAGCGC
>JBFIJN010000283.1:0-11433 GCA_041600735.1 Nannocystaceae bacterium
CCGCTCAGCCCCGCCTGCACCAGCCACAGCCCGAGCCCCAGCTCGCCGTGCACGGTCACCCCCGGCGTCAGGCGCTCGGCCTGCCGCAAGATCGCCTGCGGGGGCACCCCCGGGCTCAGCACCAGCAGATCGATGCCCTCGAACGCGGCATCGTCCGGCGCGGGCTTGCCCAGCCACGCCTCGACCCCGGCGGGCATGCCCTCGACGCCGTCGCGCGCATCGTAGCCCCGCACCTCCACGCCCAAGCGACGCAGCAGCGCCGCCGCGGCCAGCCCGCTGCGGCCCAGCCCGATCACCAGCGCGCGCTTCCACGGCAACCGTTCGCTGTTCATGGCGCTACCGCAGCTTGAGGGTGGCCACCGCCACCAAGGCCAGCATGAAGCTGATGATCCAGAAGCGCACGATCACCTTGGGCTCGGCCCAGCCCTTGAGCTCGAAGTGATGGTGGATCGGCGCCATCTTGAACACGCGCTTGCCCGTGAGCTTGAACGAGACGACCTGCACGATCACGCTCACCGCCTCGAGCACGAAGATCCCCCCGACGATGAGCAGGGTGAACTCGTTCTTGCTGGCCACGGCCAGGAACCCGAGGCCGGCGCCGAGCGGGAGCGAGCCCACGTCGCCCATGAACACGCTCGCGGGGTAGGTGTTGTACCAGAGGAAGCCGATACCGGCGCCGATCATCGCCCCGCAGTAGATCGCCAGCTCGCCCACCATCGGCAGGTGCGGGATCTTCAGGTAGTTCGCGATGTCGAACCCGGCGATCACGGTGCCCGCCGCGTAGGTGAGCACCAAGAACGTCGCCGCCGAGATGATCACGGGTCCGATGGCCAGCCCGTCGAGACCGTCGGTGAGGTTGACGGCATTCGAGGCGCCCACGATCACCACCACGGCGAACGCGATGTACACCCCGGCGGCCAGGCTCACGCTGTATTGCTCGCTATAGAAGTCGAGCAGCGGGATCTGTACGCGATAGCGCACGTCCTCGGGCACCACCCCGGAGCGCTCGAACAGCCAGTACGAGACGGCGATGGCGATGATGATCTGCCCGAGCATCTTGAAGCGCCCCGGCAGCCCCCCCGAGCTCTTGCGACGGATCTTGAGGAAGTCGTCGAGGAACCCGATCACCCCGAAGCCGGCCGTGGTGAGGCTGACCAGCAGGATGTAGGGGTTGCGCATGTCGGCCCACAAGAGCGTGGGGATGATGAGCGTGAAGAGGATGAGGCTGCCGCCCATCGTGGGCGTGCCCCCCTTGGCCAGGTGCGACTCGGGGCCGTCGGTGCGCACGACCTGCCCCAGCTGGATCCGCTGCAGCGTGCGGATGAACCAGGGGTAGAGCACCAGCGACAGCACCAACGCGGTGAGCGTGGCCGCGATGATGCGCGTGGAGGTGTAGCGCAGCACGTTGAGCCACGAGAGCCACGCGTACTGAGCACTGAGCGGGAAGAGGAGGGTGTACAGCACGCGGCGTCCTCGGGTCGTGCCTCCCGGGCGCCGCAGGCTGCGGTGGGCGCGGGTGCGGCGATTGCCGCACGGCTACGATTGACACACCACCGGGCCTCTACGCAAAGAATTCACGGGGGGCCGAACACGAATGCGGTGTTCCCGCAGTTCAGTGCAGCCAGTCACGCCACGGCGGAGGCAGCTGCGCCTCGTCGAGCGCCATCATCACCCGGGGCACCAGCCACCGCGGCCGCTGGGGGGTGGTGAGCAGCTGCATCCCGGCGTCCTTGGGCGCACCGCGGCCCTTGCGACGGTTGCAGGGCACGCAGGCGGCCACCACGTTGGTCCAGCTGGTCTGCCCCCCCTGACAGCGCGGCACCACGTGATCGAGGGTGAGCTCGCGCCCGGGCAGGACCTTGGCGCAGTACTGACAGGCGTAGCCATCGCGCAGGTACACGTTCTCGCGAGAGAACCGCACGAACGGGGGCCTACGGCGGATCTGTCGCAGGAGCCGCACGACGGCGGGCGCAGGGAACGGCCGACTCACCGTGTGCACCGACCAGGCGTGCGCGGTGACCATCTCCACCTTGCCCAGCAGGTGCAGCACCAGTGCGCGCTGCCAGGCGATGATCTTGAGGGGTTGGTAGCCCTGATCGAGCAGTAGCGTGTCCCGAATCATCATCGCGGCGACGCGACGACGTTAGCACGCGCTCCTGGAGGGTCGCCGCGAACTTTTCTTGCTCGCCGCGCCGGCCCGTCCTATGGAGCAAGAGCGTGCGTTGGTCGCCGGAGAGCCTTGCGGCGCAGGCGGAGGGGCAGCTGCGACGGCGCGGCCGCTCCGAGATCGCCGGCGCCTTCATCGACAGCCGCAATCCGCGTGCGGGGGCGCTGTTCGTGCCGATCGTCGCCGCGCGCGACGGCCACGACTTCCTGCCCCACGCGATCGCGGGCGGAGCCGCGGCGGTGCTCGTGGCCGAGGGACGGGCGCTCGACCCGGCGCTGGTGTCGGGGATCACCGTCGTCGAGGTCGATGACACGCTCGCCGCGCTCACCCGGCTGGGCGCCCGCAGTCGCGACCGGGTTCACGGACCGGTGGTCTCGATCACGGGCAGCAACGGCAAGACCACCACCCGCGCGCTGGTGGAGGCGGTGCTCGCCTCGGCCCTCCCCGCGGTCCTGTGCACCCGCGGCAACCTCAACAACCACCTCGGGGTGCCGCTCACCTTGCTCGACGAGCCCCACGATCCCCAGGCGATGGTGATCGAGCTCGGCATGAGCGCCCCGGGGGAGAACGACCACCTCGCCGCGATCGTGCGGCCCAGCATCGCGATCATCACCAGCATCGCGCTCGAGCACCTGGAGTTCATGGGCAGTCTCGAGGCGATCGCGGCGGCCGAGGCCGAGGTCGTCCCGCACGTGGCGAGCGACGGCGTCGTGGTGGTGCCGAGCGATGAGCCCACGCTGCTTCCCTTCCTGCCGCCCTTCCGTTCGGGGGGCTCGGGGCCGGCCGTGCTGCGCTTCGGGCCCGACGCCGACGCCGACGTGCAGGTCTGCGACGTGCACCTGACCGAGCGCACCGAGGCCACGCTGCGGCTGCCGAGCGGACAGCGGGTCACGGTGCGACTGCGCTGCTTTGGCGCCCACAACGCTCGCAATGCCGCGGCCGCGCTGGCGGTGGGCACCCACCTGGGCCTGCCGCTCGGCCCCATGCTCGAGGCGCTCGAAGCGGTGGAGCCGGTCGGTGATCGAGGTCGGGTCCATCGCCTGGGGCCGCACTTGCTGGTGGCCGATTGCTACAACGCGAACCCCGGCTCGATGGAGGCGGCGCTCGCCAGCCTCGCCGCGGTCCGCCGTCACCGAGCGGGCCCGCGCGTGGCCGTGCTGGCCGACATGCTCGAGCTCGGGCCGCGCGAGGCCGAGCTGCACGCCGAGGTGGGTCGACGCTGCGCCGCGCTGGGCCTCGAGCGCGTCGTCACGATGGGCCCGCGCAGCGAGGCCACGGCGCGCGCGGCGGCCGACGCCGGCACGATCGCCACGCACGTGGGCGACGATGTGGAAGCGGCCGTAGCCGCGGTCCGCGAGACCCTGCACGGGGCCGCCGCGGGAGCAGTGCTGGTGAAGGGTAGCCGCGGGATGCGACTCGAGCGGGTGGTCGCCGGGCTGATCGCCGACGAATGAGCGGCGACCCAATCCGCCGGGACCCCATCAGCCGGAGGCCGTCGCGTCGCTCACCGCGATCGTCTTCACCGCCAACACGAGCGGGAGCGAGGCCGCGGCGGCGTCGGCATCGATGCGCTCGAGCACGGGATCGACGTGCACATCGCCCGGCTCCCCGGGCCACCAGTCGAGCCGCGGGGCGATCCGACCGGTGTGGATGTCGAACCAGCACCCTACCCGCCACACCGCTCCATCGGGTCGGCGAGCGCGTGCCTCGTGCTCGATCCGCGCAAACACCAACGCCTGTGCGCCAGAGCGCCGGTTGGTGAGCAAGTAGACGTTCATCGCTAGCTTGGATCAAGCTAGCACGCGGACGCGAGACCGGACCGAAGAACGAGCGATACGTTTCGGTCCGGTCGTGTCGGGGATTCGCCGATCTCGTCGGCGATCACTCGCAGATGTAAGCGTCGTACATGTCGCCGAGCTCGACGTAGCAGTCGACATCGCTCGCGCACATGATGTCGGTGAGCACCGGCAGGCCGAACAGCGGCTGCCACAGGTCGAGGCGATCACCCCCGATGCAGAACGCGGCCTCGGACGAGCCCGTCTCGTCGGTGAACACCAGGTCGGTGCCCACGACCTCGTAGGTGCCCATGCCCTGCTCCGGCGCGCCATCGTCGGGGAACGTGCACGTACAGGTATTCCCCATGGACTGACAGCTGGCAGAGGGGCTGTCCATCTGCACGATCGACTCGAACGTGGCGCAGTTGACCCCGAAGCAGGACATCGGATTGAGCTCGATGACCGCTTGCGACTCGATGTCGAAATCCTGCACGTAGGTCCCGTCGTCGACGAACGTCATCGTCCCCGTCTGCGAGAGGATCTCGATCGTGAAGGTCGAGCCGGGGCACTGATCCTCGAGCGGGTTGGGGAAGGCCTCGAAGCCGCAGGTGTCCTCGAGCGCCCAGATCCCGACGACGTCGCCGCCGCACGGCGCGGGCGTGGGATCGCAGGTCGTGTCGATCGGCATGCCATCGCGCGAGAGCACGGTGTTGATGTTGCCGACCTGATCGAAGCCGTTGCAGAGCCCGTCGGCGGGCGGGTCGCCGGTGGTGTCGTCGGTCGTGGTGGTGTCGTCGGCGACCGCGGTGGTCGAGCTCGACGAGCTCGCGGTGACGCTGGTGGTGGTGTCGGGATCGGGGCCGGTACCGGGGCCGCCGGTCGTGTCGGCGCCGCCGGTCGAGCTCGAGCTGGCGTCGGTGTCCGCGGTTCCGTCATCTCCCGGGCAGCCCGCGAGCAGGAGGGAGAGCGGCGCGGCGAGGGCCGCAACGAGGGTGGTCTTGGTGAGTGGGGTAGTCCAATGCATGGCGATCTCCATTCTACTCGCGGACGTCGAGGTCCGCGTCTGTGAACACGCACGAGCGCTCCTCGCCGAACGCGTAGCCGGGGTCATAATCGGCATAGGCCTCGCTGATCTGCCGCCAGGTGAGGCCTCCCGCGCCATCGAAGCACTCGTCGACCGCGATGTCGCCGTGGCGAAGGTCACCCTGGCCATCGATCTCCACGATCGACCCGCGGGCGCGACCGGCATTGCCCGCGTCCCAGCGCATGTCGACGGCCATGCGCTCGAGCTCGGGGCCGCTCCAGTCGGAGCTCTCGAACGAGCCCAAGGCCGCAAAGTGGAACTGGCCCGCTCCTTCGGCATCGCGCGAGAAGGTGTAGCGCTCGCCGTCGAAGTCGAGGTCGTCCTCGCCGTCGTCGTAGTAGAAGCCCTCGAAGTCGAGCTCGACCTGCTTGTGCTTGGTGTTCACGTCGCGCTGGAACGTGACCGCGATCTTGCCGCCGTAGCGGGCGGCGGGGTCGGCCGCTTCGTCGAGCAGGTCGGCGAACTCGTGGATCGTGTCGAAGTCGATCTTGAACGCACCGTCGCGCTGCTCCTCGCTCACGGAGATCTCGCCGTCGATGAGCAGCTTCATGTCGCTCTCGGTGGCGCCCCGACGGCCGATGTAGACCTCGAAGCTCGCGCCTGCCTCGTCGCCCTGGATGCGCGCCAGCCATGCGCCATCGCGGCCGTCCTCGTCGTCGTGGGGGCCGTACACCCGCCAGTCACCGTCGGTGCGATCCTCGGGGTGGCGGTTGAGCTCCTGCACGATCTTGGACATGCCCACCGCGGTCTCCGTGACCCAGCCGTTCACGTCGCCCGAGACATCGAGCGCGAGATCGTAGACATCGCCCCGATCCCCCGCCGCGCGAAATCCACTCGAGCCGGGCGGCTCCATGCGAACGTCCTCGGCCTCGATGAGCGGGGTATCCGGGTTGCTCATCCAACAACCGGCGGAGGGGGCGAGGCTGGCAGCCAGAAGAGTGGAGGCGAGAGCGGTGCGGCGCATCATGGTGTCCGTCCACTTAGCGAGGACCGATCCGCATCGGCGACCCGATTTCGGATCAATGATTACAGCTATTTACGGGCGACAGCAGAGCCCGCCGCGGCGTGCTGTCGTGTTATGCAACGCCTCGGAACGCGACGCCGTAGCGGGCCGCGCTTCAGGGCCGCGCTTCAGGGCCGCGCTTCAGGGCCGCGCTTCAGGGATGCGCCTCGAGCCAGCCCTCGAGCTCCGCTCGCTTGCGCTTGGCCGCCTCGCCCTCGTTCCCGACCAGGCTCGCGAGCGCGAGACGGACCTGGGCTCGCGCGGCCTCGGGGTCGTCGCCCTCGCCCCAGCGCGCACTCGCGAGCAGCAGCCTCACGTCGGCCACCACGACGGGATCGATGCCGGTACCGGACTCGCGCAGCGCGAGCGCACGCTCGAGGTGGGGCCGCGCCTCCGCGAAGCGCCCGGTCTCGACGAGCGCCTTGCCCAAGCCCATGAGGATGTCGCCGAGGTGGCGCTCGGCGCCCTCGGCCTTGTTCTCGATGATCACCCGCGCCTCCTCGAACAGCGCGACGCTCTCGTCGTGGCGCCCGCGGCGATGGGCGAGCTCGCCGAGGCCGGCGAGCGAGAGCGCAACATTGGGATGATCCTCGCCCATCGCCATGCGACGAATGGAGAGCGCACGGCGGTGGAGGGCCTCGGCCAGCTCGTAGTGGTGGCGCTCGAGCTCGGCGAGCGCGAGGCTCTCCGCGGCCATGGCCACGCGCGGATGCTCCTTGCCGAATGCGGCCTCGAAGCCCGCGAGCGCGCGGGTGAAGTACTGCGCGGCCGTGTCGACGTCGTGCAGCCCCATGTAGTCCCAGCCGAGGTTGTTCTCGGTGAGCGCGGTGTCGGGGTGGTTCTCGCCCAACGTGCGCTGCCGCAGCGCGAGCGACTGCAGGTGCAGGTCCCGGCCCTCCTCGTTGCGACCCTGCGCCTGCAGGCACAGCGCCAGGTTCTCCATCGAGTTGGCGGGTCGCGGATGCTCGGCACCGAACACGGCGAGGTGGATCGCGAGCGCCCGCCGGAAGTGCGGCTCGGCCTCGGCGTAGCGACCTTGCTCGTCGAGCATCACCCCCAGATGGTTGAGGGTGGTCGCGACGAGATCGTGCTCCTCGCCCACGGCGTTCACGAGCATGGGCAGCGCCTGCTCGAAGTAGTCGGTGGCCGCCCCGTAGTCGCCCGCTTGATAGGCCAGCACCCCGAAGCCGTTGTAGGCCATGGCCTCGGCGACCCCCTGCGGGTCGCTGCGCTGGGCCAGCGCGAGCGCCGAGGTTGCCCACGTGCGCCCGATCTCCACGTGAGACTGGCGGTGGCCGGTGACATACAGCAGCCCGAGCGCCGCCTCGGCCGCGACGCGAGTGGCCCCGGCCCGCAGCGCTAGCGCGTAGGCGCGGGTGCCGTTCTCGACCGCGCGGGGAAAGTCGCCCTGCAGATCGGCGAGACCGGCATCGACCTCGAGCACCTCGGCCAGGACGGGATCGTAGGCGAGCGGGATGCTGCGCGCCTCGAGCTCCTCGAGGATGGCCTGCGCCTCGGCGTAGCGCCCCGCGCCCTGCTGCGCCTCGGCGCGGGTGAGGTCGTCGCGGAGCTGCTCGACAGCGCGCGCGACCTCGGGATCTTCGGGGGGCGGCACCTCGGCCAGCAACGCATCGGCATCGGCGCAGCGGTCGAGGGTGGGGAGGCCGGTCACCTGCTGGATCGCGGTCTTGGCCACCTCGGCATCGGCCCCCGCCAGCACGTCGACCGCGGCCAGCAGGTGCAGCTTGCGGCGCCGCAGACACTGCATGCGCAGGTCGAGCAGCGAGGCGGACTGAACCTTGTGCACCGCGGTCGCCTCGCAGGCTTCGGTGCGCATCTTCACCCAGCGCTCGGCGTAGCCGTCGAGCTCCTCGGCGGTGCGCGCCCAGATCGCGGGCGCGTAGCCGAGCCCCGTGCGCTCGAGCGCGGCCCCGACCTCGGCCCGGCGTGCCTCGTCCCATACCCCCGCCAGCTCGGCTCGGGCCCCGAGGCACGGGGGCTCCTGCGCGCTGCCTTGCCACATGACGGTAGCGCCGGCTCCGGCCAGCACGGCCACGCTCGCTCCGGCGGCGAGCCACCGCCGACGACGACGCGCCGGATCGAGGGCGAGCACGGCGAGCAGCTCGGTCATCGAAGGCCAGCGCTCGGCGGCGTCCGCTCGCAGGCCGCGGCACAGCGCGTCGTACAGCCAGCGCGGCACCTTGTCGGTCCGCGGCATCGCCGGCGCGCCGCGCTGCTTGGCCTCCACGATCGTCGGCAAGGCGCCACGAAACGGCCGCGTGCGCCACAGGCCTTCCCACAGCGAGACACAGAACGCGTACTGATCGCTGCGCGCGTCGGCCACGTCGCCCCGGTGCTGCTCGGGGGACATGTAGCTCGGGGTGCCCATCACCGCGCCGGCCTCGGTGAGCTGCACGCTCAACGAGTCGCTGCTGCGCAGCTCGGCGCTGCGCAAGCGCTGGAGCGAAGCGCTCGAAGAGGGTGCGGCCGGCTGGGCGCTCGCGTGGGCCCCCACCTCGGTGATCGGCTGGGTGCCCGAGGACTCGGCGACTGCGCCGGCCTGGGCGCGAGCGAGGCCAAAGTCCATCACGCGCACGCGGCCATCGGGGCCGACGATCGCGTTGCTGGGCTTGAAGTCGCGGTGCACGAGACCCGCGCGGTGGGCCGCTTGCAGCCCTTCGCCGGCCTGAAGGAAGCGCGCGAGCACCTGCCGCCACGGATGCGGGCCGGCCGCGATCCACTGCGCCAGCGTCTGGCCCTCGACGTACTCCATCGCCATCACCACCCCTTCGTCGGTGCGCTCGACGTCGTGAATGGTGATGACATTGGGATGGGCCAGCTGCGCCATCGCCTGGGCCTCGCGCACGAGCCGAGCCTCGCCGTCGGAGTCGAGCGCATCGCGATGCAGCTGCTTGAGCGCGACCTCGCGGTGGAGCTTGGGATCGTAGGCGCGCAGCACCACGCCCATCCCGCCCTCGCCGATCTTCTCGATCAACAGGTAGCGACCGAGCGTAGCCCCGAGCTCGAACGGCACGCGCGCGCCCGGGGCCTCGGGCCGGCCGTGCATGATCGTGAGCGTATCGGCCGTACGCGCGTGATCGAGTGATTCGTCGACGTTGGCCACCAGCCCCCTGCGTAGCGCAGTCGCGGGGCCATGACCAGCACAAGCCGCTGCGCGTGGTGAGCGACGTTTAGAAGCACAGCGAGCGCTCGCCATCGCGCGTGACGACTTGCTCGCAGCGCATGCCGTTCGGGCACGGCGCCTCTACGCAGTCGAGCGCGCACACCCAGCGGCCGTCCGCGAGCCCGATGTCGAAGCACGCGGCCGGCTGATCTCCCGGGGGAGGATCGCAATTGCTCGGATCGCTGGGCGCCGTGCAGGCGGAGGTGCAGTAGCCAGCCTCGCCCTGGGGGAACACGCAGAATTCCTGCGGCGCGCACTCGCTCGACTGGGCGCATGGCGAGAACATCGCGCCGGGCTCGCTCGGCTGCTCGCCGGGCTCGAGCCCCTCGGAGGGATCGGAATCGCCGGCCTCGCCGTCGGCGACCGAGCGCGAGGAGCAGGCCATCGCGAGCAGCCCTGCTCCCGCGGAGACGAGCACGGTGGAGAGCACCAACGCACGCGAGCGGCTGGACATCGTGAGGGCAAGATATCACCGCAGCGGCGGGCCGGTCTCGGGGCGTGACCGCGCCGTGAGCCATGCTATCTTCCGCGGCCGAGAACCCCGCGATGCCCACGCCGTTTCGCCTCTACGACACCCAGACCCGCACGGTCGAGGATTTCACCCCGCAAGAGCCAGGCAAGGTGGGCATCTATGTGTGCGGCATGACCGTGTACGACCGCTCGCACGTGGGTCATGCCCGCGCGATGATGGTGTTCGATGCGTTCACCCGCTGGCTGCGGCACGAGGGCTGGTCGGTCCGCTTCGTCCGCAACTTCACCGACATCGACGACAAGATCATCGCGCGCGCCGCGAGCTTGGGCATCGACCCGGCCAAGCTGGCTCAGGACGAGATCGATGCGTTCCACGTCGACATGAAGAACCTGGGCCTGCGCCCCCCCGACGACGAGCCACGGGTCACCGAGATCGTGCCGCAGATCATCGCGCTCATCAGCACCTTGGTCGAGCGCGGCCACGCCTACGAGGGCGAGGGCAACGTGTGGTTCTCGGTGGCGTCGTTCGATCGCTACGGCGCGCTCTCGGGGCGCAAGGTCGAGGACATGCGCTCCGCCGAGACCTCGCTGGGCAAGCGCGAGCCCGCCGACTTTGCGCTGTGGAAGGCGGCCAAGCCCGGCGAGCCGGCGTGGGACAGCCCCTGGGGCCCCGGCCGCCCCGGCTGGCACATCGAGTGCTCGGCGATGGTCAAGCACGTGCTCGGCGATACCGTCGACATCCACGGCGGCGGACTCGACCTCGTGTTCCCCCACCACGAGAACGAGATCGCGCAATCCGAGTGCGGCAATGGCAAGCCCTACGTGCGCCACTGGATGCACAACGGCCTGCTCACGATGGCCAGCGGCCAGAAGATGGGCAAGAGCCTCGGCAACGTCACGACCATCGAGGCCGTGCTGCGCGAGTACCCGGCCGAGGCGGTGCGCCTCTACTACCTGCAGAGCCACTACCGCTCGCCGCTGCCGTGGAACGTGGACGCGCTGCCCGAGGCGCTGGGCATGCTCAGCCGGCTCTACGATGCGCGCGACGTGGCCGAGGCCATGGAGGGCAACGAGGGCTCGCCCGATCCCGAGCGCGTGGCCGCGGAGCTCGGCGACGATGCCAAGACGGTGCTCGAGGAAGGCCGTGCGTTCGCCGAGCGCTTCGATCAGGCGCTGCGCGAGGACTTCAACACCTCGCACGCGCTGGCGCACCTGTTCTCGCTGGCGCGGGCCGTCAATCGCCTGGGTGGGCACAAGAAGGCCCGCAAGCGCGGCGGTCCCGTGGTGGCCCCGGCGCTCGAAGCGTTCCGTCGCGTGGCCGACAGCCTCGGGCTGATGACCATGGAGACCCACGCGTTCGTCGAGGAGGTCAAGGACAAGCGGCTCGCCGCCCTGGGTCTGCGCCGCGAGGACATCGAGGCCAAGGTGGCCGAGCGGGTGCAGCTGCGCGAGGCCAAGCAGTGGAGCGAGGCCGATGCGATCCGCGTCGAGCTCGACGCGCAGGGCATCGTGGTGATGGACGGCCCCGAGGGCTCGCGCTGGCGGGTGCGGCTCGCCGTGTCCACCGAAGCGTGAGCCCTCCTCGCGCGAGTCGCCCTCGCGCGAGTCGCCCTCGCGCTACTCGTCCTCGCCGCGCAGCCGCGCGAGCACCGAGAGGTCCTCGAGCGTGGTCGTGTCGCCCGTGGGCTTGCCGGAGGCGAGCTCGGCGAGCAGCCGACGCATGATCTTGCCGCTGCGCGTCTTGGGCAC
>JBFIJN010000284.1:0-11409 GCA_041600735.1 Nannocystaceae bacterium
AAGAATGCACCACATGGACGCCCGGCCGGAAGTCGTCCATGCCGTCGATTGGGTCCGAGCCCGACCGACGGCGCCGTGACACCATAGGCAACCGCCGCATTGACATGACCCGAAGATGCCTCACCGCACACATGACCCAAACGGACAGAGGCGAAGATGAAGAGTACGAAACGAATCGCGGTAGTCCTAGGGGTCATTCTCGTTCTTGGTCTGTTTGCGTATCGCACGTATCGCACGGGGTTACTCGGCGTCGACCCGGCCGAACGTGGCGCAGGGGAGGAAGCAACTATCGAGGACCCCCGGACAAGCAACGCCGCTGGCGTTCAAGATCGGGACTTCGACCCGGCACAGTCGGGATTCGGTTGGAGATCCAGCGAAATTGGCCAGAAGGTGCTCACTGAAACGCTCAGTCAGCCGATGTTGGCCATGGATGTCGCGCTACTCGATCTACAGGCCAATGCAGACTTGGTCCCATGGCTCGATGGTCTGGTAGCAGACGACGAGTTTGGACGAGCCGTGGCTGAGTGCCGAAACCGATACGAGCGCCAACAGCGCAGCACTTGCCATTGGGAACAAGACATCGTGCTTCGGCGAGACCCGCAAGGAGAATCCTCCGTCGTGGCCGTTCAGCCTCGGATCAGCCCCGATCAGAACACGGATGCTCCGGGGACGCCGTTCTCACCGGAATGCAAGGCATGGGCTCAATGCGTAGCGACGGCCTGGAAAGGGCGCCCTGCTCCCTTTCCGAAGGGGGCCAGCAAACTTCTGACCGCCGACGAGGACGGTTCCGAGCTCATCGCGCTACGGAAGCTCGTCTATCACCTCGGGGCTCACGGGCTTGACTCGGACGAGTACAAGGCAGCGTACCGGGACCGTATGGCGCGCCTCGACGAGAAGGTCCGCCAGCGGGAACAGGCGTACGCGGAGGCAGAAGACGAGGGCGCACGCTCTCTGACGGCGCGGGAAGGACTCTACCACAATCTGCTGCTCGAGCGCGGCCGGATAGAAGATGCTCGCGCGTACCTTCGCTACTTGGACGAGGTTGGACGATGAACGGTGGGAGCGGGCTCTCGCGTCGAGCGGTTCTGAAGAGGATCACCCTCGTAGCCGTAGCGTTCGCCGCGAGCTTCGGTATGGTCATTGCGGCCACCAGCATGGTGTCTCCGTGGAGCACCGTCATACAGGAGTTCGACGTAGTCTTGGTCGAGGAAGGCTGTCAGTTCAGCGAGATTGCGGCGGTGTGCCTGCAAGGCACGCATGGGCCCAACGAGCGCCCGAGCGCGGTGGCCGTCCCCATGACAATGGAGGGAGAGTTTTCGATTCGGACCTGTAGCGACGTACGTTCGTCTCTGATGACGACGGGCAACTTCTGGACCCGTGTTTCCGTGTGGGCTCTTCCCCAAGCGGAGTGGTGCCAGCGGCTCGCAGACGACGGTCGCGAGTGGCACCTCGCCAACAGTGACCAGGAACGCTGGCCTACCTTCGTGCACGATGGAAAGCTCGTCGGCGTCGGTCTACTTTCCGAGCACTTCGAGACGGTGGGCGAACCCAAGGTTGGCGTCCGTTTGGATGAGTGCGTCGACACCTTCATGAAGATGAAGTCGGACGCCGGTCGGATGTAGCCGGGTCGGCGGGGGCGACTTCCGGCCGGTGAGTTGGGTGTTTCGCCCAGACCCAGGCCGGCGGCGTCGCGTGCCCCTCAGCCCTCCGGTACCCAGTGCAGGTCCTCGTTCACCCCCGGCTGCCGCCGCGGCACGTGCACGTCGGCGTGCACGCTCCCGCCCTCGAGCTCGCGGTACTGACAGTAGAGCTGCACGCCATCGAGCAGCATGCTCACCACCGGCACGATCCCCGCGGTCGTGTACGAGATCAGAATGCAGCGCCGCTGGAAGTCATACCGCGGTAGCGCCGGCGCAGCTTGATCCGAGCGCGCCTCGAGGAACGCGCTGGTGACCTTCGCGTGGGGGACGGCGGGGGTGCCCACCAGCCAGATGCGCACCGTGTCGACGCCGCTCACCGAGCCTCTCGCGCCCGGCTGGGCCTCCACGCCCGACTCGATGCGGAAGTCCTCCACGCGGAGGACCTGCACGAACCTGCTGCCCGCCATGATGTCTCGGTAGCACAGGGCGGCGGGCGTCCTGGCGGGGGTGCCAAATTCTTGCGAATTCGGGCCGCAGTGGCCCCTGGGAACGCCTTTCCCGAAGCGGCGGCAAGGGGTACTCTTGCGCGCCCCCAAGGCCCCCTTCCTGGGGGGCGCCGACTCCATGGCAAACGACCAAAAGACCGCGCTGAACATCGAAGACGAGATGCGTAGCTCCTTCTTGGACTACGCGATGAGCGTCATCATCTCGCGAGCGCTGCCCGACGCGCGCGACGGGCTCAAGCCCGTGCACCGCCGCATCCTCTACGCGATGCACCAGCTGCGCAACACCCACCTGCAGGCCTACAAGAAGTCGGCCCGCGTGGTGGGCGACGTGATCGGCAAGTATCACCCGCACGGCGACTCGGCCGTGTACGACGCGCTGGTCCGCTTGGCGCAGAGCTTCTCGATGCGCTACCCGCTGGTCGACGGGCAGGGCAACTTCGGCTCGGTCGACGGCGACTCGCCCGCGGCCATGCGCTACACCGAGGTCCGCATGCAGCGGCTCACGGCCGAGATGCTCGCGGACATCGACAAGGACACCGTCGACTGGATCCCCAACTACGACGAGAAGGAGCTCGAGCCCTCGGTCCTGCCGGCCAAGCTGCCCAACTTGTTGCTCAACGGCGCGGTCGGCATCGCGGTGGGCATGGCCACCAACATCCCGCCGCACAACCTCACCGAGGTCGTCGATGCCACGATCGCGCTCGTCGACGACCCCTCGCTCGAGGTCCGCGATCTGCTCGAGTACGTGCAGGGGCCGGATTTCCCCACCGGGGGCCTGATCCTGGGGCGCAGCGGCATCAAGCAGGCCTACGCCAGCGGCCGCGGCAGCATCACCGTGCGCGCCCGCTGCGAGATCGAAGAAGACGCCAAGGGTCGCGAGTCGATCGTCGTCACCGAGATCCCCTACCAGGTCAACAAGACCCGGCTCATCGAGCGCATCGCCAGCCTGGTTCGCGAGAAGCGAATCGAGGGCATCAGCGACGTGCAGGACTACAGCGACCGCCAGGGCATGCGCATCTGGATCCAGATCAAGCGCGACGCGGCCGGCCAGGTGGTGCTGAACAACCTCTACAAGATGACCGATCTGCAGACCACGTTCGGGGTCAACATGATCGCCATCTCGCACGGGCGCCCGGTCGTGCTCGACCTCAAGGACGCGCTCGTCGCGTTCATCGACCACCGCCGCACCGTCGTCACGCGGCGCACCAAGTTCGACCTGCGTAAAGCGCAGGAGCGCCGCGAGATCGTCGAGGGCCTGGGCGTCGCGATCGACTCGATCGACCGGGTGATCGCGATCATCCGCGGCTCGGCCAACCCCGAAGATGCCCGCGATGCGCTGATGGCCGAGCCCCTCCACGGGTTCGCGCCGTTCCTCGAGCGCTGCGGCGGCACGCCCGAGGAGATCGAGGCCGCGCGCGGTCGCGCCTATCACCTCAACGAGCGCCAGGCCAAGGCCATCCTCGAGATGCGGCTGCAGCGGCTCACCGGGCTCGAGCGCGAGAAGATCGAGGGTGAGTACCGCGAGCTCACCGTCGAGATCGCGCGGCTCGAGGCGATCCTCGCCGACACCCGCGTGCTGATGAAGGTCATCCGCGAAGAGCTCACCGAGATGCGCACGCTCTACGGCGATCCCGAGGGTCGCGGCTCGGGTACGGGCGCGCCGGGCTCGGGCGGCTCGCGGCGCACGCAGATCGTCGAGGCCGAGGACGAGATCGAGCCCATGGATCTCGTCGCCGACGAGTCGATGGTGATCGTGCTGACCGGCCAGGGCTACATCAAGCGGCTGCCGGCCGAGGACTATCGGGTGCAGGCGCGCGGCGGCAAGGGAGTGAAGGGCGGCGGCGGCCGAGCCGACGACGACTTCGTGAGCTCCGTGCTCGAGGCCAGCGCCCATGCGTGGCTGCTGCTGTTCACCGACACCGGTCGCGTGTTCCGCAAGCGCGTGTTCGAGCTCCCCGTGGGTCGCCGCGACAGCCCCGGCAAGGCGCTCGTGAACTTCCTCGAGCTACGCGACGACGAGCGCGTGCTCGAGATGGTGCCGTACCGCGACGACGAGGTCGAAGGCGACCACTACATCGTCACGGTCACCGTGAAGGGCTACATCAAGCGCACGCAGCTCGGCGAGTTCGCCAACATGCGCAAGACCGGCCTCATCGCGGTCAGCATCGACGAAGACGACAAGCTGATCGCCGTGCGCTTCACCGACGGCAAGCAGCACATCATGCTGAGCAGCGCCGAGGGCATGGTCATTCGCTTCGACGAGGCCGACGTGCGCGCGATGGGCCGCAACGCCCGCGGCGTGCGCGGCATGGGCCTGCGCGAGAACGACCGAGTGGTCGCGATGAGCTGCCTGCCCGCCGAGGACGACGCCGAGCGCCAGGTGCTCACGATCTGCGCCAACGGCTACGGCAAGCGCACCCCCGCCGAGGAGTACCGCACGCAGAGCCGCGCCGGTCTCGGCCTCATCACGATCAAGGTCAACGAGCGCAACGGCGAGGTCGTCGAGAACCTGCTGGTGCACCCCGAGGATCAGATCATCGTGATCACCAGCGAGGGCAAGGTCATCCGCACCCCCGTCGACGGCATCAGCGTGCTGGGCCGCAACACCCAGGGCGTCCGCATCATCCGCATGAGCAAGGGCGAGCGCGTCGTCGCCGTCGCGCGCATGGTCGACGACGGCGACAAGCGCGACGACGAGAACGGCGTGATCGTGAAGCCCGGAGACGACGAGATCTCCTCCGAGCACGCCGAGGCCACGACGGCCGGCGACGACGACGACGAGCCCGAGTCCGAGGACTAGAGTCCGAGGACTAGGGGCAAGCTCGCGCCTATCTTCGGCGTCTGCGGTCCACGCGCGACCGATCCACCCTCCGCCGCCCCCCGTACCCCAGTGGCCAGACCGGTGCGGAGGGCTCGGCGCGATGCGAACGCGAGCGCTGGGGCACCTGCGACTTCGTGGCAGCTCCGTGGGGGATTCATGCGCATCGCGTTGCACACCCCGGGGTCCGCTTGGCATGGTGCCGAGCCCTCTGCATCGGTCCTTGGCGTCGCGCGAGCACGCACGAGAATTTCTTTTCGTCGCAGCTTCGGTAGCGGGCCGGACATCGATGTCACGGTGATTCTCGATTGCGTGGGCGCGTAGCGCCGAGTCGGGTGTGCGACGAGGGTCGATCGCGACAGCGATGTCGCGGCCACTCGGGCCGTGGGAGGCCGTAGGAGGCCACCGGCGGCTGAATCAGGCCGCGTGGCACCAGGTCGAAGGGACATGCTCACGCTCGCGGCCTCCGACTCCACCGCTCGCGCTCCCATGCTCTACGCCGTGCTCACGGCGGGCACCGAGATCGACCGCTGCATCGAGGCCGCCCGCGCGAGCACTCCGGACACCCCCGGACTCTATGCCGCGCTGTTGATGGGCAAGGTGTACGTGACCGGGCACGAGCTGGTGCTCGGCGAGCACGGGCCCTACGTGGATCTGCAGCCGAGCACCGACGATCGCGGGCGCGTGCTCGAGGTCTACACCTCGCGACGACACCTGCCCGCCGACGTCGACCCCGTGGATGCCCACGCGATGCCGTTTGCGGCCGTCGTGCGGGCGCTGAAGGAAGGGGTCGCGGTCGCTCTCAACCCCGGCGCCAAGCCGACGCTGAGGCTCGACGCGAGCGAGGTCGAGCTGCTGCGCCGCGTGCTGCTGCGCGGCTGAGCGATGCGGCACCGCGGCACCGCGGCACCGCGGCTCTGCGGGGCGCGGCTCTGCGGGGCGCGGCGCGTCAGACCCCGGCGCGCGCGGTCTCGTCTCGCTCCCACACCTTCTGCTGACCGCGCCGCAGCTTTCGCTGCCCCATCACCTTCGCGTAGGTCATCAACCCCAGGTAGATCGGCGCGTGCAGCCACAGGTCCGGCCGCCCTGCGATCACCTTCAGCGTCCGCGCCGGATTCGTGGTCTCGTTCTTCAGCAGCTCGGGGAACTTCGCGTGTAGCTGGTAGAGCCCGGCCCGCGCGCGGGTCTGGATCTTGGCCACCATGCGCAGCTGGGTGGGCGGCGTGATCGTGAACGTGTGCTGGCGGTTCACCCCGCGCTCGCTCGGCGCGGCCATCAAGCGCGCGTACTCGTCGTCGGCGATGATGTCGGGCCACTTGCCGAAGCGCTCGCGACCCTGCTTCGAGAACGCATAGAACCCGGCCCCGATCACGCCCTCGGTGAAGTACGGCAGCTGCGTCCACACCTTGTAGAACGACTGCACCAGCGGCGAGCGCCCGTGGAAGTCGACCACCGCCGTGGGTGCGGCCACCACCAGCGGCGAGCCCTCGCCCAGCATCGCCGCCACGTCGCGCAGCGCCTGGGTGCTCACCACGATGTCGGCATCGACGTAGAGCCGCGGCCAGCCCTCCGCGGCCTCGTCGCCCAGGTTGAGCGCGTGGATCTTGCTGCCGATCGGGGTCTCGACCACCTTCACCAGCGCGCCGTGGCGACGCGCCCGCGCGGCCGTGTCGTCGGAGCAGTTGTTGGCGACCACGATGATCTCGAGCTCGCCCGGCTTGGCCTCGGCCAGCATCGCCGAGAGGCAGCGATCGATCACCGAGGCTTCGTTGTACGCAGGGATCACTACCGAGAACATGACGATCTCCTCGCTACCTCAGCCCCGCCAGCGTGAGGCGGATGTGCTCGGCCAGCTTCGCGGTCTCGACCGGAGTGTAGTGCTGCTTGCGCACCGCTTCTTGCCCCTTGCGGCCCATCTCGTCGAGCTCTTCGAGCGGCGTGCGCATCACCCGATGCAGCGCCTCGGTGATGCGCGCGGGCGAGCCCGAGGGGATCAAGAACCCGTTCTCGCCGTCGACGACCAGCTCGGGAATCCCCGCGATGTACGTGGTGAGCACCGGTCGCCGCAGCGCGAACGCCTCCATGATCACCATCGGCAGGCCCTCGGCGAAGCTCGGGAGCACCATCGCGCGCGCGGCCAAGATCTCCTCGCGCACCTGCTCGCCGCTGATCCAGCCGGTGATGCGTAGCCGCTCGCTGATGCCGCGCGCCTGGGCCAGCGCCTCGATCTGCGGGCGCATGTCGCCGTCGCCCGCGAGCACGAGCTCGGCATCGAGGCCCTGATCGATCGCGTCGGCGAAGGCCTCCACCAGCAGGATCTGCCCCTTCTGCGCCGACAGCCGCCCCACCGCCACGAAGCGCTTGCTGGCGGGGTCGATCGGGCGCGCCTGCGCAAAGAACTCGTCGCCGACGGTGCAGTGCACCACGCGGATCTTGTCCCAGTGATCGTGCCCGACCCAGCGGCGCAGCTGCCCCGCGCAGAAGTCGGTGATCGCGACCACGAACGCGCTGTCCTCGATCTTGGGGCCGAGCTTGTGCGCCTCGGGGGCGTCGAGCTCGTCGGGCCCGTGCACCGTGAACGAGTAGCTGGGTCCACCCATCGCGCGCACGATCGCCGCCACCGCGGTGGGATTGGTGCCAAAGTGGACGTGCACGTGATCGATGCCGCGACGCTGCAGCTCCTCGAGCAGCACCAGCGCCTCGGCGAAGTACACCGCGTGCAGCGGGAGCCCGCGATAGCTCCGCCGGCCGAGCGCGACCGCCTTGCGCAGCCCGGCCAGGGTGCGCGCCGGGTGACGCAGGCCATCGAGCGCCGCGCGAGCCCAGCGAGCCACCGGCTGCTGGAGCACGTGGAAGGTCTTGCCGTCTTCGCTGCGGTCGTCGGGATCGACGATCTCGTAGGGCGAGCCACGAATGGAGAAGCGGGCGACGTCCCCCACCTGGTGCTCGAGCTCGACCAGCTCGCGCCGGATGAAGGTGTGGCTGACCGAGGGATAGGCGTTGGTCAGGTAGGCGACACGCATCGACCCGAAGATAGACCGCCCACGCGAGAATGGCCCGGGAGCTAGCGCACGCCGCGCTCACGCGTGATGCACCCTACGCTCGGCGACCTCGATCCGCCCGTCGAAGGGCAGCTGTAGCGCCTCCGCGTGGTGCGTGGCCACCACCACGGTGCGCCCTTGCTCGCGCCAGCCCGCGAGCAGCGTGCGCAGATCATCCACGGCGGCGGCATCGAGCGCGTTGTCGGGCTCGTCGAGCAGCAGCACGGGGGGCTCATGGGAAGTCGCGGCCACCAGCGCCAGCTTGCGGCGCTGGCCGGCCGAGAGCGTGCCGATGCGGAGATCGAGCGCGGCGGGGCGCACCCACTGACCAAAGCGCTCCTCGCCCGTCGTCGCCGGCAGGCCGCGCACCGCGTTGGCCGTGCGCAGCAGCTCGCGGGCGGTGAGGTAGGGGAACAGATCCGGGCTCTCCGGCAGGTAACCCAAGCCGCGACGAGCGCTCGCGGGATCGCGCCAGAGATCGTGGCCGTCGATCTCGATGCGCCCGCGCGCGAGCGGCTGCACCCCCGCGAGCGCGCGCAGCAGCGTGGACTTGCCCGCGCCGTTGGGCCCCGTGAGCGCGAACAGCCCTCCATCGAGCTCGAGCGCGGCTCCGTCGAGGATCACGGCGCCACCGCGGCGCACGAGCAGATCGATGGCGAGCAGCGCGGGCATCGTCGTCAGCCTCGATGATCATCCCGCTGTGCGCTCTCGTAGCGCCGCCGGGCCGCGTCGGCGCGCTGCTGCTGCGCCGGCAGCCGCCAGGCTTCGAAGGCCGCCCACGGCAGCAGCACCAGCGTCGTGCCGGCTGCACTCACGAGCACGAGCGCCGCACCCATCCACAACAAGTGGCGTGGCAGCCGAGACGTGTGCAGCGTGCGGGCGGCCTCGCGGGCGTAGCTCGCTCGCACCGTACCGACCGCAGCCCAAGCCGTGGTGACGGCGAGCTCGAGCGGCCACGCGCTTCCGAGCGGGTCGAGCCAGGCGAGCAGCGGTGCGCCCACGACCAGCGCCGGAGCCACCCCGAGCGCCGCCAACAGCATGCGGGCGCGCCGCTCGTGCTGCGGCTCGATTCCCCACGTGTCCATGAGCGGACGATCGCCATGGAGGATGCGGGCCGATCGCAGCGCGAGCGCGGTGCCTACCGTGGCGCAGACCACCGCCAAGCCGCGCATCAGGGCACGTACGGTCGCGGGCTCGCTGCTGCCGACGTGGATCAAGGCCAATGCGGCCAGCGCCGTGGCCGCGAGCTGCACCGCCAGCCCCCACCCGAGCGCCACTGCATCGCGGCGCCGCACCGCCAGCCAGCCAACGCGCGCCAGCGCCAGCACGGGCGGACCCCCGGCGAGCCCGCGCGCCCGCGCCCCCGTCTCGGGCAGGGGCCGTCCTAGCCGCCACGCCGCGGGGCCCAGCGCGAGGCTCCCCAGCAGCAGCGCCACCAACCCTGGCGCGAGCACGGCCGCGGCCGCGAGCACGGCCCACCCGAGCACGGCCGCACCCACCCAGGCCAGGTTGCGATCGGCGAGCGACACGAGGGCGATCTGCCCGGCGAGGGTGAGCCCGGCGAACCCCAGGCCCGCGCAGCAGGCCGACGCAATCCCGTCGCGAGCCGCGAGCGGTGCCACGCCGTAGGCGATCGCGGCCAGCCACGGCGCATCGAGCAGGACGAGGTGCCGCAGGTGCAGCCGCCTCCACCAGGCCGCACCAAGCGGGAGCGTCCACCACCAACGCAAGCGCTCGGAGGCCAAGAGCTGGCGGGCGAGCGGCGCAGTGGCCAGGCCGTAGACCGCGTGCGCTACGGCGATCAGCCCGGCTCGCTCGAGCGCGGGGAGCTCGCGCAGCGCGTCGCGGATCGCCCACGGCGGCCACTCGCGGAACAAATACACCAACGGCATCGCGACCAAGCCCACGCCCACGCCATAGGCCCGTGCCGCATCGCGGTACACCAGGATCCCGAGGCGGCGGCGCAGCCCCGCCGCTGCGGTCATGCGGTCCACGAGGACCGAACCCACCCCGTTGCGATCGCCCGGCGAGACACCCGGCTCCACGGTAGCAGGGCTCGGGGCCGGCGGCCCACGTTTGCTGGGCCGTGTCGGCGCGTAGTAAGAACGGGCGACCGAACCGGGAGCCCGCTCGAGATGCGCCACGCCTTCGTCCACTTCGACCTCAACACTTCCGCCTTCGCCGAGGTCCGCCGCTTCTACGAGGCGCTGTTCGACTGGGCCATCACCGACGTGGACATGGGCGACGCGCCATACGCCGAGATCCGCCCGCCTTCGGGCCCCGGCGGAGGTCTACAGCCCACCGCCAAGCGCTCCGCGCCTTCGCAGTGGGTGCCCTACGTCGGCGTCGACGATCTGCGGGCCATGCTCAAGCGCGTGCGCAGAGCGGGTGGCACGGTGCTGGTGGACTACACCGAGGTGCCCGGCTACGGCGCCCAGGCGATCGTGCAGGATCCCGGAGGCACGCAGCTGGGTCTGTGGGAGATCGTCGCGGTCGAGCCCGTCGAGCCCGTCGAGGCGGTCGAAGAAGCAATCGTCGTCGAGCCGGTGGTCGAGTCGGGCGCAAAGGGCCGCAAGAAGAAGGCGCGTCGCAGCAAGGCAGCGATGGAGGCCCCGGTGGCCGAAGTCCCGCTCGCCGAGGTTGCCGAGGTTGCCGAGGCCGTCGAGGCCGTCGAGGCCGAGGCCGTCGCAGAGACTCCGCCGCCGGCCACGAAGAAGCGGCGCGGGAGGAAGGCGATGGCCACCACCGAGGACGTGACGACTCCGGTCAGCACGCCCGCGGACGCAGAGGCCCCGACCGAGGAAGCCACGCCGAAGAAGGCGGGCAAGCGAGGTGCGACGAAGAAGGCGGCGAAGAAGGCTCCCGCGAGCGAGCCTGCGATCGAGCCACCACCCGTCGAGCAACCGACCGCGATGACGGCTGGCACCAAGAAGGGCGCTGCGAAGAAGCGCGTGGCCAAGAAGGCTCCCGTCGATGAGACCTCCGTCGAGCCGCCGACTACGGTGATGGCCTCCTCCAAGAAGAAGGCCTCCAAGAAGGCTCCCGCCAGCAAGCCCGCGGCCAAGAAGGCCTCCGCAAAGAAGGCTTCCGCAAAGAAGGCTTCCGCAAAGAAGGCTCCCGCAAAGAAGGCTCCCGCAAAGAAGGCTCCCGCAAAGAAGGCTCCCGCAAAGAAGGCTTCCGCAAAGAAGGCTTCCACCAAGAAGACTTCCGCAAAGAAGGCTCCCGCCAGCAAGCCCGCGGCCAAGAAGGTCGCCTCCAAGAAGGCCCCTTCCAAGAAGCTCTCCAAGAAGGCGCCGTCGCGGGGACGTCGCTAGACGGTCGCCCGCGAGCGGAGCTGCATGGCCGGGTTTCCTCTCACGGCATGGGCGCTGCGTCACCCTTGGGGTACCGACGCCGACGCCGTG
>JBFIJN010000285.1:0-11376 GCA_041600735.1 Nannocystaceae bacterium
GTACGCAGCGCCGGGGCGATCTCGGGATCGTCGAGCCCCGCCAGCGCGCCCAGAGCCGAGGCCGCCACGCTCGCTCGCGGATCGGCGGCCGCCCGCAAGAGCGCCGCCACCCGCTGCTCGCGAGGCAGCACCGCGCCCATGTTCACCAGCGCCTCGATCACCAGGCGCTCGCCGTGGTCCGCTGGAATCCCAGGCTGCCCCGTCGCGCACGCTCGCACCGACTCGAGCTCGCCCGTGCGCGTCGCCAGCAGCAGCTGCACCTCGCAGACGAGCAGGGTGAGCGCCTTGCCGCGCCCTGGCGCGCCCGCGCTCGCAGTCGTGCGCGCGGCCTGCAGCGAGGCCAGCAGCGCACCCAAGGGCTCGTCGAGCTGCGCCTCGTTGGCAGCAAACGGCCGCAAGCGCTCGAGCGCCTCGCGCAGCACGTGCAGTCGCGGGCCCTGCCAGCTCTCCACGGTCACCTGAGCCAGGCGTCGCGCCAGCACCTTGCGCCCGTCGGCGTGGGCGGCCAGGGCTCGCACCGCGGCCACCTCGGCCATCCAGTCGCTGGCCTCGGTGCCCAGCACCCAGCCCGGCACCGCGCGCGGCAGCTCGCCCAGCCCCTCGAGCGCCGCCCAAGCGCGACGTGTGACCTCGACATCTTGCCCTTGCAAGGTCATCGGGCCCAAACGCTCCACTAGCGCCCCGCGCTCGGCTCCGGCGAGCCGCTCGGCCGAGACCGCAGCGCAGCGGCCCAGCGCGTAGGCGGCCGCGCGCTGGGGCACGGGCGTCGGGGCATCGAACCCTTGGGCCAGCGCCCGCAGCCCGTCCACCGTGAGCGCATGACCCCGCGTGCAGAGGATCGCGAGCGCCTCCATCCCGTGCACATAGCGAAGCTCCTCGGTGGCCAGCGGAAGCACCGCGAGATCGGCGGCCAGCCGCGCGGGCGAGCGAGCGCCCCCGACCCGCGCGATCGCCAGCAGCAGCGCATCCGCCTCGGCGGGCGCCTCGGTCACCGCGTAGCGAGTCCACAGGCGATCCTCGAGCTCGTCCCACGCGGCGTCGCGCGGGTCCTCTTCGGCGCCCGGCGCTGGCAGCAGTGCAATCGCGGCGAGCGCAGGGGCGTCGAGCTCGATGCGCCCGTCACCGAGCTGCGCGCTCAGCCGATCGCGCGCGGCCGCGCTGCCGATGCGCGCCAGCGTCCACGCCCCACGGGCTCGCCACGCCGGATCTGCGTGGTGCCATGCATCCTCGATCGCCGCCGCCGTGGGGTCGCGATCGAGCTCCGCCTCCACCAGCCCCCGCATGAGCGCGTCGTCGCCTCGTGGCCACGGCACCCCGCCCCACGAGGGCCAGGTGGGCGGGGGCGGGCCCTGGACCGCCGCCGGCCCCGGCTGCGTCGCATCCCCCGGCGCACGCGACGACGCCCCGCAGCCCAGCGCGAGCACCATCGCAACGACCATCTCTACGCCTCGGGCTCGCATGCGGACCGAGGGTACCGCGCCACCCGAGCGCGGGCACCTTCGTCGCCGCTCCGAGCAGCTGCGCTATGCTGCGCCGCATGCCCAAGTTCACCGGAACCGTCCAGCACAACGACCTCGAAGGCGGCTTCTACGAGCTGCACACCGACGACGGCGCGATCTTTCGCCTGGAGGGCGCCGGCAAGCTCTCCGCCGGGAGCCGCGTGATCGTGCATGGCAAGATCAAGGACGGCGGCTTCGGCATCCACATGAGCGGACCCTCGCTCACCGTCGATCGCGTCGAGTCGGCCTGATCTCGAGGCCCCCGAAACGAAAGAACCCCTCCGAGATCGGAGGGGTTCTTGCTGGTGCGAGGAGAGGGACTCGAACCCCCATGCCCGAAGACACACGGACCTGAACCGTGCGCGTCTACCAATTTCGCCATCCTCGCAGGAAGGCCGGACGGTAATTTCCGGGAGCGGGAAGGTAGGCCGAAGCCGCTCGGGCCGTCAAGAGCCGCGCTTCGGATCTGCGTCATCCGCGCGATCTCGCACCAGGGTCACGCGCGGGCCCTGGGCTGCCCGCGCCGTGTCGCTCGGCCGCCCCTCGACTTCCTCGAGCTCGGCCGGAGCGTCGGGCCACTCGCCGTCCTCGATCGCCTCGATCACCATCCGCGAGTTCGAGCGGCTCGCCGCGGGGCTGGCCCGGCTGCCCGTGCGGTCGTGAATCTGCACGTGCGGGACCCCTGCGTCGGCCTTCACGGACGGCGCGGGAGGCAGGCGCTGCGCCGCAGCAGGGCGCGGCGACTCGCTCCTTGGCCCCTCGAGATCGACGAGCGCCTTGCTGCTGCCCATCTCGAGGTCGGCAAACAGGTCGTCGACCTCTTGGCCCGAGTCCGTCCCGCGGGGCATCGGCGGCAGGCCGTCGAGGCCGATCCCGGCGCGGGCCAGCTTGGCGCGCTCGCTGGCGAGCATCCGCTCCTGCTCGAGCGAGCGAGCCTGCGCCGCGGACAGCAGGCTGCGGCTCACCTCGAGCTCGTCGTGGAGCTCGTCGATCTGCTCCTTGTGCTTCTCGAGCTGAGCCAGGCCCGCGGCCAGCCGCGCCGCGTTGCGGTCGGAGGCATCGGTCATCTCCCAGATCTTCTGCTCGGCGCTCTCGAGCATCCCGAGGATGTGCTCTTGCTCCTCGGCCCGCACCGTGACCTCGAGCTCCAGCGCGCGGGCGCGCTTGCGGTCGACATCGGCGCTGCCGCCCGCCTCCCCCGCGAGCGCCTCGACCCGCGCCAGCTGCTCCATGTGACGACGGGTCGTGTCGGCCACCAAGCCCTTGAGGCGACGGATCTCGGCGATCGCTTCCTCGGGCCACTGCTGCTCTTGCAGCAGCGTGGGTCCCTCTTCGATGTCGGGGCGCAGCAGCGACTGCTCGATCTCCTCGTTGGCCAGCGCGGCCGCCTCGAGCTCGCGACGCAGCCGGTACAGCTCCGCCCCGCTCGACTCGTTGGTCGAGACCACCTCTTCGAGCTCGCGCTCGCGTGCGCGCAGCCGCCGGCGCAGCGCCTCGTGCTCCGAAGCCTCGAGCTCCACGCGCCGCTGCAGCTGCTCGGCCACCGCCTCGGCCTTGCGCCGCTCCACGCGGAGCTCGTCGAGCTGGCGCTGCAGATCGGCCACCGAGGTCGCGAGCTGCTCGGCCTCGAGCGAGCGCACGTCGAGCTCGCTGCGCAGCCCGGCCATGAGCCCCTCGCTGTCTTCGGCGCTGCGTCGCAGCCGCTCGAGCTCGACGCCGGCCTCGGCGAGCTGCAGCTCGCGGCGCTTGGCCAGCGCCATCGCATCTTGCTCGCGCGCGCGGGCCTGCTGGAGCTGCTCGTCGCCCGCGGCCAGCTCGCGGCTGCGCGCCTGCAGGTCCATGCGCAGGCTGGCCAGATCGGCCGACTCGCTCGACATCGCGGCGAGGTCACGCCGCAGGCGCGCCAGCTCTTCGTCGCGGCTGCGCAGCAGCCCCAAGCTCTCGGCGTGCTCGACCTCGAGCGCGCGCAGCTCCTTGCTCAGCTGCTCCACCTCGCGCGAGCGCGCCTGCTCGCCCTCGCGTGCCCGCTCGCTCTGCTCGCGCAGCCGCTCGAGCTCGCCGGCCTGCCGCACCGCGTCGAGCCGCTCCTTCTGCAGCTCCTCGCGGGCCTCCCACAGGCGCTCCTCGAGCCGGTCGATCTCGGCGGCGCGCTTGGTCAGCTCCTCGCGCAGGTTGTCGCGATCGCGAGCCACCTCGGCCATCATGCGACCCTGCTCGTGCCCGGCCGCAGCCGTGGCCGACAGCTCCTCGGCGCGCGAGCGGGTCTGGTCGAGCATCGTCTCTTGGTGCTGCAGACGCTCGCGCAGCGCCTGCAGCTCGCCGCTCAGCCGCGATGCTTCTTGAGCCTTGGTGGCCAGCACCTCTTGCTGGTCCCCGTGGCGTCGTCGCAGCTGCTCGAGCTCGGCCTCGAGGCGCGCCGCGAGCTGCCGCCCGCCCTCGCGCTCGGCGATCGCCACCTCGGCTTGGTGCGCCAGCCCGTCGCGCTCCTCGGCCAGCGCGTCGCAGCGGCGCTGCAGCTCGGCGCGCGCGCTCGCCTGGGTCTCGAGCTCGCGCGCGCGCGTCTCCAGGCGCTCGCTCATGCGCGCCAGCGATTGCTCGAGATCCTTCACCGTCGCCGTGAGCACGGTGAGGTCGGTGGTCTTGGTGCGCAGCTGCGCGTGCAGCTCCTCGCGCTCGGCCTCGGTGTCTTCGTAGGCGGCCTCGCTGCGCTCGAGCTGCGTCCTCAGGGCCTCGAGCTGTCGGGGAAGATCCTCATCGCGCGCCTGTGCGACTTGCTCCTCGAGCTCCCGCGCCCGCGCCCCCGCCTGCTCGGCCTGCTCGCGCAGCATGGCCACGCGCTCTTCGAGACCTTCTTCGAGGGCCTTCGCGCGCTTGCGAGCCTGGGCCATCTCGCCCTGCAGGGCCTGCACGCGGCGCCCGAGATCTTGCTCGAGCGCCCGCGCGCGCGCCTGGTGCCCCTGCGACTCGTCGCGCGCCGCCTGCAGCTGCCGCTCCACGCTCTGCTCGAGCTCTTGGGCCTGTGCGTCGGCCTCGCGCACCTCGAGCTGCAGCGAGGCGATCTGCTGGGTGAACGTGGCCTCGCGCACCCGCGCCTGGCCCAGCTCCTCGCGCAATCGATCGAGCTCGTTGCGCGCCTCTGGATGGGGCGCGGTGGGGCGGGCCTCGGCCTCGACCTCCGGCACCGGCACCAGCAGGCACTCGTCGGTGAGGCGATCGACCAGCTTGGCTGGCGGCCGCTGACGAAAGGCGACCGCCAGGTAGTGGCTGGCCTCGGGCAGCGTCGCCAGCAGCCCTTCGTCGAGCGTGAGCTTGGGCGCCGCGCTCGCCTCGCCCTCGAGCACGGGCGCCAGGCTGAAGCCGTGCCAGGGCATCTGCGCCACCATGTACGTGCTCTCGTAGACCGCCGCGAGCTCGTCCTCGAGCGTCCAAAAATCCACCAGGTCGTCGGGCCCCGGCGGGTGGCGGATCCATGCCGCAAACAACCCACCGGGTCGCAGCACCCGATAGGCCTCGCGCAGCAGCAGCCGGCGCTCGTTGGTGTCCAGCGTGCCGTAGGCCTCGATGCACGCCACCATGTCCACCGTGGCATCGCCCGCGGGGATCTCGGGCACGCCCTCGTAGCGCTCGGTGCCCGGGATCGGCGGCAGCGCGCCGCCGACCACGATCACGCTGCGGGCCCCCGCGGCCAGCATGCGCATCGGTCCGCTTGGATCGAGCGGAGCCACCACCACCACGCGGCGCGTCGTCGCCCACCGCTCGAGCGCGACATATGCAGGCAGGTGGTGCACGAGGGCCCGCGATCATAGCGGCGGCGCCCACAAACCTCCATCTGGCCTCCTGGAACCCCTCGCCCGGGCGGGCTGCTATGCTGCTCCCCGGTGCCCGACGGCACCGCTCCGGGCTCCCCACCCATGGCCACCCCCGTCCACTACAAGAAGCCACGCCGCATCAATGTGGTCAGCGTGACCCTCGTGCTGGTGGTCACCCTGCTCGCCTACCTCGGCTACCAGTGGTTTCCCCTCTACATGATGCGACACGAGGCCTACCGGGTGCTCCAGGAGACCGGCTCCAAGCTCGCGGGGCGGGCCGGCTACTACGAGCAAGACGCCGAGGCTCGCGAGGAGCTGCGCAAGACCATGCAGCGCGAGCTGACCCGCGTGGGCGTCGAAGATCCCAAGCTCGAGACCTGGATCGAAATCGAGGGCAAGCAAGTGCGCCTCGGGGTCGTGTACTCCGTGTGGATCGAGTGGCCGTTCGACGTCATCGCCAAGCAGGAGAGCATCTACGAGGTCGAGCACGTGATGGTGGTCAACTAGGCGGGGAACCCTGCGCCGACCCCGGCGCCTCTGCGCTCTTGGCGCAGGTGATCGACCATGGCGCCGCCGAGTTGATCGTAGCCCACGCGTGGCCTACGATGCGCATTCGACGATTTGGCGATGACTGCCCGGCTGATCCTGGTCACCGGCGAGGGGCCCTCCGACTACCCGCTCGTCGCGTTCAACACGGTAGGTCGTCATCCCGACAACACGGTGCAGGTCCTCGACCGCATCGTGTCCAAGGAGCACTGCCGGATCACGCGAGCGCCCACCGGCTGCTACGTGCTGCGCGACATCGGCAGTCTCAACGGCAGCTACGTCAACGGCGAGCGCGTCAGCGAAAAAACGCTCACCGCAGGCGACCAGATCACCCTCGGCAACACCGTCCTGCGCTTCGAAGACGAGCAGAACGACCAGCAGCAGCAAAATGCGCGGCTGCGCAACGTCACCTTGGCCGGTGGTGGGCTGGTGCAGAGCCAGGTGCGCAGCCGCCTCGATGCCTCGGCCCGCTTCTTGCCCGCCGCCGAGATCGACGACATCACCGCCCTCAAGGTCGACTACGAGAAGCTCCGCATCGCCCACGAGCTCTCGCAGAAGCTCAACATCGAGTCCAACCTCGACCAGCTGCTCCAGCAGATCGTCGACGAGACCTTCGCGATCATCCGCGCCGACCGGGCCGTGATCCTGCTGTGCGACGAGCACGGCGAGCTCGAGCCCCGCTACCTTCGCACCAAGCGCGAGGACGAGTCGATCAAGCTGTCGAGCTCCATCCTCGAAGAGGTGAAGAACAACAAGAAGGCGGTGCTCAGCTCCGATGCCATGGTCGACGAGCGCTTCAAGGCGGCCAAGAGCATCATCATGCAGGGCATCCGCTCGACCATGTGCGTGCCGCTGCTCTACGCCGATCACCTGGTGGGGGTCATGCACATGGACTCCATGCTCACCACCGGGGCGTTCACCGAGAAGGACCTCCAGGTGTTCCAGGGCATCGCGACCCAGGCCGCGATCGCCATCGAGAACCACCGCTTGGCCAAGAAGATCGAGCGCGAGGCGGCCACCCGCGCCGAGTTCCAGCGGCTCTTGTCGCCCAACCTCGTCGAGCAGATCGTGAGCGGCGCGCTCCAGCTCGACAAGGTCGGCACCAAGCGCGTGGTCACCATGCTGTTCGCCGACATCCGCGGCTTCACCTCGATGAGCGAGCGCACCACGCCCGAGGAGATGGTCAAGACCCTCAACGAGTACTTCGAGATGATGGTCGACGTGCTGTTCGCCCATGGCGGCACGCTCGACAAGTACGTGGGTGACGAGGTGATCGGGCTGTTCGGCGCCCCCGTGGGCATCCCCGACGCGCCGCTGCGCGCGGTGCGATGCGGGCTCGAGATGCAGCGAGCGCTCGGCGAGTTCAACCGCATCCGCGCCACGAACAACCAAGAGCCGATCCACGTGGGCATCGGCATCAACACCGGCCAGGTGATCGCCGGCGCGATCGGCTCGTCGCGCACGCTCCAGTACACCGTCATCGGCGACCCGGTGAACATCGCCTCGCGGCTGTGCAGCGTGGCCAAGGCCGGCGAGGTGATCATCAGCGAGTACACCATGCGCGCGGTGCAGAACGACGTGCTGTTCGAGCCGCGCGAGGCCGTGCGCGTGAAGGGCAAGTCGCATGCGCTGCAGATCTTCTGCGCGCTGGGCCTGCCCGACGAGCCGACCAGCACGAGATCGACGCAGGCCGTCCCCACCTCGCACTCCGGCGGCGGGAACACGGGCGGGATCGTGCTCTAGCCTCGCATGGAGCCGAGCAGGCCGGCGGAGCAACCGCGACCCACGAGGTCATGCCGATTCGACAGCCCCACGCCAACGCAGGAAGAGCGAGAACAGCTCGCCGAGAGGCTCGCCTGCGGAGCCCCGTGAGCCCCGCAATCGGGCGTTCGCGTGACCGCAGGGCCTGGCCAAGCTAGTATCGCTCCGGGCCTGCCCATGATCCTCCCTTCGCGCTCGGCCGCATCGCGCTCGCAGTTGGTGATGCTCGTCGCGGCGCTGGTCCTCGGGTCGGGCTGCGACGGCGGCGATGACGACGACGGTGACGATGGCTCCGCGTGCGTGCCGCGCGAAGCCTCCGCCTGTACGCCGCTCTACGAGCCCTCGTGGGACCGCGTGTTCTCGCAGACCATCGTCCCTCGCTGCGGAACCGCGGGCTCCGCGTGCCACGGCGACAGCTCGGCCGCGGGGGCGGGCGGCGGGCTGGTGGTGAGCGATCTCGCCGCGACCCGAGCGGTGCTGCTCGATGCCGGCTTCGTCGTAGCGGGCGATGCGGCCTGCAGCACGCTCGTCGTGCGCCTCGACATCGACGACGACACGCTGCGCATGCCTCCTGGCGCCCAGGCGCTCGGCGAGGGCGAGCGCTGCGCGGTGGCCCAGTGGGTCGAGAACGGAGCCCAGCCATGAGCCCAGCCATGCGCCCAGCCACTTGCCTCCGGGCCTCGCCGCTGTTCGCCGTGCTCGCGCTCGCGCTCGGGTGCAACGACCCCACGCCGCCCAGCACGGGCCTCGATCCCAACGATCGCCTGCTCGATCCGGCCAGCTGCCAGGAGTGCCACCCCACCCACTACCGCGAGTGGCTGGGCAGCATGCATGCGTATGCCGGCGAGGACCCCGTGTTCCGGGCCATGAACGCGCGAGGCCAGCGCGAGACCAACGGCGAGCTCGGCGACTTCTGCGTGCGCTGCCACGCCCCCATGGCGCTCGAGCTCGGCCTCACCACCGACGGGCTCAACCTCGACGAGGTGCCCCAGCACCTGCGCGGGGTGACCTGTTACTTCTGCCACACCGCCGAGGCGGTGGAGGGCAGCCACAACAACCCGCTGCGCCTCTCGGGCGGGCGCACGCTGCTGGGGGCGATCCACGATCCGGTCGACAACGACGCGCACGCCTCGGCCTACTCGCCGCTGCTCGACTCCGCCACCACCGAGTCGGCTGCGCTGTGCGGATCGTGCCACGACGTCGTCACCCCCAACGACGTGCACCTCGAGCGCACCTACGCCGAGTGGCAGGCGAGCTTCTTCTCCGACCTCGATCCGCTCTCGGGCGGGCCTGCGATCTACGGGCTGCGCTGCGGGAGCTGCCACATGGGCCCCGGCATCGACGGCCCCATCGCCGACGCCCCGGGCGTGCGCGCCGACCGACGTCGCCACCCGCACGGCATGCCCGGCGTCGATGTGGCGCTGCACGACTGGCCCGATGCCACGCTCGGGCCCCAGCTGCGCGCCGAGCAGCTCGAGGGCATCGAGTTCCAGCGCAAGTCCGCCTTGTGTGCCTCGATCTGCATCAACCCGCGCGACGAGGGTGGCTCCAGCGTCGACGTCTACCTCCACAACGAGTTCTCGGCCCACGCGTGGCCGAGCGGCTCTGCGCAGGATCGCCGCGCTTGGCTCGAGCTCCGGGCGTTCGCGGGCGGGGCCGCGGTGCTCGAGGTCGGGGTGCTCGACGATGGCGTGGCGCTCGCGACCCTCGCCGACGATCCGCTGCTGTGGCGGCTGGGCGATCGCATGTTCGATGGCGCCAACCACGAGGTCCACATGTTCTGGGAGGCCGAGCGCATAGAGAGCGCGCTGCTGCCGGCCTCCGAGGTGCTGAGCCCGATGGGCGATGCCTCCACCTGGAGAGCGCGGCGCTTCGTGGTCGCCGACACCGAGGTCGATCGCGTGACCACGCGCCTGCGCCTGCGCCCGATGGCCCTCGACACGCTCGACTCGCTGATCGAGAGCGGCGATCTCGATCCTTCGATCCGCGAGCAGATCACCACCTTCGACGTGAGGCCCACCGTGCTCGAGTGGACCCCCGACGCGGCCACGGAGTTCGCGGGCTACGGCGCGTGCGTGAGCAGCAGCAGCGTGTGCGGAGCGCCGCTCATCGGCGCGGCGCCGCCAACATGACCTTCATCGGCGGGTGAGCGTCAGTCGACGCACAGGGCGAACATGACCGCTTCGGCGCCGCCCTCGGCCTCGCTCAGCTCGATCGTGACCTCCCAGTAGCCCGCCATGAACAGGTTGAGCGACGTGATCTCGTACTCGCCGCCCTCGAGCTCGGTGATCTGCTCCTCGACCGGCGACCCGTGTCCGTGATCGGGCATCCATGGCTTCACGTCGAGGCTGGCGCCTGCCAGCGGGCTTCCGCTCGCGTCGGTGAGCCTCACGATCCACGTGTTGTCCCCACGGACGGGCTCGGCCGGCACGGCATCCACGATCGTGACGGTGGTCGTGGCGTCCATCTTGCTGAGATCCACGGCAAATGCGTCCGCGCGGGTCTCGTCAGCGCAGGAGAACGGCTGCGAGGAGGAGTCCGCGGCGCTCTCCATCGAGTCGTCACCACCATCATCGCACGCACCAAGGGCGAGCATCGCTACCAGTAGGACTTCAACCGTTGGGCGTCGGATCGTCTCGAGCATCAATAGGCCTCCCGGGCCACTCGCCGGGCCCGCAGAGTGTACGCCGCGCGCGAGCCAACGGGATCACCCTGCGGCGTAAATCCGTCCCATCGTCGCTTCTTCGCCGCGTTCGCTTCGCTCGTGGGTCGGCGCGCGGTCATCGCCAACCCGCTCGCGCACAGGTCCGATGCTATCTTGGCCCGACGCGTCGATGGTGATCCGATCGTCCCTTCTCCTCCTCGCGCTCGGCTTGGTCCTGGCGCCTTCGAGCGCCCACGCGGCCAACGGTCTGCGTCCGCGCACGCCCGCCGTGTTCCCCACCGCGCCTTGCGTCGAGACCATCGCGCGGGGCGACGTGATGCACATCCCGTACTCGGTGCCCTACGACGACGTCGAGCTCACCCCCGACGAGCTGCCCGACAGTCGCCGTCAGCAGCTGTTCGCGTTCTCCAAGCAGCGCTACGACTTCCTGTTCCCGGTGTGGATCACACAGGCGGACTTCGATCGGGCCGAGGCCAACGGCGACATCACACGAGCGTTCGGCCCCGACGACATCTTGGAAGCCAGCGCGCGCTGGCCCGCCGACACCTGGCTGCGCATCACCCCCGACGATCCTCGCCTGCCGATCACGATGGAGCAGGCCGCGATGGGCGTCGACTGGGACACCACCGACGTCGCCCCCGGGACCTGGATCGTGGCCGCCTATACCTGGGAGCCCGAGAACAACCTGTGGTCGCCGCGCTTCGCTGCGGTTCGCATCGAGGAGGCCACCCATCCCGACGCGACTGGGCCCACCGTGTTCCTCCCGCGCGCCGATGGGCTGGTGGCCACGCGCGGCGAGCCGCTCGTGCTCTCGGGCTGCATCGATGCGCCGCCCGGCTCCACGCTCACCGCCTCGTGGGGCACGATCGAGGGCGTCGACGAGCCCACCTGGGTGCCGTTCCTCGAGGACGAGCCGGTCGAGTCGGGCGAGCTCTCGCTGGAATTCGTGGCCCCGGCCGAGGCCGGCGTCTCGGTCAAGCTTCGCGTGGAGATCACCGATGCCGCCGCGCGCAGCTACGTCGCGTTCACGCCCACCACGATCGCGGTCGTCGGCGAGATCGACGAGGACGACAGCAGCAGCGGCGACGATCAAGGA
>JBFIJN010000286.1:0-11368 GCA_041600735.1 Nannocystaceae bacterium
CTTGCTCGCGTCGTCGTCGACGACCACGTCATCATCCGCGTCCGGCGTAGCCGCGTCCTGGTCGGCCGAGTCGTCTGCGTTGGCCGCGTCGCCGTCGGGGTCGTCGGCCTCGTCGCCCTCTTCGTCGTCCTCGCCCTCTTCGTCGTCCTCGTCGTCCTCGTCGTCCTCGCCGCCTTCGTCGGCACCCGCCGCGCCGCCGCCCTCAGCCGCCGCGGTTTCGTTCGCAGCACCGCCCTCCGCCGCGCCACCGCCCTCAGCCGCACCGCCGCCCTCAGCCGCACCACCGCCCTCAGCCGCACCGCCGCCCTCCGCCGCGCCACCGCCTTCCGCCGCACCACCGCCCTCCGCCGCACCACCGCCCTCCGCCACAACACCGCCCTTGGCTGGCGCAGCGGCCCCGGCAGCCGCGACCGTCGAGCTGCCCGCGTGCTCGCCCGCACCCGGGCCCATCGCCCACGCCAGCGCCAGCCCCAGCAATCCCAGGCCCGCACCGATCCCGACGAACGCACGAAACGGAAGCGCCTCGAGGCGCGCTCGGGGAGAGGCAGTGGTGGGGGGCGAAGGCGCGTCGGTCATGCGCGTCGAGACTATCAGCCTTCGCTGCTGTCGGTCTTGCGAGCCACCAGCGCCTGCTCCTCCACGAAGCGAATGATGCGCTCCGCGACGTCGACGCCCGAGGCCTTCTCGATGCCCTCGAGCCCCGGGGAGGAGTTGACCTCCATGACCAGCGGGCCGTGGTTGCTGCGCAGCATGTCCACGCCGGCCACCTTGAGGCGCAGGATCTTGGCCGAGCGCACGGCGGTGGCGCGCTCCTCGGGGGTCAGCTTGACCTTCGCGGCCGTGCCCCCGCGGTGCAGGTTGCTGCGGAACTCGCCCTTGGGCCCCTGGCGGGTCATCGAGGCCACGACCTTGCCGTCGACCACGAACGCCCGCACATCGGCCCCGCCGGCCTCGTGGATGTACTCCTGCACCAAGATGTTGGCCTTGAGCTGGCGCATCGCGGCGATCACCGACTCGGCGGCTTGGTTGGTCTCGGCCAGCACCACGCCGATGCCCTGCGTGCCCTCGAGCAGCTTGATGACCAGCGGGGCGCCCCCCACCAGCTCGATCACGCCGTCGATGTCCTTGGGATTGCGCGCGAAGCCGGTGATCGGCAAGCCGATGCCCTTGGCCGCCAGCAGCTGCAGCGCGCGCAGCTTGTCGCGCGAGCGTGCGATGGCCTGCGAGCCGTTGGCGGTGAACACGTCCATCGCCTCGAACTGTCGCACCACTGCGGTGCCATAGAAGGTCTGCGAGGCGCCGATGCGGGGGATGATCGCGTCGACCTCGATCGCCCGACCCGAGACCAGCACCTCGGGGCGACGCGAGGTGATGTTCATGTAGCAGCGGGTGTAGTCGATGGCCTCGACCTCGTGCCCGCGCTCCTTGGCCACCTCGACCATGCGCCGGCTCGAGTAGTTGTTGGGCGCCTGGGTGAGAACCGCGATCCTCATGCTGATGCCGCCTTCTTGCGTGGGCTGCGGGTCCGGCCGCGGATCTTCGCGATGTGGACCACCGGGTCTCCGCGATGCACGACCGCGGTGCGCAGCACGCCGATCACGATGCCGTCCATGGGAGAGTGAAGCACACGCTCGGAGGCGCTGACGGCGTCCGAGACCACCCCTACGCGCTGCTTGCGGGTCACCCGCTGGCCGAGGCGAACCTCCACCCGGCAGAAGCCGCTGCGGCCGGCTCGGACCCAGCGGTTGTCCTCCGTCATCACCGGCGGCGCCTCGGTCGACGGCGCCCGCGGGATCATCTTCAGGTGCGCCAGCACCCGTCGGGCTCCGCTCACGCCCACGTCGATCGCCTCGTCGTGGAAGCGGCCCGACTCGCCGCCCTCGAACAGCAGCATCGGGATCCCCTTGCGCACCGCCTCGGCGCGCAGCGTGCCGGGCTTGGGCGTAGCATCGAGGATCAGCGGCGCGCCGAAGGCGATGGCCAGCCGGCGCGTCTTCACGTCGGAGAGGTCGCAGCGGATCTGCGGAAGGTTGGTGCGCCCGCCCGAGCCGGTGTGAAAGTCGATGCCCAGCGTGGAGCGCAGCGCGATGCGCTCGAAGAAGGCATGGGCCAGGCGCCCGGTGAGCGAGCCGCGTCGCGAGCCGGGGAACGAGCGGTTGAGGTCGCGCCGATCGGGCAGGTAGCGCGACCCTGCGGTGACCCCGAAGACATTGACCATCGGCACCGCGAGCACCGTGCCGGCCTGGATCGAGGGGTCGAGCGAGAGCGCCACTCGCCGCACGATCTCCACCCCGTTGAGCTCGTCGCCGTGCACGGCGCCGGACAGCCACACGACGGGGCCGCCGCGGCGGCCGTGCACCACGATGACCGGCATGTGCACCCACTCGCCCGTGGGAAGCCCGGCGATCGGCATGTCGATCGTGGTGGTGGTGCCGGGCTGCACCTCGGTCCCTTCGAGGACGAATGGGGTGGGTTCAGCCTTCCGCGCGGTTCTTGCCACTGCGCACCAACTCCTCGACGAACTCGATGATCTTGCCCGCGACGTCCTTGCCGGTGGCCTTCTCGATGCCCTCGAGGCCCGGCGAGGCGTTCACCTCCATGACCAGCGGTCCATGATTGCTGCGCAGGATGTCCACGCCGGCCACGCGCAGCCCCAGCACCTTGGCCGAGCGCACCGCGATCGAGCGCTCCTCGGGCGAGAGCTTGACCTTCTCGGCCGTGCCCCCGCGGTGCAGGTTGCTGCGAAACTCGCCCGGCGCCGCCTGGCGGATCATCGCCGCCACCACCTTGCCGTCGATCACGAACGCGCGCAGATCCGCGCCTTGGGCCTCCTCGATGAACTCCTGCACCAGGATGTTGGCCTCGAGCTGGCGAAACGCCGCGATCACCGACTCGGCCGCCTTGTCGGTCTCGGCCAGCACCACGCCCACGCCCTGCGAGCCCTCGAGCAGCTTCACGATGAGCGGGGCTCCGCCCACGAAGCGGATCGCGGCGTCGATGTCCTCGGGCGAGCGCGTGAAGCCCGTGACCGGCAGCGGCACCCCGGCGCCGGCCAGCATCTGCAGCGCCCGCAGCTTGTCGCGCGCGCGCGAGATCGCGAGCGAGCCATTGGCCGAGGTCACCCCCGACATCTCGAACTGGCGCACCACGGCGGTGCCGTAGAAGTTGAGCGCCGCGCCGACCCGCGGGATGATCGCGTCGAAGCGCAGCGGCTCGCCCTCGAACAGCACCTGCGGCTCGCGGGACGTGATGGTCATGAAGCAGCGCGAGTAGTCGACGCACTCGACCTCGTGCCCATGGGACTCTCCGGCCTCCACGAGGCGGCGGATCGTGTACTTCGTGGCGTCGTGGGTGAGGATGCCGATCTTCACGCGGGTTCTCTGGCCCCCAGCGTAACAGGGCACACCCGCGCGCGGGAAACCGCCCCCAGGGCCGAGCCCAAGCCCAAGCCAGTCCAACTCGGCGGGTACGTGCCCGCGCTAATTGGGCGCGACCGCGGTCAACTCTACCGCGGTACCCGGCGGGACCTTCGTTCCGGGCTCGGGGTCTTGACGCAGCACGTAGCCCTCGCCGCGCTCCTCGTGCTCGACCCGCCGGACGTCGCCCACGGTCAGCCCCGCGGCCTCGAGGGCCTTGCGCGCCTTGGAGATCGAGCTACTGCCCACCACCTTCGGCACCTCGATCGACATGGGCGCGGCGATCACGAGGCGCACGATGGATTTCTCCTTCGCTCGCTCGCCCGCGGGCGGGGTCTGCTTGATCACGCTGCCTTGCGCCTCGCGCGATTCCTCGAGCGTCGGCTCGCCCACCTCGAACCCGGCCGCGATCAGAGCCACGCGCGCCGCCTCGAGCGGCTTGCCCACCACGCTCGGCACCTGCAGATCCGGAGCCGCCTTGGCCACCGTCACGCGGATCTCCTTGGACGCCAGCGGCGAGCCAGGCGCAGGCCGCTGCTCGATGATCGACCCCGGCTCCGCCCCGCTATCGGCACGCTCGCCGTCCTCGATCACCAACAGCCCCTTGTCCCGCCACCGCTCGCGCGCCGCCTCGACCGACATCCCCGACAGATTGGGCGCATTGAGCTTCGCCGCCGCCGGCGGAGCCGCCACCGGAGCGGGCCCCTGCTCGAGCTTGCCCACGTGATCCGGCGCCGTCGCGACCGCAGGCGGCCGATACCCCTGGAGCCCGAGGATGTACGGCCCCAGCAGCAACTGGCAGGCCAGCGCGGTCACCAGCGCGATGAGGAACATCTTGAACGAATCGTTCATCGGATTTCAAGCTCTTGAAATCATTCGAGTCCAGCTGCGGGCGAGAGGGCGGTGCGGGGAGCTCGAGGGCCGCGCGCGAGGGTGGTTCGAGCATCGTAGCAGGTGGGGGTGGTTTGCGAGCAAGGAGTGGGGTGGAGCGGCGGATAGGGAGCGGATTGGGCGTGGTGGGGCCGCGAGGGCGAGCTACGCGGGGGCTCGCGCCGGCGTGGCTCGGGGTGGCGGCGCGTCCGTGGTGGCGTGCTCGCGTGCGCTCAGCGAGCCGCCGCTCTGCGCGGTCCGGTGCCGACCCACGACGCACGTGGCTCCACCTCGGATGTTATCGTGCCCCGATGAGTCCGTGGCGATGGTGCGTGCCCGCGGTGCTTCTCGCGGGCAGCTCGTGGGTGATGTCGGGCTGCGAGTCGTGCTCGTTCACGTTCGGCCACCGGGAGATGACGGCGTTGGTGTACCTGCCGGCGGGGTACGAGGACGCGAACATCGAGGTCGACGGGCTGGGTCGCCAGACGGGGTCTGGTGCGCTGGGCATCTACTCCGTGTCGTGGAGCGAGGGGTCGCAGAGCGATGGGCCTCGCAAGTGTGAGTTCCCCGCGGGGGCCATCGAAGTCTCCCACCCCCGCTGCGAGACGCAGCGCGTCACGTACGAGGCCACGCCCTCCACCCATGAGACGAGCGGCCTACTTCCCCAGATCGAGATCTTCATGTCGTGCGAGCCGTCGTCGGTGCCGGGGCGGCCGGGGTGGTGGTGCCAGCAAGATGAGGACTGCGGCGGCGACGACTTCACGTGTCTCGCCGACGTCGACGTCTGCGTGCCACCGCAGTGCGCCGAGTCGGTCGATTGTGGGGACGAGACCCGGGTCACCTGCGATGCGAGTACGCAGACTTGTATCGCGCCCGAGTGAGCGAGGTCGCCGCGACGTGCGGCGCTGCGACTACAGCGACTCGATGTGCAGATCGTCGATGTGCACGCTATCGGTGCCGACGTAGTTGTACACATCCACCGCGAACGAGCCCGAGACACCCTGTAGCACCGGGGTGCCGTCCATGATGTCGAGGAGCCAGACCTCGGGCTCGGGCCCGGCGGCGGGCCAGATGCGGGTGCGCAGGCGCGTGGAGCCGGCTACGGTCGCGCACTGGAAGCGGACGCGATAGGGCACGCCGGAGGCCACGTTGCCGCCGGGCACGAGCGCGTTGGCCAGCGGCTCCTCGATCCCGTTGGTCTCGCGCCACAGGCCAATGAAGCCCATGTAGCCGCCTTCGACGTAGGTCGCGTAGCCCTCGCCGTGCAGGTTGGTCTGCTGCAGCACGCCGCCGTTCTGGCGCACGTAGAAGCCGAGCCCTTGTTGGGTCCAGTCATCGAACACCACGGTGAGGGTGACGTCGACGTCGCTCTCGTCGAAGCCGGGGAGCACCATGCGAGCGACGTTGGCGGTGTGGCCATTGAAGCGACCGCGACCACCGAGCAGCTCCGAAGAGATCACGTAGTTGCCCGCAGCTTCCCAGGGCGAGGGCCACGGCGCGCCGTTGGGGCCAGAGAAGCTCTCTACGTAGGGCAGGGTGCCCGGGGGACTCGTGCCGGAATCGTCGGTGTCGTCGGAACCGCCGGTGTCGTCGGAACCGCCGGCGCCGTCGGAATCACCGGCGCCGTCGGAATCACCGGCGCCGTTGGACGTGCCGGTTGTCGCGCTCGTGCCGGACTCGGGCCCTTCGCCGCCGGCCTCACCGCTGCCCACCGATGTGCCGGGCGTGGCGCTCGTCTCCGTGCCCAGTCCGCCGGTGTCGCCGCTCTCGGCGTCACGTCCTGCGGAGGCTTCGCTCCCGCTCTCCGTCGATCCGCCGCTGGCCCCCGTTCCACCCTCACTACAGCTCGCTGACGCCAGCGCCAGGCCAAACAAGACACATGTTCTTAGTCGTTTCATGGGATCTCCTCCGAGCGAAGGAGAACTCTGCGGTCCCGAGAGGAGGTCTCGGCGCCGACGGAGGACTCGCGACGCTCACAGTCGATGGGGAAGGTAAGACATCGATGAGCGATAGCGAGCCCAAACGCCGGCCGAGAACGACGGGGGCTCGGCGCGCGCCAGCAAGAGTTGCGGCGTGATTCCGGCCCGCCGTTCTTCAGCGCCCGCGGCGAGTCATTCCCGCCGCGCTGCCTCAGCGGCTCGCGCTCCGCACCCCACGCCGCGGCAGCACGTACTGCACGCCGAGCGAGACCGACCACCAGCGGGGGAAGCTCCCGCGACTGTCGGCGCTGTAGCTCGAGACGTCGAAACACTGCGTATTGGACAACATGCCGTCCTGGATCCCGCTGCACACGTTGCCGGCGAAGGGGAGCGTGAGGTCGAAGCGGGGCCCGACCGAGAGCGTGGGCAGCACGTAGTACGAGAGCCCGGCGGAGAGCCGTAGGCCGTAGCGCGAGTAGATCGTGTTGCCCTCCAGGCTGGTGTTGGGCACGTACAGGTGCTCGCGCGCGCGCGCATAGCCGACGCGAGCGCCGAAGAACGGATCGATGCGGCCCTTCTTTACGAGGAAGACCAGGACGCCGGCACCGACGTCGAGGAATCGCATCTTGCCCTGCAGGACGTCGAGCTCTCCCGTGTACTCGACCGGCCCACCTCCCATGGCGAACGAGACGCTGGGCGCGATCCTGCCCGCGCGGTAGCCGAGCTCCAGCTGCCCGAGTCCTCCGCCGCGGTAGCGCCACCCGCCGCTCGAGGACTCGCGCCGACAAGCGTCGCTGATGCAGCCGACATAGCCCACCGCGGCCCCAAAGAGCGTCCCGCGTCGGGAGGGTCGATCGAGCGAAGGTCCCGGTGGCGGAGGCGTGGGCGGGGCCGCGATGAACCCGCGGCGCTGGGTGGGCTCGAATGAATCAGTGGTTGCGGGAGCGTCGGCCGGCTCGGTGGCTGGGGTCGGCTCGGTGGCTGGGGCCGAATCGGTGGCTGGGGCCGATTCGGTGGCTGGGGCCGATTCGGTGGCTGGGGCCGACTCGGTGGGTGTGCTGGGTGGCTCGGACGACCCGGCGTCCGCCTCGGGCGGCGTGGGGTCGGGCGATGGCGTCGTTGGGGGCTCGCCCGCGGGGGCCGCGACTTGGATCGGAACCGGCTCTGCGAGGGCTGCGTTCGCAGCCGAGGCATCGGTCGGAGGGACGAGGAACGAGAGCGCGACGATCGATGACAGCGGCATGGGGCTCCGGGTTAGTGTGGATGGACCTCGAACCGAGACCGTCGATCATCAAAGCAGCGCGAGATTCTACTCACAGAGGACGAATTGCGGCCCATTGGGGCCGTTGACCGTGAATCCTCGAGAACCTAGAAGACATCGATGACCACGGATCACCCGTCGCTGCAGGGCCTGCGGGCCGATGTCGAGGCACTCGCGGCTCCGGGTGAGCGCGTCGTGGGTGGTCCTGGTCACCGGGCGGCTCGTGCGTGGTTGCTTCAGCGCATGCGAGCGCTCGGCCTCGAGCCGTACTGCGGCGCGTTCGCGTGGCCCTATGGCGGTGAGCGCTCGGGCCAGGTGAACGTGCTCGGTCGGCTTCCCGGCCGCGACCGGGCCCTGCCGCCCGTCCTGCTCGCCGCCCACTACGACACCTGCGGCCCCCAGCCCGGCGCCGACGACAATGCCGCTGCCCTCGCGATCCTGCTCGCCGCCGTCGAGCCCCTGCGCGCGCGCCAGCTCGAGCGCGACGTCGTGTTCGCCTTCTTCGATGGCGAGGAGCCGCCCCGCTTCCTCACCGAGGACATGGGCTCCACGCACTTCTACCGGGCTCAGCGCGAGGGGCCGATCCACTGCGCGATCGTGCTCGACCTCTGCGGACACGACGTGGCGATCCCCGGCTGCGAGGACTTGCTGTTCGTGACCGGCATGGAGAGCGACCCTGGGCTCGTAGACGTGGTCTTGTCGGGGCAGGAGATCGAGGGCGTACGCGCGGTACCGGTGCTGACGCGGACCATTGGGGATTTGAGCGACTATCATGCGTTTCGCTGTGATCGGCGCCCGTACTTGTTTCTCACGTGCGGGCGCTGGGAGCACTACCACATGCCCACGGATACGCCGGATCGGCTGAGCTACGAGAAGATGGTGGCGATCCGCGATTATGTCGTCGTGGCTTCGACGATGATCGCCGAGCGAGCGCTCGAGGGGCCGTTCGAGGGGTTCGATAGTACGCCGACGGAGGTTGCGCTGATTCGCAAGAACATGGGGTCGGTGTTGGATAAGCTCGGGTTGGAGATTCGGGGGAGAGCGGACATCGACCGCATGGTCGCGGTCATGCTGCAGGCGTTCGATGTTTGAATGGGTGGAGCGATGAAACGGGAGCTGCAGCGGAAGATCCTCGGGTGGATCAATATCGGGCCGATGGGGTCGATCGAGGGTAGGGAAGAAGAGATCCGAGCTACGGTGGATGCGCTCGGGGAGGAGGCGGTCTCCGTGGTTCTCGATGTGTTGATCGAGGCCGAGGCTGGGGAGGATGAGGAATTCCTCGATAGTGCGGAGGAGTTTGCCGATATGTATGCGGCTCGGTTTCCGCAGGTGATGGCGAAGGCTGGGGTGGGCCGGCTTTCGCCGGAGGGGCCGGCGAGCATCGTGTCGGTGCTTGGGAGCACCGGGGAGCGAGGGCTCGTGCCGCGGTTGCTGGGGGTGATCGATACGCGGCGGGCTTCGGCGGGGGTGCTGATCGCGTTGGTGGATTGCCTGGGGGAGCTTGGGGGTGAGGTGGCGCGGGTGGCTCTCGAGGAGCTTCGGGGGCGGGGGGATCTGGAGTTGGAGGTGGTGGAGGAGATTGGGGTTGTTCTGCAGTTGATGGAGATGTGAGCGCGTCGGCCAGCGCGCCCGTACCTCACTCGCGAACGCGAGCGATCGCGTAGCGGACCGTGAGCACCGAGAGCTGGTACTCCGCGGGGAGCTGGGCGTCGCGATCGTGATCGAGCGTGCGCTGGAGCGCGTCCGCGCACGCCTGGCAGCGCCGACGGTTCATCATGTGTCCGACGAGCCACGCCATCGTGACCCGGGCATCGGGGTTGGTGACGGAATACGCCTTGGCGATCGCGAGCGCGACCGTCTCGTCCTCAGGAGCGAGGCGGGCGGCGTGGGTGGCTGCGACCTCTCGGGCGAACCACGGCGCGCTGGCGTCGCGGAGCACCTCGAGCAAGCACGGGAGCTCGCTGCCACACTGCCGCAGGACCTCGAGCCCCGGGCTCCACTGCGCCTGCTCGCGGGCGACGTTGGGCGGGCGCTTGGGCGAGCTCAGCCGCTCGTCGATCACGGCCACGTCGTCGGGCCCCGCGGCGAGGATCAGGAACCGCACCGCCTCCCACTGCAGCTCGTGCACGAAGCTGCGATCGGCCACGAGGTCCTCGGCGTACGTGGCCTTCGACACCACGCGTGCCAAGCAGGCCGTGGCCTCGGGACCGCCGATCCGCCCCAGCGCCTCCGCGATCGCGAACATGTCGGTGGGGTTCGCGGAGGCGGTGGAGCAGTCGCACAGTGGACGCACCGCTCGCGCGTCGCCGATGAGCCCCAGCGCCCTCGCGATCGTCGCGCGGAGAATGATCCGCGACAGCTCGAGCTCGCCCTCCGCTCCGCCCTTGGCTCGGCGACCGTCGCCTCGACAGCCCGCGCGCGGGAGACGGGCCAGCAGCGGGTCGACCGCGGTGGGCGAGCCGATCGTTCCCAAGTAGCTCGCCGCGACCATCTCGATCACCTCCGGCGCGAGCCCATGGAGCGCCGTGAGCTCCTGGATGCCCGCATGCTTGCCCTCGAGCATCCTGACCGTAGGCGCCACCGCAGGCTCGCCGATCGCACCGAGGGCCGTCTTGGCGCGCTCGCTGATGTTCCTCGTCGTCGGCGTATCGGGCACGCGAAACGTCGCCATCAACAGCGCATCGACCGTCTCCGCCGCACGCAGCCGACCCAGCGCGCTCGCAGCCGCCCGATGGACCGTGGCCGGCTGCCGCTCGATCGGTTGCTCGAGCACCGCGCGCAGCACCGGAACGGACTCCGGCTCACCGAGCTCCTCGAGGGTCTGAACGAGGAGCGCTCGCACCTCCCCATCGCTCTCGCCTCCATCGTGCTCCGGGTGGGCCAAGACGTGCTCCAGCGCGTCGATCACCGCGCCCGTGCATGCCGTCGCGTGCGTCTGGATCACCCCGTCGAGGGCCAGCATCGTCGCGTCGCGCGACGATGGGCTGCCATCGAGCCCGATCGCGCGGCTCCACAGCGGCGCGACCGCGGGGTGGGCCAGGGACGAGGACACGCGAAGCATCGTGAGCCGGTGGGGCCGCGCCTCGTCCCAGATCGCCAGGAACGAAGGGACGATGACCGTGGCGAGCGCGACGCGCTGATCGTCGGTCTTCGCCGCGAGGGCGAAGCGGTCGAGCTCCGCGAGGGCGGTCGCACGCGACTCTGGCTCGGTGAGGCGGGTGATCGCGGAGTCGAGGTCGTCGTCGGTCGGCGCGGGGTGGTGGTGGGCGGCGGTCTCGGGAGTCGCGGTGGGGGTGGACGCGGGGCGGCATGCGAGCGTCGCCAGGGCTAGGAGGATCGCGAGCTGGCGGGGGCGACCGTGCGGGGGCATTGGGGGCGATGATGGATCGGGGGTGTTGGTGAGGGCAATGGTGGGTGATTGCGAGATGGGCCGGATGGAGCAGGGTGGTGTTCTAGTGGAGGAAAGGGGGACCGAACACGTTGGGGCGGCGATTCTCCATTCACTGGATCGCGCTTCTCTTGGCGCCAAAGCCCCGTACGAGCGCTTCTCTCCTTCCTCCGCGTTGGGTGTGGGCACAGTCCGGCGACAAAGGTTGGGCACATCGTCAGGCTGGCATGTGTTGGGGACGGATGGTGTGGCCGGCCCATGAATGTCTGGGCGTTCCCACAGTGCTCGTCATCGAAGGTTCACGCCGACGGGACCGAGTGGGCGGTGGAGTCGGGCTTGGACGGCAGAGGTCGGTCATGGACCCGGGAACTTGGTACCCGTTCAGCGAACCGCGTCGTGACCCGCTGAGGCGGCTGCGCTATCCCTCTCTCCGTGGGGCACGAGCTTGCCGATCGCAACTTGGCGGAAGACATCGTCGGTCAGCCGCTGCTGAGCGTCTTGCTGCTGGAGGGTC
>JBFIJN010000287.1:0-11283 GCA_041600735.1 Nannocystaceae bacterium
GGCGCACTCGCGGCGCTGCTGGTCTGCTGCACCGAGCCGCCGCCGCCGCAGCCCTCGCCGCAGCCCTCGCCGCAGCCCTCGGTCGGGGCGGGGATCCTCGACCTCGACGGGGCCGCCGTCGATCCGCTCGCCGGCGATGCGCCCGCGACCGTGCTGTTGTTCGTGTCGACGCACTGTCCGATCTCGCGTCGCTACGTCCCCACCATGCGCGCGCTGGCCGAGACCTGGAGTGCCCGCGGCGTCGCGACCTGGCTGGTGTATCCCGACCCCGATGACGACCCCGCGGCCATTCGCGCGCACCAGGCCGAGTACGGGATCTCGCTGCCGAGCGTACGCGACCCCGAGCACCAGCTGGTGGCGCGGGCTGGCGTGCGGGTGACCCCCGAGGCGGCCGTGTTCCAGCCGGGGTCGGCCGGCCCGGCGTATCGCGGGCGCATCGACGATCGCGTGGCGGAGCTCGGCAAGGTGCGGGCGCAGGCCTCCGCGCACGAGCTGCGCGATGCGGTGGAGGCGGTGCTGGCCGGTCGTGGGGCGCCGCCCGCCGGCGGGGCCGCGATCGGATGCTACATCTCGGACCTGCGATGAGACGTTGCTCGCTCGCGCTGGTCGCCTTGCTGACCGCCTGCACGCCCGATCCGGTGCCCGGGGGAGGGCCCAAGGCCAGTGATCCGAAGCCCGTCGCGTCGACCCCGGCCGTCGTCGCCGAGCCCGAGCCCACCGTCCCCGAGCGGCCCACGTTCGCCGAGCACGTGGCCCCGCTCGTCTACGAGCACTGCACGCCGTGCCATCGCGACGGGGGCTCGGGGCCGTTCTGGTTCGAGAGCTACGAGGACGTCCGCGATCACGCGACCCAGATCGCCGAGGTCACCGCGAGCGGCTACATGCCCCCGTGGCTGCCGGTCGCCGGGCGCGGAGAATTCGAAGGCGAGCGGCGCTTGTCGGAGGTGGCCCGCGGCACGCTCGCGCGCTGGGTGGAGCAGGGCGCGGCGGCGGGTGATCCCAAGCAGATGCCCAAGGCGCCGCGCTACCCACAGGGTTGGCAGCTCGGCGAGCCCGACTTGGTCGTCGAGACGGGGGAGCCCTTCATGCTGCCCGCCGACGGTACCGACGTGTACCGCAACTTCGTGATCCCGGTGCCGCCCGGCCCGCTGCGGTTCGTGCGGGCGCTCGAGATCGTGCCCGGGGATCCTCGCGTGGTGCACCACGGGGTGCTGCGCGTGGACCTCACCGGGAGCACGCGCAAGCTCGACGCCAGCGATCCCGCGCCGGGCTTCGATGGCATGACGTTCGCCGGCGCCGGCATGCCCGACGGGCGCTTCTTGGGCTGGACCCCGGGCAAGCGCATCGATCCCGGATCCGAGGCGAGAGCGTGGCGATTGCAGGGGGGCTCCGATCTCGTGCTGCAGCTGCACCTGCGCCCGTCGGGCAAGGAGCAGCCGATCCACGCCAAGGTCGGGCTCTACTTCGCCAAGCGTCCGCCCACCACGCCCGCGCTCTCGATGGAGCTGTCCAATGCGGTCATCGACCTGCCGCCCGGAGCCACCGACGTGCACGTGCGCGACGAGTACACGGTGCCGCTCGAGATCTCGGTGCGCAGCGTGTACCCGCACGCGCACTACCTGGGCCGTCGCATCGAGGCCTGGGCCACGCTCCCCGACGGCGCCAAGCGCTGGCTGGTCACGATCGACGACTGGGACTTCGACTGGCAGGACGAGCACCGCCTGGTCCGCCCGCTGCGCTTGCCCGCGGGCAGCACGATCCACATGGACTGGACCTTCGACAACTCCGCGGCCAATCCCCACAACCCCTCGTCGCCGCCCAAGCACGTGCGCTTTGGTCCTTCGTCGACCGATGAGATGGCGGAGCTGATCCTCGAGGTCGAGCCTGCCGATCCACGCACCTTGCGTGCGCTCGACGAGGACTTTCGTCGCAAGTGGCTCGCCGGCCAAGCGAGAACCCAAGAGGTCGCGCTCGAGCAGAATCCCAACGACGCCGCCGCCGCCGCCAACCTCGGCGCGCTACGCCAGCTCATGGGCGACGCCACCGCGGCCACCGCCGCCTACGAGCGTGCGCTGCGGATCGATCCCGATCACGTGCAGGCCAACGTCGAGCTCGCGATCGTGCTGATGTCCGCCAGTCAGCTCCCGCGCGCCGTGGCCCACCTGCAGCGCGCCGTGAAGGTGGCGCCCGACGAGCTGCGCGCCCACCTCACGCTCGCCAACGCCCTCCGCAAGCAAGGCGACGACACCGGTGCCATCACCCACTATCGCCGCGCCCTCGAGATCGACGACTCCTCCCCCGAGGCCCACAACAACCTAGGCATCGTGCTCGAGGCCAACGGCAAGCTCGCCGAAGCCGCCGCCCAGTTCGAACGCGCCGCCGCCCTCCAGCCCCTCCAGCCCGTCTTCGCCAAGAACCTCACCCGCGTGAGAGCCAAGCTCGCGACCCCCTAGCCCCCGAGCGAACCGCCCGAGCGCACCGCCCGAGCGCAGGCATTCACACCCCAAGCAAGTCGCCCACGAGCGAACCGCCCGAGCGCACGCTTTCACGCGCCCCAAGCAACAGCCCCACGACCATCCCCGCAGAACCCCCTCTCCAGAAGACCGCAACGCCACGAACACACAAAGAGAAGCCCCCCTCTGGGGGGCACCCGGTTGCGTGCTCGCAGACAGTCGTGTGCGGGGGCCTAGATAAAGCTAGGCAGCCGAGGCGCGCTCTGGTTGGAGAGCCGGCGGTGCCACAGCTGTGCGCCGACGAACTCGTCGCCGCGCGTCAGGTGATCGGTGAGCCGTGCGGTGACCTTGAAGCCGAGGTCGGCGTAGACCTGATTCACCAGCGGCATGTCGATGGCGCACAGCGAGAACACGCTGGCGGTGTCGATCTTGCGCAGCTCGTCGAGCAGCGTGCGCAGGCAGAAGCGCAGCGGCGGCAGGTCGGCTTCCTTCTCGGGCGGATTGAGGATGTCGACCTTGGCGTGGCCAAACGAGCTGTCGGTCTCGGCGCCGAGCCACAGGTCGCGCTTGCCCATCTTGCCGTGCAGGCCGAGATCGGGGTGGAACTGACCGCGGCGGAACGGGGCGTAGAGCGCCTCGATGCCATAGCGTTGCGCGGCATCGTCGAGCCGCGCCAGATCCTTCACCATGTCGAAGCTCAGCCCGCGGGGCTTGGTGGACCCGTTGTCCTTGTCCTTCGAGGTGGTGGTGGGACCGGTGAGCTTGGGCGCGCCACCCTGGATGGGATCGCCATCTTCGGTGTACACCCGGCTCATGATGTATGCGTCGGCGGTGCGGAAGTACCCGGGGATCGCTCCCTCGCGGGAGAAGCCCACCGAGCGCCAGCTCTTGGAGTCTTGCTTCTCGACGACGGTGAACACCTTGCGCAGGCCCTCGGACCTGGCGATGCGGTCGAAGAAGTCGCGCTTTTGCTGGTAGTTGCCTACCCTGTAGTCGAAGACGCGAAGGTTATGGTGCCGCCGGTTGAGGAGGAAGCAAAAGTCGATGTCACCCTTGCGGTAGTAGATTTCCTCGACGGGTGCGGGCTCTTCGCGAAGCGGCTCGGCTGCGGCCATGGTCGGTAACCTGAGTGAACGGAACTGAACTCGCGCGACGGCCGCCAGAAGTGGCGGCGGAAGCTCCAACACCCCGAAAATACAGGGGTTCTCTTGACGGGCCCGCCAATGCAGGCTTCTCGTACCCCTACCACCTACATTTTACGATGTCAAAGCAAGTGACGAGCCTCTTGCAAGGCCGGGGTTCGCGCCGATCGGCCAGGGGGTGGTTGCTCGGAGGGGTCCTGGCCGGGTTGATGGGATGCCACCCCGAGTCTGGCACGGCTTCGGAAGAGTGCCGCAACGACGCGGACTGCGGGGCCGCCGGTCGCTGCCGAGCGGGCCACTGCAAGCCCGGAACGCTCGCTCCGGGCCGGCCGGCGTCGACGCCCACGGCGACCCCCGAAGCCCCTGCCGCGAGCCCCGAGGCTGAGGAGCGCAAGGCGGTGGGACCGGTCGTTGCCCCGCGCGAGCAGTGGGCGTTCGACCTGGGTGCCGTGATCTATGCCCAACCCACGCTCGCGGTCGATCGCGAGGGCCAGGTGATCGCCTATGTCGGCAGCCATGCCGGTCGCTTCGTGGGCGTGGTCGTCGATGGGCCCAAAGCGGGACAGGTGGTGCTCGATCTCTGGGTCGACGGGATCATCTGGTCGACCGCCGTCGTGGATGCGCGCGGGTGGATCTACTTCGGGGCCGACGACGATCGTCTGCGCGCGGTCGACCCAACCACCGGCACCCTCGCGTGGACTCGTCGCCTCGGCGAGTGTGAGCCACCGCGCACGACGGGCCCGGAAGGTGTGCGCTGCGACGTGGACGGCGGGCCCTCGCTCGGCCCCGGCGGTGACCTCTACGTCGGGGCCGATGGCCTCTACCGGCTGAGCAATACCGGTGAGATCCGCTGGCACTACCCACCCGCCGAAGAGGGGCGCGCGGCGCATGTGGCCACGACGCCGCTGGTGACCGACGAAGGCGTGGTGTTCGGGAGCTACGGGCGCCAGGTGGTGGCGCTGGATCACGAGGGCACGCTGCGCTGGTCCCTGCCGCTCTCGGCCGACGTCGATGGCTCTCCGGTGGTCGGACGCGATGGCACGATCTACGTGGGCTCCGATGAAGGTGGGCTCCACGCAGTGAGGCCGGATGGCACGCTGGCGTGGCACACCATTCGCTCGCAGGTGCGCGCTCGTCCGGCGGTGGGTGCCGACGGGGTGATCGTGGTCGGGGCCTACGACGGCAATCTCTACGCGGTGGAGCCCGACGGCGAGGTGCGCTGGCGGCTGCCCACGGGCGCCGCGATCCATGCGCCCGCCACGATCGATCCGGCCGGTCACATCTTCGTGGGCGGTCGCGACGAGCACCTCTACGCGCTCGACCTCGACGGCCACGTGTACTGGCGCCTCGAGATGCCGGGGCAGATCGACGCGGCGGTGGCGATCTCGCCGGCCGGCACGCTGGTCGTCGGCTGCGACGACGGCGTGCTGCGAGGGCTGCGTTAGCCGCGAGGCCTGCGGTGGACGCGGCGATGCGCCCATGCCAGGGTGCGCGCCGATGAGTCGCAAGCGCGCCGATCAGCGAGGCCGTTCCTCCAAAGCTGGCCCACGAGGCCGGCGCAAGCACGAGCCCGCCGCAGAGGCCAAGCCCACGCGCGGGGCCGAGGCGCAGGCTCCTCGCGCGACCTCGAAGGTGGAGCTCGGCGGGCCCGCGGCCAAGCGACCGTCGGTGGTGCCGATCGAGGCCCCACGCGATGGCGTGCCGCGGGTCGCGAGCGCGCGCATCATGGTGAACCCGGCGGGCTTTGCCTTCGGCGAGCGGCTGGATGGCGAGGGCTCGATCTTCATTCCGCCGCCGAACCGCGGCGGGGCGATGGATGGCGACGAGGCGGTGGTGGCCTGGTGGCCCGGACCGCGCGGCGCCGAGGGGACGGTGCGCTCGGTGACCCGCCGCGCCCGCATCCGCGTGACCGGGGTGCTGCGGCGCCAGGGCAAGCGCTGGGTGGTGGAGCCCGACGACCCGCGCGTGCTCGGTCGCGCCGAGGTGGTGGGCGAGCCCAAGGAGGGCGAGCCCGGTGAGGTGGTGGTGGCGCGGATCATCGACTACCCGGGGCCGTGGGGCGACGACCTCACCGTGCAGGTCGACAAGGCGCTGGGGCAGCCGGGGACGATCGCCACCGAGGAGGCCAAGATCCTGATCGAGCACGGCATCGATCCGCTGCTCTCGCCCGTGGTGCTGGCGGCGGCGACCAAGGTGCCCACGCGGGTGCAGCGTCGCGAGCACGAGAACCGCGAGGATCTGCGCGAGCTCGACTTCATGACGATCGACCCTCCCGACGCGCGCGACTTCGATGACGCGGTGTGCGTGGAGGTGCTGGGGCGCTCGCCCAAGCACGCGACCATGCGGGTGCACGTGGCGGTGGCCGATGTCTCGCACTACGTGCGCGACGGCGGCGTGTTCGACGACGAGGCCACGCTGCGCTGCTTCACCTGCTACCTGCCCGATCGCGCGGTGCCCATGCTCGCCGAGCAGCTCTCGGCCAACATCTGCTCGCTGGTGCCTCGCAAGGACCGCCTGGCGATGGTGGTCACCTACGAGATCGACGAGACCGGGCGGGTGGGCGACGCCGAGGTGAAGGCGGCCGTGATCCACAGCAAGGCGCGGCTCAGCTACGGACAGGTGGCCGAGGAGCTGTCGGGGCACGCGAGGCTGCCGCCCGTGGTGCGCGAGCGCATCGAGCTGCTGCGCGAGGCGGCCGACCGCCTCCAGCGCGCGCGTCGGCGTCGCGGTGCGCTCGAGCTCGATCTGCCCGAGGTCAAGGTGTTGCTCGACGACGACGACAAGACCCGCATTCGCGACGTGGTGGCCTCGCGCGCCACGCCCGAGATGACGCGGGCCTACAACCTCATCGAGGAGCTGATGGTCGCCGCCAACGAGGGCGTGGCGCGGCTCGCCGTGCGCCATCGCCTGCCCGTGGTGTACCGCGTGCACGATGTGCCCGAAGAGGAGCGGATCGAGCGCTACGTGGCCGTAGCGGGGCTCCTGGGCGTAGAGGTCGATCCCGAGCGGCTGCGCACGCCCAAGGGCTTTCGCGGGTTCTTGAAGAAGATCGAGGATCACCCGCGCCGCGAGGCGCTCCACCAGCTGTGCCTGCGCACGCTGGCGCAGGCCGAGTACTCCACCCACAACCTCGGGCACTTTGCGCTGGCGAGCCCGGCGTACCTACACTTCACCAGCCCGATCCGCCGCTATCCCGATCTCATCAACCACCGGGTGCTGAAGGCGTGGCTGCATCGGCGCCGCGGGCCGGCCGGGCCCTCGCCCGTGCCCAAGATGCCGCCGGTGCGAAAGAGCCGCGAGCAGGCCGAGCGCAGCAACGACCGCGAGCGCGCCACGGTGCAGGCCGAGCGCGACGCCAAGGCCTTGTTCACCGCCGCCTTCATGCGCGATCGCATCGGCGATCGCTTCGAAGGCACCATCTCTGGGCTCTCCGCCGGAGGAATCTACGTCACCCTCAAGGCCCCGCCGGTCGACGGCATGGTGAAGCGCGCCCGGCTCGAGCGCGAGTTCAAGGAGCGCTGGGAGCTCGACGAGCTGGGTGCACGGCTGTGTGGAACGAAGAGCAAGCGCGAGCTCAAGGTGGGCGACAAGGTGATCGTCGAGGTCGTGGACTGCAGCCTGGAGCGGAGGCAGATCGAGCTCGCGCTGATGGGGATGCTGACGGGGTAGTCAGCCGCGGAGGGTCGGTCGCAGGTGACCCGCGGTGCGGGTGACGATGCGATCGCTCGTGCAAGGTTAGCCGACCCGCCGCCGCGACGTCGACGACCCCCCCTGGCTCGGGGTAGCTTCACGCCGCCCATGGCCGACGAGAACGATGACGGACGCTACCGGACCTATCGCGGCAACCTCTTGCAGCGCATCGGCCTCGGCAAGCCGGCGCCCGAGCTCGCGGGGCCGCCGGAGTCGCCGGTGTGGATGCACCCGATCGAGTTCTCGCAGGTGCGGGCCGTGCTCTACGCGGTGAACCCCACGGCGATGGTCGAGTGGGGCAGCGGCGGGAGCAGCCGGGCGTGGCTCGAGGCGCTGCCGGGGCTCGAGCGGCTGTGCTCGGTGGAGCACGATGCGGCGTGGGGGCAGCGGGTGCGCGAGTCGATCACGGATCCGCGGTTCACGTTGCTGCAGCGGCCGCCGCCCGAGCACGCGCCGGAGCCGGAGCACCGGCCGGGCGACAAGCAGACCGCGGCGGCCCATCGCGCGTGGTGCATGCGCGGCGAGGACGAGCCCGAGCTGATGGCGCACTACGTCGATGCACCCGCCGAGCTGGGGGTGACGTTCGACGTGGCGCTCGTGGACGGTCGCGCGCGCACGCACTGCCTGCGTCGCGCGTTCACGCTGGTGCGGCCGGGCGGGGTCGTGATCCTCCACGACGCGCAGCGCAGCGAGTACCACGCGACGGTAGAGGCGCTCGGCGGGGGCCTCTACCTGCAGCCGTGGGTGCAGGGGCAGGTGTGCCTGCTCCGCGTCACGGGCTGACCCGATCACCGATTCGCTTGGCGATCACCTCGAGCAGCTCCGCGCGCCGCATCGGCTTGCCGAGCAGCTCGTTGGGTACCGAGTCCACGAATGCACGCGCGCGCGGGGTGAAGGCGCCTCCGCTGCAGAACACCACGCGTGGCAGCAGCTCGGGGGAGCGGGCCTGGAGCGTGGCGTAGACCTCGGGGCCGTCGGTCACCGGCATCATGAGGTCGCACAGGATCACGTCGAACTTGCGGTCGTCCTTCAGGATCGCCAAGCCCTCGGCGCCGCCGCTCGCGGTCACCACTTCGTGCTCGATCGACAGCAAGCGGCCGAGCCCGCGCAGCACGAGGTCGTCGTCGTCGATGATGAGGATCCGGCCGCGTCGTCGCGTCGCGGTGGGTTCTTGGGTCTCGGGGGGCGCGACGAGGCCGTTGACGAACGGGAGTCGGATCTCGAAGCGGGTGCCGCGATCGACCTCGCTGCGAACGGCGATGGTGCCGGCGTGGAGGCGCACGATCTCGGTGCACACGGCCAGTCCCAGGCCGCCGCCGCGCCCGGCGGGCTTGGTGGTGAAGAACGGCTCGAAGATCCGCTGGCGCACGTCCTCTGGCATCCCGTGTCCGCTGTCCTCCACCACCAGCTCGAGCGCGTCGCCGCGGTCCGCGGTGCTCACCGCGATGCGATTCTCGTGGGCATGCCCCTCGACGATCGCGTGCGCGGCGTTGACCAGCAGGTTGGTCACCAGCTGGGTGAGCCGACCACGGTCGGCGATGAGCGGCCGGTTGGTCTGCAGCTCGAGCGCGAGCAGGGCCCGATGGCGGATCTCGTTCCTGGCCATGCGACACGCGCGTCGGACCACGTCGTCGAGGTACACCGGGGCGATGCGCTGCGGGTCGGCGCGGGTGAACGAGGCCAGATCGCGGGTGATCGCCGAGATGCGGTCGACCCCGTCGCGGATGTCGTCGAGCATCTCGGTGACGCTCGCGGACGCCCCGCTGGCAACGAGCGCGTCGCGCATGGCCCCCAGGTTGAGATCGATGAACTGGAGCGGGTTGTTGATCTCGTGGGCGACGGTGGCCGAGAGCTGGCCGAGCGCGGCGAGGCGCTCGGACTGCAGCAGCCGCTCGTGGGCCTGCTCGAGCTGCCGGTTGGACTCCGCCAGCTGCTGCTGGCGCAGCACCTGCTCGGTCACGTCGTGCACGATCGCCACGTAGTAGCGCTGACCCTCGACCTCGTAGGCCGTCGTGCGCAGCGAGGCCCAGAAGCGCGAGCCATCCTTGCGGAGCATCTGCAGCTGGGGCTCGAACGAGTGCCCGGTGGCCAGGAGGCGCGCCGACATCGAGCTGATGGTCGCGTCTTCTTCGGGCACGGTGAGCCCGCGTCCGTTGAGCCGGCGCAGCTCATCGACGGTGTAGCCGAAGCGCTCGCACGCGGCCGGGTTGGCGTCGACGAAGAACGCGCTCTCGAGGTCCGAGATGAGGATCGCGTCGCCGGCCGAGCGCACCATGGTGCGGTAGCGCAGCTCCGCGGCGCGCAGTCGTGAGAGCTCGATCGCCGTGCGGTCGTCGCCTCCGCCGGGGTGCTCCTGCAGCGGCTCCTTGATGGCTACGTAGTAGATGGCCTCGCCGGCCTCGTCGAGGATCGGGATGACCTTGGCCCACTGATGGATCAGCGAGCCGTCCTTGCAGCGGCCGACGAGCTCCCCGCGCCAGACTCGGCCCGACGAGATGACGCGCCACATGGTCTCGTAGAACGCGGGGTCGTGGACGTTGCTGCGCAGCAGCTCGGCCGGGGTGCGGCCTCTGGCTTCTTGCTGGGAGTAGCCCGTGATCTCCGAGAACCGCGCGTTGACGTGCTCGATCCGCCCTTGGGCATCTGCGAGCTCCACCGAGGACGTGGTGTGTTCGAACAGAGCCCAGAGGGCTTTCTCGAGCGAGGACAACCCAAGCATCATAGCGAGCCCGTGCCCCGCGGCCGGCCAGCGGCCGATCGAGGGGCCAAGGGCGGAGCCTAGCCCCGGATACGATGTTCCGCGGCTAGAACTCGACGGCGAGCCCGGCGAACCAAGTGCTGTCGCCGAGGCTGATCGAGGGGCCCGCGCCGAAGTTGTCGATGCGGCTGTATTGATACTCGCCGAACACGTACGTGTGGTTGATGCCGGTGAGGTTGTCGAGCTTCTTGGCGGTGCCCGGCTCGATGAAGTCGAGGCGCAGCATGCCGCCGAGGTTGACCTGCCAGCCCGGCACGCCGCCGCGGCCGGCCTCGCCGCGGCTGTTGCGAGCCAGGTTGCCCGAGCCGCTCTTGGTCCAGTAGAGCGAGTACGCGAGCCCTGCCTTGGCGTAGGGCACCAGCGGCACGCGCAAGCGATCGGGCAGCAGCTCCAAGCGGTACGAGAGCAGCAGTGCCAGCGGCAGCATCGTGAACGTGGTCTCGTCGGCCGAGCTGCGCAGGTTGCCGTCCTCGGCGGGCGTGGTGACGAGCGCGTTGGCCTTGTCGCGGAAGAAGCCCGCTTGCACGCCGACGCCGAGCGGCCCTGCGAGGTACAAGAACTGCCAGTCGAGGCCCAGCACCGGCATGGGGAACGCGCGTGGCTGGCCAGTGGCGGCCCCGTTGGCGTCGGTCTTGCCAAACACGGTGGCGTAGGGGCCCAGGCCCGGGCCCGTGTACTTGCGGTCCACATCGGGCAGGTAGGGGCCCATCTTGAATTCCAGCGCAAAGCGCTGCGGCGAGCCTGGCCGCCCCGCGCGATCACGACGCTCGCGGTCGGGCTGCGCGAGCGGGCTGTCGCGCTCGAGGGCTGCGGCCGACGGGGGCGGCTTGGTCTTGCCCTCGGTCGGGATCACGGCCGTCGGCGGAGCGGTCGCGGGACCAGCGGTCGCGGGCTCCGAGCTCGCGGGTTCGGCTTGCGCAGCGGCGTCGGGCTCGTCGTCGCCGAGCTCTTCGCTCGGCCCATCGTCGTCGATGAGCTCGTCGTCGATCACGATCTCGTCGTCTTCGGGGGCCGCCAAGCACAGCGACATCGCGAGCAACAAGGAGCCGCTCATCGGGGGCTCCTTCGCCGACGCGCGAGCCCCAGCAGCAACAGGCCGGTGCCCAGCCAGCCGCCCAGCGGCGTGGGGGCGTCGCTGCGGCAGCTGCAGTAGCCGCCGTGTCCGCAGATGTCACCTTGCTGCTCGCACTGCTCCCAGAAGTCGGAGGTCTCGGCGGGCGTCGCGGTGAGCACGTCGGAC
>JBFIJN010000288.1:0-11146 GCA_041600735.1 Nannocystaceae bacterium
CTCGAGCACGTCGCCCGAGCGCGGGAGCGGAGCGCTCGGGTCCCCCGCATCGAGCACGTCGATCGCCACGCCGGAGGCCATGGTACGGGCGCGGGGCGGAGGCACGGCGGCGAGCTCGGGCGCCGACGGGGTGGCGGCGTCGGCATGAGGGGGCGAGGGCGCCGACTCGAGACCGGGCTGCGGCGGCCTCGAGGGGCGGCACGCGGGCGCGACCACGACGAGGCCGCTCGCGAGCGCGAGGGCGAGAGCCACGGGGCGGTGAGGTGGGGCGCGCATGAGGCTCTAGGGCACCACCGCCTCGATCGGATCGGGATCGAGATCGGCCTCGAGGTGCGCCGAGACGGTCACGACGCCCGCGTCGGGGTCGATGCCAGCGTCGGCGAGATCGAACACGTGGGCGCCCAGCGTGGCGTCGAAGCTCGCCGTGTAGCGGCCCGGCTGCGCGACGCCATCGATCGCGAACGCGAGTCGCAAGGGCACGCGCACGGTGATCGGATCGCCGGGCCCGGCCTCGGGGTCGTGCACGCGCCAGCCGGCGGTGGGCCAGCTCTGCTCGGTCTGGGGCGCCACGGGGGGCAGGGTCAGGTGCAGCGAGAGCATCGAGCCGGCGCGGCTCGGCTCGAGCACCGCGCCCTCGGCCTGGTGCACGGCAAACGGCGAGGACTCGACCTCGACCTCCACCACGGCGCCGCCTTCCCACACGGGGCCGCGGGCGACCAAGCGGTAGATCCCCGCGGGGTGATCGGCCGGGATCTCCCAGTCCACGTACCACTGATGCTGGCGCGCAGCTGCGGTCTGGCCGTTGGGGGCCGGGTTGGGATCGTAGTGCGTGATCATGCCGTAGCGCGAGTTGTCGAGCGCGGCGCTGGCCCAGCCCGACGGGCTCGGCACGTCGACGAACACGCCGTCGCCCGGGTCGACCTGCACGAGGACTCGCGGTGCACCCAAGCTCGGGTCGCCGGCGCCGAAGCGCAGCCGCACGGTCTCCGTGCGCATCATGTCGGTCACCACGTCTTGCACGAGCGCGCCCGCGTCGAGGCTCTCTTCGTAGGCGCGCGGGGTGAACCCACCGGGCTCGGCCAGGCTGGGCGACTGCTCGACGAACGGATCCATGTCCTGGCCCCCGAGCATCTGGTCGAGCACCTCGAGCTGCGCATCGACGAACGTGCGCGCCGCGAAGGGCCCCCACAGGCTCATCTGGGTCTCGTAGCCGCCCTGGAACCAGTCGTCGGGGTGGGTGAGGTAGAGCAGGTGATCTTGCGAGTAGCCGATGCCCATCACCTCGACCGGGTCGGCCGCGCTGGCGCGTAGCGCCACTTGGCTGCGCAGGTACTGCATGACCGAGTGCGCCGGCTCGCCCGGCATCGTCACCAGGAACAGCTCGTCGAGCCGCGCGGTGGTGAGATAGGTCTGGTGCACCTCGGGGTGGGGCACGTCTCCGGCCAGCATCACGTCGACCGGGATGCAGTCCTTGGGCTCGCCCTCCATCGTGGTGGCGGGGTCCTCGTCCTCGGGCGCGGCGGGGCTGCTGCACTGGAAGCCGCCCCACGTATAGGGGATCGGGATCGGCAGGCCGAACGGCTCGCCCTCGAATTCGTCGCTGCGGTCGTAGCCGAAGTACTCGTAGGTGAGATCGATGCGCTGCGAGTGCACGTCGATCGCCACCTCGTCGCGCCACTCGATCTGGGACCACAGCTCGAGGATGGCCGGGGCTGCGGCCTGGCCGATGACCTCGGCGCGTGCGATGCCCTGGTGGCCCATGAAGTCGCCGCGCGGGGCCGCATCGGCGCCGCCGGCCTGCATGAACATGCCGAGGATCGGCTCGCCGTGGGTCGCGTAGAACTGCTCCTCGAAGCCCATCTCGAGCCCGCCGGCTGCATCCTCGGTGAGGAGCTCGTTGGCGGAGCCCAAGATCGTGCCGTGCATGCCGAAGTTGACGATGGTGGCGAGCGCCGGCCCGTCGGGGCGGCGCACCGCGAGCAGGGTGAGCCGCGGGTCCTTGGCGTAGGCGAAGTCGTTCACGTGGCGGCGATCGCTGTAGACGTGATCGGTGGGGTCCCAGTCTTCGGTGCGGGCGTAGCCCCACTGCGCCGGGCCCAGATCGTCGATGGCCGCGACGATCGCGGCGGCGAATTCGGTCGCGAGCAGGTCGATCACCTCCTCGTCGGGCGTGTCGGCCCCCACGGCGCCGAAGATGTCGGGCAGCCGCCAGTAGCGACCGTGGACGTGGTGCGAGTGCGTGGCGCTGGTGATCACGCGACCCGCGAGATCGAGGCCATGCGCGTCGGCCAGCTTGCGGACCACGGCATCGGTCACCCCCGACTCGCCGCTCATCAGCGGGGTCTTGAGCAGGACCAGGCGCTCGCCGCCGGACTCGAGCACCATGACCTTGATGGTGGGCAGCGCGTGGAAGCCCCGCGTGCCCAAGAAGATCCCGGCCCAGGGCGTCGCCGTGCCGCCCACGCGCCCCCCGTAGCCGGCCATCGAGATCCCCACCGGACGGTCGAGGTAGCGCACGGCCACACCAGCCTGCATGCCCTCCCAGGGCGGCTCACCGGTGGTGGGGTCGCCCGCGGTGGTGTCCGCGACCGAGGTCGTGCCGCTCGTGCTCGCGCTCGTGCTCGCGGTCGCAGGCGCGGTGCTCTCGTCCACCATGCCCGAGGTCGAGGTGGTGGCCGTGCTCTCGGCCGAGCCCTCGGCCGCCGTCGAGTCCCCGCACGCGGGTAGCGCAAGCCCCATGAGCCCGAGGCTCACCCATCGCAGGTTCCGCTGGTCCATCCCGGCAACGGTACCGGAACGCACGGGGGTCAGTCGACGAGGCTCACGAGATCCGAGCGCCCCAGGTGCAGGGCGACTGCGTTGGCCACCGCGGCGTCCTCGTCGAGGCCTCCGATCTCGAGGTCGCTGTCGCCGTCGTCCTCGGTCACGAAGTAGCGCGCAGCGGCTTGGATCTGGCGGCGGGCGTGCTCGGGCGTCGAGTCGGTGATCGCGACGAGCAGCGCATCGCAGATCCGCCCGATGTCGCGGCCGAGCTCGTGATCGACCGAGGGGTCGTCCTCGGCGGCGTTGGCCAGCATGCTCACGTAGAGCCCGACCTCGCGGCGCAGATCTTCGGGGTCGAACAGCGGCTCGGCGAGCAGGCGCTCGAACACGGGGCGGGCGAGCTTGGGGATCCCGGCCACCGGCACGTCGCTGGCGGGGGGCGCCAGCTTGGCCCCGCGGCGCAGCGCCACGCTGTCGCGCAGCCAGTCGACGCGCAGGCGCACGAAGCGGGCCATGCCGCGCACGGCATCTTCGACCTCGTCGCCTTCGCGCTGGAACCCGAGCTCGGCGAGCGCCTGCATCCACGACTCGCGCTCCACGGCAGACTCGGCGACGACCCGCTGCACCTCGGGATGATCGAGGGCCCAGTCGACCAAGGCCCCTGCGGCCTCGCGCTCGAGGCCGTCGCCGGCGAGCTCGGGCAGCAGCGCGCAGCTCACCCGCACGACCCCATCGCGGGGGCGACCGTGCAGGCCCACGCGGCCGATCAGCAGCGGCTGGCCGTCGGGACCGCGACGCAGCACCACATAGCGCAGCAACCACCCGAGCACCTGCGGGCCCTCGTGCAGGCTCGCCATCGTCTCGCGCAGGCGTGCGGCCTCGCCCGTGTCGCGCGGCCACCCCTCGGGCACGCGCGCGCCGAGCAGGGGTGCGAGCTTGGACGGATCGTCGAGCTCGACCAGCAGGTGCTGGTGGGTCGCGGTCGCGATGACCAGTCGTTCGGTCACCAGGCGGCGAGCGCTGCTCATGGCGTGGAGCATAGCGCCCGCCCGCGGTCGCCGTCAGCTCGGGCCGAACTTGCCGATCCAGACGTCGCCATCGTTGCTCATTGCGTTGCGGATCTCACCGGTCACCACGATGTTGGCCTCGGCATCGGTGGCCACCGCGGTGGCCTCGTCCCGATCGCCGCCCCGGCCCGCGACGGCCTGCGACCACACCACATTGCCGCCCACGTCGTACTTGCGCAGCCAGATGTCGCTGTCGGTCGTGCTCTGCCCGCGAAACCCGGCGACGATGAAATTGCTGTCGGCGTCGGAGGCCACCGCGAGGCCCTGGTCGTTCACGAACGCCTGCCCGCCGAAGCGCTTGAACCACTGGAGCGCGCCATCGGGGTCCCAGCGGCCCAGCCACACGTCTTGGTTGTCGGCCACGATCGGGGTCATGCCGGTCACCGCGATCGAGCCATCGGGCGCCACCGTCAGGCCGAAGCCCGCGTCGTCGCCGCTGTTGGTGCTGTCCCACTCCTCGGTCCACAGCTCGCCGCCGTCGGGGTCGTACTTGCGCAGCCACACATTGCGCGCGAAGCCGCCGTACGAGACGAAGCCGGCCACCACGATGTCGTCCACGGCGTCGACGGCCACGGCCTGGCCGCGATCGTCGAGGATGTCGGGCCCGGCCACGATCTCGCTCCACTGCGTCACGCCCCCTGGGCTCAGCTTGGCTACGAAGATGTCGAGGTCGTTGTTGGCCACGCGCACGTAGCCGGTGATCACCACGTTGCCCGCGGAGTCGCTGGCCACCCCGCGGCTGCCGTCGTCGCCCGCGCTGGGGCCGTCGAACGTGGTGCTCCACAGCTCGTTGCCGTCGGGGTCGAGCTTGGCCACCCACAGGTCCGACGACGAGGGCGCCACGTCGACGTCGCCGGTGAGCAGGATGTTGTCGTCGGGGTCGATGGCCACGCCGTAGATCCGATCGTCGAGGCCCCCCGAGGGGTCGAGCGAGGCGCTCCACAGCTCGCGGCCGCTGGGATCGAGCTTCACGAGCCACATGTCGGGGTTGCCGACCGCGTCGACCTCGTAGCCGCCGGCCACGATGTTGCCCGCGCCGTCGACGGCGATGCCGTGCCCCGCTTCGCGCACCATCGCGTCACCCCCGTGGGTCACCTGCCAGATGCTCGTGTCGAGGTTGAGGGTGCAGTCGGCGTCACAGCCGTCGCCGTCGATCGCGTTGGCGTCGTCGCACTCCTCGATGTCCTCGAGGATCCCGTTGCCGCACACCGGATCGGGCTGGGTGGTCGGGCCCATCGTGGCGGGTCCGTCGTCGACGCTGGTGGTTCCGGCGGCGCCAGTGTCGTCGGGGTCGGCGGTCGTGGGATTGCCCGAGGCCTCGCTTCCCGAGTCATCGCTCGTGGGCGGCGCGTTGCCGCCAACGTTGCTGGTGCAGGACGAGAGGCTCAGGATCAACGACCCCAGGCACGGGGTTGCAAGCCAACGCATGCGCCATGCTACCGCGTCGACCACCCTTCGTTGGGCGGCCAGGTATGATCCTCGGTGTGAGTCCCTCGTTGCCCCTCGCGGTCCTGACCTCCGGCGGAGACGCCCCCGGCATGAACGCGGCGATCCGCGCGATCGCCAAGGTGGCCGCGAGCCACGGGGTGCCCGTCGTGGGGGAGGGAGTGCTGGGGCTGTGAGCGAGCTCGCCGATCCATGGATCTTCGGCTACGGCTCGCTGGTCTGGCGACCGGCGTTTCCGTTCGTGGAGCGCCGCGTGGGGTGGGTGCAGGGCTGGTCGCGGCGCTTCTGGCAGGCCTCCACCGATCATCGCGGCATGCCCGAGGATCCGGGGCGGGTGGTCACGCTGGTCGCGGAGCCGGCTGCACGCTGCTGGGGCATGGCCTACCGCGTGGCGCCGGACGACGCGCCGCACGTGCTCGCGGGGCTCGATCACCGCGAGCAGGGCGGCTATCAGCGGGTTCGCATCGACGTGCAGCTGCGCGAGGGCGGCACGCTGCCGGGCGTGCTCATGTACCTGGCCACCGAGGACAACCCCAACTATGCAGGGCCCGCGTCGCTGCCCGAGATCGCGGCCCGCGTGCGGCGCTGCGTGGGCCCGAGCGGCCCGAACGCGGAGTACGTGCTGCGACTGGCCGAGGCGCTGCGTGCCCTGGGCGTGCCCCACGAACAAGACGCGCACGTGTTCGAGCTCGCCGCGCACGTGACGGCCGAGGCCGAGGGCGAGGCCGAGACGGGCCGCTAGCTCTGGGCGGCGGGCGTGGCCTGCGGTGCGGGGCCGTCGAGGCTGCGCGACTGGGTCGCGAGGCGCGTGAGGATGTCGCTGCGGTAGCGCTCCTCGTGGATCCGGTCGAACACATAGACCCGCATGCGCATGCGCAGCCGCGCGCCGTCGGCCTCCACCACGAAGACCTCGGGGAGCGAGCCGGGGGCGGCGAGCGGTGAGAGCACGGCCGCCTCCATCAGCTCGATCGTGGTGGCCTCCGGTCCGGCGGGGCGGTGGAGCACCACCTCGAGCTCGAACGGGGCCTCGCCCGAGGGGAGGTTGAGGCGCACCACTTCGGCCGCGGCGAAGCGGGCGTTGGGGATCGTGCACTCCGAGCCGTCGTGGGCGCGCAGCACCACCGATCGCAGCCCCATCGCCACGATGCGGCCCTCGAGGCCGGTCACGCGGATGTCGTCGCCCACGCGGTGGCGACCCTCGAGGCTCAGCACCACGCCCGAGGCGAGATCCCGCAGCATGGGCGCCACGATCAGCCCCAGCACGACGAGGATCGCGAGGCGCCCGAGCACCTGGGCGAGCGTGTCCGTGGCGAGCACGCGCGCGGCCACCAGCCCCGCGGTCGCGAGCCACACCAACACCACCAGCGGGTTGAGCCACCGCACCCAGTGCTGGAGCGCAGGGGCGTGCGCGACGCGGCGCACGAGCCACGGGAGCACCACGGCCGCGGTGGCGAACCCCACGACGAGGATCCAGCCGAGCGCGGGCCCCAGCGTGGTCGCCGTAGCGGTGACCGCGGCGGAGGTCGGCTCTACAGCAGGTTGCACGCGCGCAGCTCCTGGGTGAGGGGGGCGACGAGGCGGGTGGCGACCTGCACCAGCACCTCGCGCTCACCATGGGCAGAGTCGGGCTCGAGCGAGACGAAGCCGAGGTGCACCAGGTGGGTGAGCTCTGCATCGAGGGCGTGTCCCTGGCGCAGGGTCACGGCCGCGAGCTCGTCGCGTCGCAGCGGCCCGTGCAGCAGCAGCGCGGCGAGCAAGATCCGGCTGATGAGCGGGAGCTCCTCGAGCAGTGCGTCGGCCGTGGCCTCGAGCGGGCCCACGAGCACCGCACCCGTATCCTCGTCGAGCTGGGTGGAGGCGAGCCACAGGCGCAGGGCCTGGCGCACGTTGCCCGCGCTCAGCTGTGCGAGGCGCTCGTAGGTGGCGACGCCGGTGCGTCGACGCGTGCGCCAGGCCGCGGCTGGGCTCCGCACCCACTCGTGCAGCGACGGCGTGTGATGGTGGAATTGCAGGCCGTAGCCCGAGAGGCGGTGGCGCATCGTCAGCACGCTGGCGAGCTCGCGGGCGCTCATCGGAGGCACCGTCACCGTCACGGGAAACCGCCCCTCGAGCTCGAGCAGCGGGGCGAGCATGCGCGCGGCCGGCTCGGCGAACAGCACGATCCACAGCACGTCGCCGCTGGTCGCGGCCACCAGATCGAAGAACCGCCGGATGCGATCGAGACCCTCGGGGGTGCGCCGGAACAAGCGCTCGACGTTGGCCACGACGATCGCCTCGCGGATCTGAGGCGGGGCGGGTCGGGCGATGCGCTGAGCCGCGACCGTGAGCGCGTCGAAGCTCCCCGCGTAAGGGAGCCCCAAGAGCGGCGCGAGCCGGCGCGCGACATCGGGCTCTGCGTCGAGATCGGGCGCCAGCGACAGCCAGCGCAGCACGATGCGGTCACCCAGGCGGCCGGACAGGTGGCGGATCAACGTGCGCTTGCCGACCCCTCGATCGCCGCGCACCAGGATCGGCCCGCCGCGACCCTGTAGCCAGCGCTCCACGCCGGCCTCCACCGTGGCCACCTGGGCGCGATCGAGCACGAGCCCGATGCTCTCGGCCGGCGCCGAGGTGAACAGGCGCTGGTAGGCATCGCTCATCGTGGAGGCGGGCCCGAACAGCAGCCGGCGGTACGCGGCCATCTCGGCGGGCGTGGTGCGCTCCACGAACACCGCGGCGATCTCGTCGCGCAGCTGCCCCAGCGAGCGGCGCACCCGCTCGAGCTCTTGCTGCAATCGGTCGCGCACGCGCTCGGCCAGCGCGGCTCGCGAGCCCGCGCCCTCGTCGAGGCGCCGCAGCTGGCGGTGCACGTCCTTCCAGCGCCCCTCGAGCAGCGGCACCAGGCCGCGCTCGTGCACGCGCTCGAGGTGAGTGCGAAGCTCGTGCTCGACGTGGGTGGCGGCGGCCCGCAGCTCGGTGCGCGCGCGCTCGACGAGCGAGGAGACGCGCTCGCCCACGCCTCGGTCCATGGCCTCGCCCTCGCCGGGGGCCGTGACGAGGTGGTAGTCGAGCACCTGCTTGGCGTGCTGGAGGGAGACCACCACCTCCCCCACGCGCCCGGCCGCGTGGGCTCGCACGTCGAGCACCGCCACGGTCAGCTCGCGCGCCACGACCCGCGTCAGCCACGAGCGCAGGCCGATCGGAGTGCGTCGCTCGCTGCTCTCGACGGCGCCGTCGAGCGCGGTCAGCATGGCGGGCTCGAGCCGCGCGGGCACCTCGTCGAGTGCGTCGGAGAGGCCCGAGCCGCGCCCGGCGAACGCCCGCGTCTCTTCCAGCCGCCCCACCACCCGCTCGAGTGAGGCGGCCAGGGTGGCGAGCGTCTCGAGCAGGCGCGAGGCCACCTCGTGCTGTCCCTGCAGATCGGGTGCCTCGGCGAGGCGGGGGCACAGCGCGAGCGCCCGCTCGAACTGCGGCATGCTCGGCTCGAGCTCGTGCACGAGCGCGGACGAGAGCTGCGCCACGTCGAGCGTGAGGCGCTCGTGGAAGCAGGCCGTGTAGGCCAGCAGCGTCATCGCATCGCGGGCCCCGGCGGCCGCCTGAAGATCGCGATCGAGTCGCTCGCCGAGCTCTGCGATTGCGGCCTGCGCGGCGTCGTAGCGGGCGGACACGCGGTAGCGCCACGGCGGGTTCTCGAGCGTGCCGGCCAGCGCGACCGAGGCCGTGAACGCTTCCCAGGCTGCATCGAAGGCGGTCTCGAGCCGGTGCTCGAGCGCCAGATCCTGATCCTCCCACGCGGTCACCAGCGCGCGCTCGCGCTCGAGCACCTCGGCGTGCGCCCGCTGCAGCGTGGCCCAGGGCGAGAGCACCTCGGCCTCGGGGTGACCCTCGTCGGGATCGTGGCGCACGCCGCCGCTCTGGGTGAGCTTGGTGTGGCTGCCCGACGCATTCAGCCCGCGACTCACGGGCAGCTCGGACCGGCCCGTCGCGATCGACTCGGCGGTGCGCCAAGTGGCGCGGTAGTGGTGCAGCAGGGCACCCCAGGCCTCGCCCTCCTGCGCACGGATTCCGCTCCAGAACGCCACGGGAACGTCGAGCGCGACGTGATAGCGCCACAGCCGTCCCACCGGGACGGTGCGCATGCCAGGGCCCAGGATCGCTCGTCGCACGCGACGCCCCACGCGGATGAGCCGCTGCCAGCGGGAGCCGCGGGGCTCGAACAGGCCCGGCTCGCGGCCGATGCGAAACATCGACCCCAGCGGCTCGGCGTCGACCAGGCGCTCGAAGGTCTCGGCGACGGTGTGCGAGTCGAGGGGCATCAGCGCGGCGGGCTCGCCCCACGCGGTCGCGCGACGGACCACCTCGGCGTGGACTCGCCGCAGGCGGCCGCGCAGCGCGTCGCGATCGATCTCGTCGCTGTCGTCGCGCGTGAGCCCCTTGGGATCGAGGGCCGCGGTGATGACCTGCGAGAGCTCGCCGAGTCCCTCGCGGCGCTCGCGGGCCCGCGCCACCGCGGTGTTGCGCACGACCTCGGTGAGCGCGTCCTTCACCGCGCCCCGCAGCGCGCGTAGCCGCCGGTCCAGCGCCAGATCCCCGGTCTCGAGCCAGGCGAGCGTGGCTCGCCGCGTGGCGGCCTCCGTGCGACCGCGGCGCGCGTCGAGCAGCTCTGCGCCGCGCTCGCGGGCGGCCTCCGACTCGCCCGCGCGGTCGAGCGCGCGGGCGAGCAAGGGGGGGCCCAGCACCACATAGAAGAGGATCGTGGCCACGGTGACGGTCTGCACCTCCACGCCCCAGCCCGGGATCGCGTTGGCGATCATCGCGGCGAGCACGAGGTCCACCCCGCCCTGCGAGAAGAAGCTGATGCGCAGCAGTCGGCGCTGCTGCTCGTCGACCCGCGCGAGCTTGCACGCCGCCCCGATCCCGTAGAAGAACAAGGCGCAGCGCGTGCCCACGATGATGAGCGTGAGCGGCAGGTACACCGTCACCGCCACCAGATCGAGCCGGGCCGCCTGGGTGGTGAAGTAGATCACGAACACCGGCAGCGCGATGCGCTCGAACGCGTCGATGAGCGTGTGGCCGTGCCGCGAGAAGTTCTGCACCACGAACCCGCCCACCAAGAACGCGAGCAGCGTCTCGGCGTGCAGGCGCGAGGCGACGAACGAGGTGATGAAGATCGTACCGAGCGAGAACAGCAGCAGCTCACGCCCCACGAGCCGCAGGTAGGCGATGAACACCACGCCCACCAGCACCCCCAGCAAGATCGCCCAGCCGAACTCGGCCCCGATGTGGGGGAGCACCTCGAGCATGCCCGCGGTCGAGAGCCCCTCGGGTGAGACCACCAGCTTGGCCAGCGCCAGCACGAGCAGGAACGTGGCCACCAGCACGAGGTCGGCGAACACCACCACTCCGAGCACGAGCGAGGTGAAGCGCCCGTGCGCGCGGACCTCGAGCAACAGCGCCAGCGTGGCCGAGGGGCTCATGCCCACCGCCAGCGTGCCGAACAGCAGCGAGGCCGCGATCTTCACCGCGAGCGGCTCGTCGGCCAAGAACGGCACCAGCCCCGGCGCGTAGGTGGCGAGGCCCAGCACCACGAGGCCGATCACCGGCAGCACGATCGCGAACGTGGCCAGCGAGATCGCGGCGATCTTGCGGAAGCTGTCCTTGAGGTCCTCGATGCGGATCTCGCCGCCGCCCATCGTGCCGATCACGCCCACCGCGAGCATGTTCACCAGCGCCAGGCCCTCGACGCCGGCGTCGGTGATCGGGGCCTCGGCCCGGCTGCCGAGCACGATCTCGGCGAGGCTGGGCCCGAACAGGATGCCGGCGCCCAGGTACCCGAGCAGCGCGGGCAGGCGAAAGCGACGGAACAGCTCGCCGAACGCGTAGGCGGCGAG
>JBFIJN010000289.1:0-11139 GCA_041600735.1 Nannocystaceae bacterium
CCTCAGTCCCCCTGCGCCTCGAGCCAGCGGCGAACCTCTGCATAGGGCTCCCGCGTGCTCGTGCCTCCCGCGGCAAATGCATCGCGAGCCAGCCGCGCGAGATCGAGCATGCGGTCGCGATCCCGCCCCAGGTGCAGCAGCGCCTTCGCCATCGCGAACCGCACGCGCGACAGCTCCGCCGACGAAGCCCCGTGCGCCCTCAACATCGCGTGCGCGCGCTCCAGGTGCCCCAGCGCCGCATCCCCGTCGCCGAGCGAGAGCGAGCACCGACCCATGTGCGCGAGCACGTGGCCGGTCTCGCGTGGCGGACGCGGCTGCGCTTCATAGATCTCGAGCGCGCGCTGATGGTTCTCGAGCGCCTCATCGTTCTCGCCGGCGTCCTGCAGCGCCACGCCCAGCGAGTCGAGGATCGCGGCCACGGCGGGGTGGTCCTTGCCGAACTTGAGCTCGCGGATCTGCAGCGTGCGTCGATACGTATCGATCGCAACCTCGTGATGGGGCGTCTGCGGGTACACCTTGCGCAGGCTGTCGAGCGCACCCGCGAGGTTGTCGTACCCGCCACCGATCGCGTCCCCGGTGCGCGGCTTGACCGGCACGCGCACGTCCGAGGTCTCGCTCTTCGGAAGTCCGAGCAAGCTCGACTCGTGATACTCGTAGCGAAAGTCGAGGGTCGCGGACTGCCCGATGCGCACCCGGTCGCCCTCGCGCAGCCCCTCGGCGTGGATCCGGCGCCCGTTGATGTACGTGCCGTTGGTCGAGTCGAGGTCGACGATCTTCGCGCTGCCGTCGGCCTCGCGGATGATCTTCGCGTGCTTGCGCGAGACCCCGTCGTCGGGCAGCTGCACCGGCAGCCCCTCGGCGCGGCCGATCAGCGTCTGACCCAGCGCGAGCTCGAAGACCGTGCCCACCAGCTCCCCCGTGAGCACGGTGAGGAACGCGGGTCCCTTGCGCGGGCCCCCGGTTCGCGCCTTGGTGCGCTGGATCGCCGTCTGCTCTTCGTATCCGCCCTTCACCCCCGTTCCTTTCCCCCGCGTGGTCGAGCCAGGATACGGCAGCAGTGTGCCGAGCGGGCAGCTCGCCGAGACCCTACCACGCAATATTCGCACGGTGCGGCGCGGCCGCGCGCGGGCGCGGGGTTAGCATCGCCGCGAATGAACGACTTGCGCGGACGCTCGACTCGGACGCTGGCGTGGCTCGGCGACGTGGAATTCGAGCGCGAGGTTCGCTATCGGCTGGCGCGCTGCGGTGACTACCCGATCGACCGACTCGACGCGATGAAGACTCGGGTCGTGCGGGCGGAGGCGCAGGCGCAGCTGCTGGAGGAGATCCTGCCCGGGCTGCGCGACGAGGAGCTCGAGCTCGTTCGCCGCGGGCGCAACACGGCGCCGCCCTCCGCGGCGCGGGGTGGGCGACGCCACATGCAAGAGTACCGCGCCGCCACGGCGCTGGAGGTGCTGGTGGCGAGCTGGTGCTTGGATGGCGAGCCCGGGCGCGCGCGGATGCACGAGGTGCTCGACGGCCCGCTCGGCCTCGCCGTCGCGCAGGCGGTCGCCGCTGCCGCCCAGCGGCTCCGCCGCGGATGATCGGTACTCGCTTCGAAACGCAGAGGGGCCCGCGCTGGCGCGAGCCCCCCTCGAGATCCCACCACCCTCGGCGCTAGGCGGCGTGCTGCGAGGGCAGCATGTCCGCGTCGGGCTGCTTGGCGGGGCCTGCCTCGTACACGCGGGGCGCCGGCTCGCGGATCTCCCAGACCAGCCCCACTGCGCCGAGCGCTCGCAGGATGTAGTAGGTGAAGTCGACCTCCCACCAGAAGAAGCCCTGGCGGCACGAGGACATGTGGTGGTGATGGTTGTTGTGCCAGCCCTCACCCATCGTCACGATGGCCAGCACCCAGTTGTTGCGGCTGTCGTCGGTGGTGGCGTAGCGACGCTTGCCCCACACGTGCGAGAGCGAGTTGATGGTGAAGGTGCCGTGCCACAAGAGCACCGTGCTGAAGAAGAACCCGATGAGCAGGCCCCACCAGCCGAACGCCAGCGTGCACGCGGCGCCCATCACCACCGGAGGCAGCAGCCACAGCTTCTCCAGCACGACGAGCTCGGGGAAGCGGGTGAAATCCTTGACGCGGCTCCAGTCGAAGCGGTCGTTGTGGTCGTAGATCCAGCCCACGTGCGAGTGCCAGAACTTCCAGCGGATCGGCGAGTGCACGTCGCGATCCCCATCGGAGAACTTGTGGTGATCGCGGTGATGCGCCGACCACCACAGCACGCCACGCTGCGCGCTCGACATCGCGAGGAAGGCCAGGAGGAACTGCATCACGCGCCCGGTCTTGAACGTGCGGTGGGCGAAGTAGCGATGGTAGCCGCCCGTCACCCCGAACATGCGGACCACGTAGAGCACGAGCGCCAGGACCCACACCGAGGCGGGGGCGCCCATGATCACGCCGGCCACGGCCCCGGCAATGCCCAGCGCATGAACCAGCAAGAACGGGGTGAGCGCGGCCCACTCGTAGTCTCGCCATGAACGCGCCTGCCGGCCGCTCGTGCGCACGGGCGGCGCCACCGGGATGTCGAGTATCGCCATGGACCCCAGCATGCCTCGGGAACGAGGTTCTGGAGGTCTTGGCTCGGTCGCGCTTCGTCTTGGTTGTGTCTCGGGTGCACGGGGAGCCGGCGGCGAGGGCGGGGCCGGTGTGCACGCGCTCGCACAGCAGTGGTCGGCTGGTATCCTGCCGCGCCGTTCATGGCGTCCGATCCCGCATCCCTCCCGCCCGAGTCGCCACCGTACGGCCATACTCGCCGCGACTGGCTCTACATCGTCATCTTCGAGGCGGAGACGCCGATGGGGAGGCTGTTCGATGTCGCGCTCTTGTGGGTGATCATCGCGAGCGTCGTCACGGTGGCGATCGAGAGCGTCGACTCGATTGCGCACGAGCACCAGTCCCTGATCCATGCGCTCGAGTGGTTCTACACCGGGCTGTTCACCATCGAGTACGGGCTGCGCATCTACTGCGCGCGCCGGCGGCTGCGCTACATGGTCTCGTTCTTCGGGGTCATCGACCTGCTGGCGCTGCTGCCCACGTACGTGAGCTTGGTGCTGCCGGGCGTGCACACGCTCCTGGTGGTGCGGGCGCTGCGACTGCTGCGGGTGTTTCGCGTGCTCAAGGCGGTGCGCTTGATGGGCGAGGCCCACACCCTGCTCAACGCGCTGCGCGCCAGCATGCCCAAGATCTCCGTGTTCGTCGGTGCCGTGTCGATCATCGCGCTGATCGTCGGGTCCGCCATGTACATCATCGAGGGGGCCGAATCCGGCTTCACCAGCATCCCTCGGGGGATGTACTGGGCCATCGTCACGATGACCACGGTGGGCTACGGCGACATCGCCCCCACGAGCGATCTCGGGCAGTTCCTCGCGGCGTGTCTGATGATCCTCGGCTACGGGATCCTCGCGGTCCCGACGGGGATCGTCTCGGCCGAGATCGTGAGCCACGCCCACGACGCTCCCCCCGAGCAGCAGGGCAAGCCGGTCGAGGAGGGCGAGCAGGTCGAGCAGGGCCCGGAGCTCCTCCCGCCGGCTCCACCCGACCCGGAGCCGAACGACGCGCTGTGCCACGCCTGCGGGGCCAAGGGGCACCACATCGGCGCCAACTTCTGCTACGTGTGCGGCTCGGCGGTCGACTGACGCCGACCGAGGAGCGCACCGATGTCCGAGCCCGAGCTCTATCACCTGCTGTTGATGCTGCTGTTCGCGATCTCGGGCGTGGTGTTCGCGGTGCTCGGCCTGGTGAGCGCGCCCTACGGACGCCACGGTCGCGGCGGCTGGGGCCCCGTCGTACCCGAGCGCGTGGGCTGGGTGATCATGGAGGCGCCCGCGTCGCTGCTGTTCCTGTGGGTCTACATGATCGGCCCGCGCGCGCTCGAGCTGGTTCCGCTGCTCATGCTCGCGCTGTGGCAGGTCCACTACGTGCACCGCTCGTTCGTCTACCCGCTGATGATGCGCAGCCGCCCCGGCCGCAGCATGCCGGTGACGGTGATGACGATGGCCATGGTGTTCAACGGCCTCAACGCCTACCTCAACGCCCGCTGGCTGACCGCGTTCGGCCCCGAGTACGGGCTCGGCTGGCTGCTGAGCTTCCGCTTCCTCTACGGCCTGCTCGTGTTCTGCACCGGCTATGTGATCAACCGCTGGGCCGACGCCAAGCTTCGCTCGCTGCGCAAGCCGGGGCAGGACGGCTACTCGATCCCGACCGGCGGGCTCTACGACGAGGTCTCTTGCCCCAACTACTTGGGTGAGCTGCTGCAGTGGACGGGCTGGGCGATCCTCACCTGGTCCCCGGCCGGGCTCGCGTTCGCGGTGTTCACGGCGGCCAACCTGGTGCCGCGCGCGGTCACGCACCACCGCTGGTACCAGCGCACGTTCCCCGAGTACCCGCGGCGCCGCAAGGCCATCATTCCGTACGTGCTGTAGGGCGGCCGACCCGCGCCACGACATCATTGTCAGGGGGTGACGCCGATGCGGGGGTCGACTCGGACTTTCGCGTCATGCTTGGGCTCTAGGTCGCGCCGACCCCGGTCGACTGACGAAATTTCACCAACGATTTCGCTGAACGACATCGTGGCACGGCGACTGCACAACTAAGAAACGTCCAGAGACGGACACTTAGACCTGAGCTTCGCAATCCCTCCCGTCCTTGGCTTGATGCTTAACGGCTGCTTCGACTGTCACATTACCATTAGCCTCCGACAGTCTGACTTGGCTTTCCTACGCTCGACTTGATCCTCTCTTATCTTACGCGACCTTGGCTTACTCGCGCTCGACTCGATCCTCTCTTGTCCTTGGCTTACTCGACCCCTGCCTTACTTGCGCTTGGCTTGGCTCGTCCGCCCACTTCCCCCCGTGGCCGACCTGCCCCCCCGCTTGGATTGCTTGGCTCTCGCTTCGTTCGCCGCTGCGACGTGCGGGCTGAAGGACGCGCTCCCCCGCGCCGTCCTGCCCAGCCCGCCAAGATTTCCTGCTGCTGGACCGTTGGCTTGCTCGATTGATGGATAGTTGTTCTTGGCTTGAAGACTACTGGTGTGGGTGAATCCTCGACAATCGTCGAGGATGGTGGGTGCTCGGCTCTCCCGGATTCGGTGCCCGGGAAAGCCATGGTGCGTGCTTCTCGAGAAAGCCCGGGTCCCTTGGGTGGGGCCCGGGCTTTCGCATGCCGTGAGCTCGCCGACTAGACGCCTGCGTCTGCTTCTGCTTCGCGCAGGCGCAGGTACTCTTCGAGGTGGGGCACGATCGGTCGCCGGAGGATCTGCTCGGGCGACTCGAATGCCGCCCAGACCACCTCGCGATTGTCCACGTCGAAGCGCGGCGCCTCGTCCACCTCGACCTCGACGATCGTGACCTTGTCTTGGCGGTTCTCGAACGGGTGCGTGCGCGAGTACACCTCGCGCAGGCGCTCGAGCGGCACCCGCAGCCGAACCTCTTCGATCAGCTCGCGCTGAGCGGCGGCGGCGGCGGTCTCGCTCGGGCGCACGTAACCCCCCGGCAGGGTGTAGTGGCGGCGATAGGAGTTCTTCACCAGCAGCACCTTGCCCTGGTGCCACACGGCGATGAGCGCTCCGTGGGTGCTTGGCCGGCGCACCTTCCAATAGGCTCGCAGCATTCGGTGCGCCACCTTATAGGCCGTGCGAAAGCCGAGATCGACGACGGCGACCAAGCCGGACGAGCGAGACGTGGAGCTATCGTTGGAGTCAATCATTTCGCGGACCGGAGCATCAAGCCACACGGGGCCGCTCCCGCCAAGCGAAGCCCTCGAACGAGCGCATCGGGGGTCCCGCGGCGTTCAACGGCCGCTTTGCTCTCCGATGGGCACGGGCTGCGCCTGTCCGTGGCGCAGCCAACGCTCGGGTATCCCGTGGACGTGCGCGACTGGACGTGCACGACGCTCTTGTGACCGCGAGGTGACACGACGCCAAGGGAGTGACCGGGGTCGCGTCTGTTCCGGCGATCCACGAGCGAACGGTGAGCGCGCCGTCCACAAAGCGTGATAATGAATGGAGGTGTCGATGGACTTCGGTCGGCTTGGTCACGTGCGCGCGTCGATTCTCCTCTCACCCGTGCTCTCGTTGAGCCTCGTCGGCTGCCCTGGCTCCGACGATGCGGGGATCGATTTCTCTGCCACCGCGACCGCGACCGCGAGCTCGGTCGACGGCACCACGTCGGGCCCCACGACTTCCGCCACCGAGGGCCCGCTCGACAGCACGGGCAGCGCCGACGTGTGCAACGCCGACGCCGATTGCGTGGATGACCCCGCGGGAGAGATCTGCGACATCGAGCAGGGCACCTGTGGACCGCCGTGCGTCTATCAGGACACGCGCCCCTGCTACTCGGGCCCCGCGGGCACCGAGGGCGTGGGTGCGTGCAGGGCCGGCATCAACACCTGCAACGCCGAGGGCCGCTGGCAGCTGTGGTGCGATGACGAGGTCGTGCCCGATTCCGAGAACTGCGACAACGGCGTCGACGATGATTGCGACGGCACCGTCGACGACTCGGATCTCGATGGAGACGGATTCGGCCAGTGCAGCAACGATTGCTGCGACATCGACGGCGGCGGGTGCACGAACGCCCACCTCGTCAACCCGGGGGCCTACGAGGTCGTGGGCAACGATCTCGATGACGACTGCGACGGCCTGATCGACGAGCCGCCCGAGGCCTGCGATCTGGGGCTGCCGAGCGATACCGCCAATGCGTTCCACTACGCGCGCGCGCTCGACCTGTGCCAGACCACGGCGGAGAATCCCGCGAACCCGGCCGATCGCACTTGGGGCGTGATCGATGCGTCGCTCACCCTCGCCGACGGCAATGGCTCGCCCGCCCAGGTGCAGCGCGCGCTACGGCCGGGCTTTGGCACGTACGTCGATCCCGAGCACGGTGACCGCTTGGTCGTGCTGTCTTCGGGTCATGCCGCCGATGCCGACGACGTCGCTCCGCCCTACGCTCCGTTCCAGAACCCGGGGGTCAACCTCAATACGACGTGTCAGGCCCCCGCCGACTGGCTCGCGGCGAACGGAGGCTCGTTCCCCAATCCGCCCGGCTGCCCGGCGCCTGGGGGCACGACCGCCAACGACTCCGTCATGCTCACGCTGCGGATGCGGGCCCCGACCAACGCCAGCTCGTTCAGCGTGATGACGTTCTTCTACTCGGCCGAGTACCCCGAGTGGGCGTGCAGCCAGTACAACGACTTCTTCGTGACCTTGGTCGACTCCACCGCCAACAACCCGGCCGACAAGAACATCGCGATCTACGACGACGGCGCGACGCTGTGGCCCGTGGGGGTGAACCTCGCGATGGTCGCCGATGGGCTGTTCACGCAGTGCCGCAACGGCCAGATCGGCTGCCAGGGCCCCGCGCCGATGAACTACACGGGCTGTGTGGGCGAAGCGTTGCTCGCCGGCACCGGCTTCGACGTGTCGGCGAGCAACGGCTGCACTCCGTCCTCGCAGGTCCCGGTGGGCGGTGGTACCGGCTGGCTGCGGATGAGCGGCAACGTGACCCCGGGCGAGGTGTTCGAGATCCGCTTTGCGATCTGGGATACGACCGGGCACATCTTCGATTCGCTGGTGCTGCTCGACGACTGGGTGTGGTCGGTCGATGCGGCGGAGCCTGGCGTTGCCCCCGGCTGAGGCCGTGATCGCGCGAGCGTTTCCCTTACGCATGCGCAGGGGCGGATCCGGCGGTTTTGGGACCGTGCTATAGACGGCCCACGATGTCGCACTGGGCCCACGTCACGGTGCCGCTCGCCCTCGCCCTCGGGCTAGGGTGCACGCTGCTCGATCCCTATCCAGGCGGGAAGGATCCCGCGAGTGTGATCGCCGGTTCCGGAGGAGGGGGGAGCACGTTCGATCGCGGCGATGGCCAGGAGCCGCTGGTGGACCCCGCCGAGGACGCCTCGATCGGCGTCACCCGCAACCTCACCAAGGTGGTCGCGCACCCCGGGTCGGCGTTCCCCATCGATCTCGACTTCGATGCGCCCGGGATGAACGTGGTGGGCGGCGGCATCAGCTTCGGCGACTCCGACGAGGTGCAGTGGACGTTCATCGGCGACCTCGAGGGCGAGGTCACCGGCAACATCCGCTTCGGGTTCGTGGTCGACGAGGCGATCTGCGGCCAGGTGCCCAGCCTGTGCCACGAGATCACGACCCAGCAGTTCGCGGTGGCGCGCAACACCAAGGGCGACGTCGACGGCGACGGCGAGGACGACGGCGAGTTCGTGGTCTCGCGGCCGGTCGAGGTCAAGGTGGTGCTGCAGTGCTCGACGTGCGAGGCGCCGAGCTGCCAGGAGCTGCTGCCCGCCGACGAGTGCCAGTCGTGCGGGCAGCCCGAGGTATGCCAGGACTACTTCGATCGCTGCCTCGATCCTGCGACCAATCCCGATGTCTCGGCCGAGGACGCGGCGTTCTTCGACGCCATCTTTGGCCTGAACGGCGCGCTGTGGACGACGCCCAGCGGGTGCGTCGCGGGCGAGCAGGCCTGCACCGGGGCCGAGGCCGATGGAACCGAGTGCACGCTCGGCGGAGGGGCGGGCGGATGAGCACGCGATCGATCGTTCGTGGGGTGAGCGGCGTGCTGTCCCTCGCGCTGGCGCTCGCGGGGGTGCCGGCTGCGGCCCAAGCCGCGCCGGCCCGCAGCAAGCCGGTCGAGGACCAGCCCATCGACGTGCCGGAGGAGATGCCGCTCGAGGAGGACGTCGAGCCCCCCGAGGACTTCGGCGAGGAACAAGATCCGGGGGTGAGCACCGCGGGCTTGGTGCTCGATCCGGCCGCGGCCGATCGCGCCAACGCCGAGGCGGCGTACCGCGAGGGCAGTGACCTGTACGAGCTGGGCAAGTACGGCGAGGCCATCGAGCAGTTCCAGCGCGCGTGGGAGCTCTCGAAGGAGGAGCAGCTGCTCTACAACCTCGGGCAGGCCCACTGGAAGTGGTTCGACACCGATCCCGACATCGATCACCTGCGGCAGGCGGCGCTGTTCTTCCGCAACTACGACAAGCGCATGCGGCTGGTCGAGGACTACGATCAGGTCGAGATCCAGAACATCCTCAAGGCCATCGACGCGCAGATCGTGATCGAGGAGCGCAAGATCGCGGACGCCAACCGCCCCGTGATCGTGCAGCCGGGCGGGCCCACCGAGGCGGAGCTGGCCTGGCAGCAGCGGCGGCGCACCACCAAGGCCCTCAACATCTCGGGGACGACGCTCATCGTGGTCGGTGGCGTGACCCTGGGTGCTGGCGTCGCGGCGCTCGTGTCGCGGCTCGGCCACAAGTTCGTGCTCGACACGGCGACGCCCGCCCCCGGCGGGATCAACCTGGCGACCGCGCAGGAGGACGCTCGGCGACGCGACGGATTCCTGGTGAGCGGGCAGGTCGCCTTCGGCACGTTGATCGCGGCGGCCGCGATCTTGCCGGTAGGGATTACCCTGCGCGTGCTCGGGGCGGTGCGCGACAAGAAGGATCGGGCCGACGCCCGCTCGCGTGACGAAGAGCGCGAGCGCAACGCCAAGAAGGCCAAGGTCGCACTACAGCCGACGCTGGGCGGCCTGCGCGTCCGCTTCTGATCGCGGTCGAGCTGGCGGTCGCGCTGCGTCGCTGACTCGCGCGGGCTCGCGGCGCCAACGCCTCGGGGATCCGCGCGAGAGGACGCGTGTGGAAAGTCAACGGTTGTGGCGAGCGCTTCGGTGCGGATCGGGTAGAGTCCGCGCGTGTCCAAGGGGATGAGCTACGAGGAATTCCACGCCAGCTTGCGCGACTCGGCGGCGCGCAGGCAGGTGCTCGGACAGAATGGGCGCCCGTTCCACGTGCTGCTGAGCCAGCAGTTCGGCCGGCCCGACATCGAGTCGCTGTGCGACACGGCCACCGCGATCCGCCGGCTCGATCGGCACCGCGAGGGGCGAGGCTTCTTGCGAGGGGTGCTGTCGGGCTACCGGGTCATGCACCTGTTCTCGCAGCCGAGCACTCGCACGGCGCAGTCGTTCCTGGCCGGCGCCGACAAGCTGGGAGCTACCAGTCGCACGGTGACCAACCTCAGCACCTCGTCGTTCGCCAAGGGCGAGTCGGTCGAGGACGCCGTGCGTACGCTGTCGAGCTTCTTCGACGCGATCGTGGTGCGGCACCACGAGGACGATTTCGCGACCCGCGCGGCCTGGGCCCTCTCGCGCAGCTACCGGCCGATCCCGGTGATCTCGGCGGGCAGCGGCCGCAGCCAGCACGTCACGCAATCGCTGCTCGACGTGTACACGCTGCGCTACTCGTTCGCCGAGCGCGGCGGCATCGACGGCAAGACGGTGCTCATCATCGGGGACATCTCGCGCAACCGCGCGGCGCGCTCGCTCGCGTACCTGATGACGAAGTTCGACCAGCCGCGGGTGTTCTTCGTGTCGCCCAAGGAGTTCGTGCCCGATCGCGATCTGCTCGCGTACCTCGAGCGGCACGGGATCGAGGTGCGGGTGAACGAGACGCTCGAGAGCATGCTGCGCGAGCACGGGCGCCGGCTCGACGCGATCTACGTCACCCGGCTCCAGCAAGAGTGGGACTCGGGCGGGCCGCCCACCGAGCTGGGCAGCAGCGATCCCTACGTGCTCAAGGCCGCGTACCGCGAGCTCATCCGTCCCGACTGCGTGGTGATGCACCCGCTGCCGCGCGTCAACGAGCTGCCCGACGCGTGGGAGGATCACCCGGGGTTCGTCGTGTGGCGACAGGTCCGCAACGGCATGTGGATCCGTGCGGCCACGTTCGCGATGGTGCACGGGGCCGACGAGGAGATCCGCGCTCGCGCGCGACGCCTCGACCTGCTGCCCTGAGTCTGCTGCCTCGGTCTGCTGCCCTGAGTCTGCTGCCTCGACCTGCGGCCTCGAGTCTGCGGCTCGAGTCTGCGGCCTCGTCAGCGGGCGCGGGCGGCCAGCCACGCGCTCACTGCTTGGCGGCGCGGGTCGTCGTCGTCGAAGGCCACGCGCGCATCCTCGGCCAGCTGTCGCGCGCGGGCGAGGTCGTCGGTCGTGGGCTGGTCGGCCACCAGCGCGCGGGCGAGCGCGAAGCGGGCGTGGGCCAGCGTGGCTGGCGGTGCCTGCGGCGTGGTGAGCAGCGGCTGCGCGGTCTCGAGG
>JBFIJN010000290.1:0-11116 GCA_041600735.1 Nannocystaceae bacterium
GCCGCGCTCGAGGCGGGATTCGAAGAGGGCACCCTGATCGAGCTCGTCAACGCCGCGCAGATGCGCGAGCAGCCGCAGGGGATCGTGCACTACGCCAACGCGCACGGGTGGACGCCGCTCGCGACCGCGCTCTACGAGACGCTGGGCACGGTCTACAACTGGGTTCGCTGGCCGGGCTCCCCGATCGAGCAAGGGGGCGCGCCGCTGTGGATCGGCCAGCCGCCCGCCGACGCAGACGAGCGCCAGCACGCCCGACACCTTCGCATCGCGACCGCGGCGGGTCAGCCCGCGGACTATCGCGAGCTCAGCTTCCACCAAGACGTGCGGCTCCACGCCTTGCTCACGGCGTGGAGGCTCGTCCGACGCTCGGGCGCCTCGAACCCATCGGCGCTGTGGGGGCTGGCCTCGCTCGGCATCGCCTTTGCCCCGACCTTGGCGCGCCGCAAGCAGCTCGAGCAGGCGATCGGGGATGACGACGCCGCGCACTACTTCACCACGTTCGGCCCGCCCCCGCTGATGCGCCTCGACCTCGAGAGCGACGCGAGCGGCAGCGGCTACGAGCTGCGCCTGGGCTCCAATGCGTCGAGCGCCGTGCTCGTGCGACACCACAGCCGGGTCGACCTGGCCACCGTCGATCGCTCGCTCGCGGGGCTGAGCCACGTGATCGCCCAGGGCTCGACCACGGGCGAAGGATGGCGCTACCTCGAGTCGCTCGGGGCCAGCCTCGCCGAGGACGTGATCAACGAGCTCCACGAGCAGATCGAGCGCGAGCGGGTCGCCACGCTCGGCTCCGATCGCGGTCGCGATGCCCACCTCGCGCTCGCCCTCCCGCGCGAGCTGATGCGCTACCCCTGGGAGCTGATGAGGCTGCCGCCGCGAGCCCCTGGCTTGCCGCACGAGCTGCTCGCCGAGCGCTTCGCCGTGGGCCGCCAGATGTGGTCCGACCGCGCGGTGCGGCGGATTCGTCGCGACGATCCGATCCGCGTGTTGATCGTCGGCGATCCCCGCCGCCCGAGCGGTGGTCGCCTCGAGGGGGCCCGAGCCGAGGCGGAGCAGATCGCCTCGCTCTGCGAGACGCTGGTGGGCGAGCTCGCCGGCGAGCTCGACTTCGAGCGCGAGCGCGATGCGTTCATCGGCACCACGATGACGCGTGCTGCCCTGCGCCGGCTCGTGCGCGAGGGCAGCTACGACGTGCTGAACTTCGCCGGCCACGGCACCTACGACAGCCACCAGCCCGAGCACAGCGGGTGGCTGCTCAGCGATGGCCTGCTCACCGCCACCGAGCTGCGCAACACCCTCGCATGGACCGAGAGCCCGCCGTGGCTGATCTTCGCCAACGCGTGCAACTCGGCGATGACCGACGACCGCGCCGCCTCGGTCTACCAGGGCGAGATCTACGGCATGGCCGAGGCCTGCATTCGCGTGGGGGTCAACGCCTACGTCGGCCCGCTGTGGCGGGTCCTCGACGAGTCGGCGTGCATGCTCGCGACCGAGCTCTACCGCAACCTCTTGCTCAAGCGCTCGACGATCGGGGCTGCGCTCCGCCTCGCGCGAACCCGCGTGCGCGCGACCTGGGAGCGGCGCCGCGGCGGCAGCGGGACGGGCGACGTGTCGTGGGCCGGCATGGTGCTGTTCGGCAATCCGACCGAGCGGATCAACGAGACCGTGAGCGCTTGAGGCACGCCTACGGGGTCGCTGGGCTCGACCCCGCGGGCCGCAGCCGGGCCAGCTCGGCCCGGATCTCGAGCGCCCGCTCATCGCTGGCGAGCGCCCGCTCCGCGTCGTCGACCCTCAGGTAGTCCCGCGCCAGCGCCTCGAAGTCCTTGGCCACCTGCGCGTGAACGGGCCCGAGCTCGGCCTCGTCGAGCTCGATCACGCGAAGACGCAGCGGGATCGCCTCTTCGATCGCACCGGTGTGCTCGAGCCAGTGGGCGAGGTTGACCAGCGTTGCCGCGACGACCGGATCGTTGGGCCCGATCACCCGCTCGGCCTGCACGAGCGCCGCCCGCAGCCGAGCGATCCCCTCGCGCACCCGGCCGACCTCGGCTTCGGCCACCCCGAGGTTGATCGCAGCCACGAGGGTGTCGGGATGCTCGGGACCCAGCGCGCGCTCCAGCACGGCGACCGCTCGCTCGAGCAGCCGCAGCGACTCGTCGAGCTCGCCGTGCCCAGTGAGGGCCGCGGCGAGGTTGCTGAGCATCGTGGCCAGGCCCGGGTCGTCTGGACCGAGCGCCCGCTCGCGAACCTCGAGCGCCCGGCGATAGGCCACGATCCCTTGTTCGACGCGACCGAGCCCCACGAGCACCACACCGAGCTCGTGGTCGGCACCGGCCACCGTGGGATGGGCGGGTCCCAGCGCAGACTCGGCGACGGCCCGCGCGCGCTCGAGGGTTCCGAGCGCGCGCTCGTCCCCCAGCGCGCCCTGGATGCGCCCGAGGTTGATGAGCGAGTCCGCGACCTCGGGATGATCCGCACCGAGCCGCTGCTCGCGGAGCGCGAGCGCCCGCTCGTGGGCCGCGAGCGCCTGCTCCGGCCGCCCCTCGAAGTCTTCGAGCTCGCCGAGCATCACGAGCAGCTCGGGATCGCGATCGGGGTCCCCGCCCGACCGCGCGAGATCGGTGCGCGCGTGCTCGAGCCACACCCGCCCCTCTCGCGGCCGCGCCAGGCGGACGCCGACGACCCACGCCAGGTCCCGCGCCGTCTGGTGGGCCACGCGGTCGTGCTCGACGCGACCGGCCAAGAAGTGCGCCTGCTGGAGCGTCTGCTCGGCCTGCGCGAACTCGGCCCGGCGCCACTGCACGGTGCCGAGCTTGGCCAGCGCCTCGGCCTCGACCACCGGATCGGCGAGCGCTCGGGCCTGCTCGACGGACTCCCCGGCGAGCGCGAGCGCCTCGTCGTAGCGGCCGGCTCGCTCGAGGGCGAGCACCCGCGCCAGCTCGCGACGCAGCCCGATCCCCTGCGCCTCCGGCTCGGGCTCGACGGGCCGCAGCGAGACATCGGCGGCGAGACCATCGAGATCACGACAGCGCTCGAGCTCGGGCAGGTCCGCGGCGGCCGTCACCGCCTCGATCACGGTCGTGCGATCGGGCCTGGCGAACACGTCGAGCAGCGCCTCGAGCTCCCAGCGACCACGATCGAGACAGCTCGCCCGCCGGCGCGCGGGCTCGGGCTCGTCGTACGCAGCCATGCACGCGTCGGTCCGAGCCTCGCGCCACGCACCGGTCCACGCAGCGAGCCGCGGCTCGACGCGGGCCCAGGTCGAGTCGCCCCCGACCTGGGCGAAGCCGGCGGCGAGCCGCTCCCTGGTCGGGTCGTCCCAGCGCTCGCCGATCGAGGCCCCGAGCGCCTCGCACTCGGCACTCCGCCGAGCATCGCGAACCTCGACGCCGATCCCCAGCCCGACCCCGACGACCGCCGACCCGGCGGCCAGGCTCCCCGCCACCGCGAGCACGATCCTCCGTCGTCGCCGCGCTCGCAGGTGGCCCTCGATCGCATCGAGCAGCGCCTCCATCGTAGCGAAGCGATCGTCCGGCCGCGGCGCGAGCCCTCGCGCCAGTACTTGCCGCAACCACTTGGGTGCGCGCGGCAAGTCGGCGTGGCTCGCCGCGATCGCGAACGGCAGCGGCTCGTGGTCCCCGTGCTCGAAGAGGCTGGAGAGCTCGACGAACGGCCGCTGGCCGTAGATCGCCTCGTAGAGCGCCACGCAGAACGAGTACTGATCCGCGCGTGCATCGGCCGTCGCGCGGCGAGCCTGCTCCGGGGCCATGTACGCGGGCGTGCCAAGCAGCGCACCGCTCTGCGTGAGCCGCTGGTCGATCACGCGACCCGAAGCGCTACTGCCACGAGCGCTGGCGGTCCCATCGTGCTCATCGGACGTGGCGAGCCGAGTGGGGTCGTGGATCGGCTCGTCGCCACCCGGCTCGTCGCGATCGGCTCGCCCCCGCGCCAGCCCAAAGTCGAGCACGCGCACGCGTCCCGCCTCGTCGATGATGCAGTTGGCCGGCTTGAAGTCGCGGTGCACGATCTCCACCCCATGAGCGGCCGCCAGCCCGCGCCCCGCTTGCAGGTAGACCTCGAGGCACTCGAGCCACGCGTGCGGCTGCTGGTGCCAGTCCTTGAGCGAGCGGCCCCGGACCAGCTCCATCGCGATGAAGAGCCGACCGCTCGCCTCCCCCGTCTCGAACACCTGGACCACGTTGGGGTGCGAGAGCTGGGCCAGCGCCTGGGCCTCGCGCATCAGCCGTTGCTGGTGCCCGCCGTTCGCTCGCTCGTGCAGCACCTTGATCGCCACCGGGCGATCGAGCTGAGGATCGTGAGCCTCGAGCACCGTGCCCATCCCGCCCCGACCCAGGCGACGCACCACACGGAAGCGACCGTAGAGCTCCGGCTCGGCGTCGCGCTCCCCGAACATCGACGCGAGCACTCGCTTGCGATCGATCTTCTGCAGCCCGAGATTGCCCGCCGGCTCGGCCGGCTGATCGGGCGCCACGGTGGGCGCCAGCATGGAGTCGTCGCTGAGCGTAGGCACGGGAGCCGCGCGTCGCTCGGCGGCCCCGTGATCATAACCGGGCGCGCAGTTCCAGCGGCACTACCGGAGTGTGGCGAAGATATCTGGATATGAGTGAATTCACGCGTGTCTGGATGAAATTGTAGGCATCAGCCCGCAAATGGCACTCACGCATGGAGGGATCCGCACGAAATCACGCGCCTCATACGACAATTAGGGGTTTTCCCCTCAATTGGGCCCCTTTTGCGTGGCCAACAGATGACCTACAACTGTGCAATGGTCCCACGCGTTCCCCGCACCGCTCATCTCGCAGCACTCGGCATGCTCGGTCTACTCGTGTCCGTGCCCGCGACAGCCGCTCCCAAGGCGCCCAAGGGACCCACATTGCCGACCGTGCCGGGCCCCAAGATGCCTCCGCCCATGGGACCCGGGGGTCCCGGGATGCCGGCGCCGGAGCTGAACATCGACAATTTCGGGTTCGAGCGCGGCCTCGACGGCTGGACCAAGACGGGCAATGCCTTCGACGACCAGCCCACGTGGGGCGACAACGTGGCCGCTCACCGGGTGATCAATGGATCGACGGCGCAGTCGATGCCGCTGGGTGGCGACTACTGGCATGACGTGAGCTACCCCGTCGGTCACAAGGGCACCCGGTGGATCGGGACGTACGAGAAGCGACCGAACCAGAACGTCGCCGCGGGGACGACCGCCGGCGATGGACGAACCGGCACCCTGACCTCCAAGCCGTTCTCCACCAACAAGAACTTCATCACGTTCCTGGTGGGCGGGGGCAACGATGCCCAGCACCTTCGCGTGGAGCTGCTCGAGAAGGTGACGAAGGGGGGCACCGAGACCTTCCCCGACGGCACGTACAAGGTCGTGTCGGGGACGGTGAAGACGGGGCACGATCACGAGCTCCTGCGCCGCGAGTGGTGGACGCTCGGCTCGCGCCGCGGCAAGACCCTGCGGATCCGCATCGTCGACAACAAGGCAGGCCACTGGGCGCACATCAACGTCGACGACTTCCAGTTCCAGGACACCAAGCCGAGCCTCACCACCGTGAAGGTGGGGAAGAAGAACATCAAGCAGGTCAAGCCGCACGTGTTCCGCAAGGGCGACGGGGCGACGCTGGGGTTCGTGGACTGGGACTCGCCGGTGTGGGGCATCGCAGACATGCACACGCACCCGGCCAGCCACCTCGGGTTCGGCAAGAAGCTGATGCACGGCGAGCCCGACGGATCGATGGCCTCGCTGGAGAACTGCAACTGCACCCACGGCGGATGGGGCCTGGACAACACCTGCGGCAACTACATCCGCATGGCCGTCATCACGATGACCGACGGGATCTACAAGCACACCGCCGATCTCGATCATCCCCACACGGGCGCGCCGGGCTTTCGCCACTGGCCCCACTTCACCACGGTGACCCACCAGCAGATGCGCGTGGAGTGGATCGAGCGCGCCCACAAGGGTGGTCTGCGCGTGATGGTCGGCCTGGCGGTCAACAACCACCTGCTCGCCGAGGTCCTCGACGGAGACAACCCCAAGGACGACAAGGCCAGCGCCAACGCTCAGATCAAGTTCATGAAGGACTTCGTGGATCGCCACTCCTTCATGGAGATCGCCCGCGATCCGGCCGAGCTGCGCGACATCGTGCGTCGCGGCAAGCTCGCGGTGGTCCTCGGCATCGAGGTCGACAACATCGGCAACTTCAACTTCGCCAACGTGTCCTCGAGCGACTCCGCGGTCCGCAAGGAGATCCAGCGCCTGCACGGGCTGGGGGTGCGCTACATCTTCCCCGTGCACGTCACCGACAACAAGTTCGGCGGCGCCGCGGTGTACGAGGACATGTTCAACTATGCCAACCGCTTCTCCGCCACGCAGCCGCTGCCGCCGGACATCGGGGCGGCCGTGCCGGGGATGTCGTTCCAGATCGAGCACGCCCCCGATCCGCTGGTGACCAAGCGCATCGGACTGCCGCTCGACAACGTGTGGTCCGTGGGCCTAGCCGGCGCCGTGGCGGCGATCGAGAACATGCCCAGCCCGACCGGCCTGCCGATGAGGGTGTTCTTGGAGGGCGAGTCCGAGTACAAGGTGCTCACGCGCTTCTTCCTCACGCCGGACCCGGCGACGGAGGTGTGGAAGACGGTGCCCGGCGGGCACCGCAACAAGCGCACGCTACAGTCCAAGGGGCGGGTAGCGATCCGCGAGATGATGCGACTGGGCATGATCATCGATCTGGACCACATGTCCGAGAAGATGGTGGGCGACGTGCTCGACCTGGCCGAGTCGATCGAGGGCGGCTATCCGCTGGTCTCGGGGCACAACACGTTCCGAGCCATGTCGGCCCCGGGCCACGGCAGCGAGAACCAGCGCAGCGACGCGCAGGCGGAGCGGCTCATCAACCTCGGGGGCATGGTCGGCGTGGGCTGGGGCTACGAGAAGGACGAGGGCAACACCCCGAGCTTCGCCACCGCGATCGCCAGTCGCGGCGGACGCGGGTGGACCAATTCGACCATCGCCAACAGCTGCGGGGGCTCGTCGCGACGCTTCGCCAACAACTACCTCTATGCGCTCGAGAAGATGGGCGGCGCCTTCGTGGGTCTGGGCAGCGACATCAACGGCCTCGTCCCGGGGCCCGGACCGCGCTTCGGACCCGACGCGAAGTACGACGACAATCACTGCTCCGCGCAGAGCAATCGGGTGACCTACGACGGCGGCACGGTGCAGGCGGCGCGTCCCGGAGGCCGCATCAGGGGAGCCGCGACGGCCGACAACAACGCGCCGCTGGTTCGCCACAAGGACGGCACGCGCAGCTGGGACATCAACCGCGACGGCGTCGCGCACTACGGAATGCTGCCCGACTTCCTCCAGGACCTCGACAACGTCGGGCTCACCGCGCGGGATGCAACCCCGCTGTTCAGCTCGGCCGAGCACCTCGCCCAGGTGTGGCAGAAGGCGCTCGAGGTCGCGCCGGACTGAGCCCATCGGAGGCTGGGCGCTACGCCCTGCTCGGTGACCTCGAGCAGGGCGTGGTGCAGTTGCGATCGCCCCGCCGCGCTTGGCAAGCTCGCTGGCGATGGACGAGCTCGAGGTCACGCTGGCGGCTGATGGTGCCTGCTCACTGCGCGCGCACGGCATCGAGCGCTGGCGGGTAGAGCTGGACCTCGGCGAGGTCGCTCGCAGGAACCCCTTTCGCGAGGCGATCGTGTGGACCCGCGCGCACCGAGTCGTGGCCGGAGCCGGCGATCGGGTTCACGTGCTCGAGCTGGCGACGGGAGCGCTCGATGCGACCATGGAGCTGGGCTCCGACCACTTCGGGCAGCTGGCGCTCGGCACGGTGGAGCTCGAGGGAGCCAAGGTCGAGCTGCTGTTCGTGCTGGGCTGGACGGACGTGCGAGCGTATGACGCCGGGCTCGTGCTGCGCTGGCATGCGCGCAACGTAGCCGTGGATGGGATCACGTTCGCTGGAGTCGAGGGCCCTGTGCTGAAGGTGAGTGCAGAGATGGACCCACCGGGTGGGTGGTTCGAGGTGCTGCTCGACGCGGGCACGGGGCAGGAGAAGGGGCGTCGGCCGTCAGCCCCCGACGTTGTCGGGCGCTGACGCTACAGCCGCCTCGCGTACGCTCGGTCCTCAGCTCTGGGTGATGTTGAGGACCCACGGTCCCGTGGCGCCGTTGAAGCCGTCGACCACCACGAGCACCACCTGCCCGGCTGCCATTGCGAGCACGAGCTGTGACTGCAAGCCACCGGTGTCGTCGTTGCACGAGATCTCGTTCGCGCAGTTGGAGTAGAGGCTCAGCTTGGTGTCGTAGCCCGAGCCGAACGTGTCGAACGTGAACGTGGCGGCCGCGGGGGCGGTGAAGGTCATCACGTGATCGTTGCCGCCCAGGCCTCCGCACGACCCGTCGAGGTCGTTGTCGGAGCCCGCCGTGTTGCCCGAGGCCACCGCGGGGCCCACCGCGCCGCCGATGTTCTGGTCGGAGCACGCGAACCCTCCGGCGGGTGCCGTGATGTTGAGGACCCACGCTCCCGTGGCGCCGTTGAAGCCGTCGACCACGACCAGGACCGACTGCCCCGCCGCCATGTTGAGCACCAGCTGCGACTGCAGGCCGGCCGTGTCGTCGTTGCACGAGATCTCGGTCGAGCAATCGGAGTAGAGGCTCAGCTTGGTGTCGTAGCCCGAGCCGAACGTATCGAACGTGTAGATTCCGGCGACCCCCGCGGTGAAGCGGATGACTCGATCGTTGCCACCGGCGCCACCACACGATCCGTCGAGGTCGTTGTCGTCACCGGCGGTATTGCCCGAGGTCACGGCGGGCCCCGTGGCACCGCCGATGTCCTCGTCGACGCACGCGCCCACGCACCCGCTGGTGTCGTAGGCCGCGCAGTTGCCCTGGCATCCCAGCGCACCACCGCCCGGGAAGCCCTGCGACGCGCACGTCTGCCCGCCGATGTCGGCGCCGTCGCAGACCTCCGCGCCCTCGCGCACGTTGTTGCCGCACATCGGGTTGGTGCAGCCCGAGGTATCGAACAGGCACTGCGGCGTGCAGGCCAGCATGCCGGCGCCAAAGCCCTGCGACGCGCACGTCTGCCCGTTGAGGTTGGCTCCGTCGCACGACTCGGTGCCCTCGACCATCCCGTTGCCGCACACGTAGGTCACGCAGTTGCTGGTGTCGAACGTGCAGTCACCGGCGCACGAGAGCGACCCCGCGTCGTAGCCCTGCGAGACGCAGGTCTGCCCGGCGGTGTCGACCCCGTCGCACTGCTCCGTGCCTTCGATCATGTCGTTGCCGCAGACGTAGTTCACGCAGCCCGCGGTGTTGAACGTGCAGTTGCCCGCGCACGACAGCATGCCGGCGTCGTAGCCCTGGCTCACGCAGGTCTGTCCGTCGAGGTTGGCCCCGTCGCACGACTCGGCGCCCTCGACCACTCCGTTGCCGCACGAGAACATCATGCAGCCGCTCTGGTCGTACGTGCAGTCGCCGGCGCAGCCGAGCATGCCGGCGTCGAAGCCCTGGCTCACGCAGCTCTGCCCGTTGAGGTTGGCGCCGTCGCACTGCTCCATGCCCTCGAGCATCCCGTTGCCGCACACGTAGGCCACGCAGCCGCTGGTGTCGAACGAGCAGTCGCCCGCGCAGCCGAGCATGCCGGCGTCGTAGCCCTGCGTGAGGCAGGTCTGGCCGTCGAGGTTGGCGCCGTCGCACTCCTCTGCGCCCTCGAGCATCCCGTTGCCGCACATGAACGACACGCAGCCGCTGGTGTCGAACGTGCAGTCGCCTGCGCATCCGAGCGTTCCGGCGTCGAACGCCTGCGTCTGGCAGGTCTCGCCGCCGAGGTCGGCCCCATCGCAGTCCTCGCTGCCCTCGATCGTGTCATTGCCGCACAGGCGATCCACGCAGGCTGCGGTGTCGAACGTGCACTCTTCCGTGCACGCCAGCGTGCCCGCGAGGAAGCCCTGCCCCTCACAGTCTGCGCCTGCGAGGTCCTCGCCGTCGCAGTCCTCGCCTTCGTCGGCCAGACCATCGCCGCAGAAGGGACCGGGGCCCGTGGTCTCGCTCGACGAGCCCGAGGTGGTCGACTCGGCCGCCGTGGTGTCGGCCGGTCCGCTGCTGGTGGAGGTCGCGGGATCGATGGTCGTGACCGGGGTCGTCTCTTGGGCTTCGGTGTCGCTCGCGGGTCCCGTCGACGTTGGATCCGTCGTGGTGGGTACGCCAAACGAGGTCACCATGCCAGGCACATCGTCAGAGCACGCCGTACTGAGAATGAAGACCCCTACCAAGCTCCTGCGTAGCCAATCCACGGGACGAAGATACAGGACGAGGCCGCCTCTGCGATAGGTGGATCGAGGGACTCGAGCGGGATCTGGAGATGTCGGATGAATTGGGTCTGATCGCTCTCTCACGCGCCTGGGGGCTTGATCAGAGTCTTCTCGGAATCGGCAGACAGGGCGAGATCCTCGGATCTTCGCGGATTTGGAGGCTCGCTGAATGTGGGGGACAGCCGTACAGGGGGCCGAGCTTCGACCGGTCACTCGCGAGAGGAGATCACGATTGCCGCGAGCTCGGCACATCTACGACATCGGTCCACCCATCCATCGGTGGAACCTGGGATTGCTCATCCTTGCGTAGTTTGACCCGCAAATGACTTGCATTCGGGCCGCGCGATCGGTTGCGTCGCGCCTCGTCCGGAGCGCTGCCCTCGACGAGGTGCAGCTCACCCGCGCTCGCGTCCACGAGCCACGAGGGAGCACCGTGATCTCGAGCGCGGGGGCCTCGCACTCGCCGGGAGCTCCTCGACCACGGCTGCTCGAGTCGAGGTGGCGGAGCTCGGGCTGCACGCGGAATGGGGCCGCGCCGCGGGACAGTCGGGGAGGATCAGGGCGGTGGCTCGTCTGCTCGTGATCTCTGCTCGCTCGGTTGCCGCCCCTTGGGGGTGCACGCGCCGCAGAGAGATACCAACAAGTGAGAATATGAAGACATCCTACGATTTTCTCCCTCAACGACAGAAGATCGAGCACATATTCACATTGGATCGACGATGCGACTTCGCCACGATGTCCGCACGAGCTACGACCTCCAGCAGGACGCGCCGCGTCGGTACCGACGC
>JBFIJN010000291.1:0-11096 GCA_041600735.1 Nannocystaceae bacterium
ATCACGCCTGGCCGCTGGTGCGCTACGTGTTGGTCTCACGACTCGGCGTCGCGGCGGGAATGCTGGCCGACGAGGTCAGCTGGGACGACATCCTGCCGGTGGCGCGGCGCCTGCAAGCGGCCTACCCCGGCTGGCGCCCGCTGGCGCAGGCCTACGTGCAGGCGCGACGACGATGGAGGGAGCTGCCGCTCGACGGAAGCGGCGACGACGACGGCATGAAGTACATCCTCGACAACCTCGCACGCCTCGATGACACCCGCTGGAAGGAGCTCGACTTCGACATCGAGCTGGTCGCAGCCGAGCCCGGGAGCAACCTCCATGACTGATCGAAGTGGTCGCGGCCGTCGTCGCCGTCGCAAGGGTCCACCGATGCCGCCGCCCGCCCCTGGCCACGAAGAGGGGCAGGAGGTCGAGGTCACCATCGACGAGCTCGCCCCCAAGGGCGATGGCGTGGGCCCGCTGGGCGACAAGCGGGCCTTCGTCTCGCGCACGATCCCCGGCGAGCGCGTGCGGGTGAAGATCCGCCGCCACCGTCGCGAGTGGATCGCGGTCGATCTGCTCGAGGTGGTCGAGCCCTCGCCCGATCGCGTCGAGCCGCGCTGCCCCTTGTTCGAACAGTGCAGCGGCTGTCAGCTCCAGCACGTGGCTTACCCGCGGCAGCTCGCGCTCAAGCAGGCCTTGGTCCGCCGGCAGCTCCGCGAGCACGGCGGCTTCGAAGCGGGTCCGGTCAACGAGGTGCTCGGCGCCGACGAGCCCTGGTACTACCGCAACCACGGCCGCTTCACGGTCAAGGACGGACACCTCGGGTTCGTGCGCCACTTTCGGCGCGAGTTCCTGCCGGTGCCGCACTGCTACATCATGGAGCGCCGCATCAACGAGGTGATGGGCCAGCTCGACGGGCGCCTGCAGGGGGCCACCCAGTGCAACGTGCGCGTGGGTGGGCCAGCACGATCGCTGATGATCCAGCCCAAGCTCGCGCAGGTCGCCGACGTGCTGCCGAGCGGTCAGGCCGCGCTCGAAGAGGAGCTGCTGGGCCGCCGCTTTCGCGTGTCGGCGGCCTCGTTCTTCCAGGTCAATCGCGCCCAGGCCGAGCGCCTGATCACGCTGGTCCGCGAGCGCGTGAGCAGCGGACCCAGCGGCGTGGTGGTCGACGCCTACGGTGGGGTGGGCACATTTGCCGTGCTGCTCTCGCCCCACGTGGGCAAAGTGATCAGCATCGAGGAGTCCGGGCCAGCCGTGCAAGACGCCCGCATCAACGTCGAGGGGCTGACCAACATCGAGCTCGTGCTGGGCAAGACCGAAGAAGTGCTGGCCGGCATCCCCGGGCCGGTCGACGCGATCGTGCTCGATCCTCCGCGCAGCGGCTGCCAGCCCGAGGCTCTTCACGCCGTCATCGCGCACGGGCCGCGGCGCGTGGTCTATGTTTCGTGTGATCCCGAGTCGCTCGCGCGGGACCTGCGAGTGCTGGTCGACGCGGGCTATGAGCTGCTCGAGGTGCAGCCCGTCGACATGTTCCCGCACACGCACCACATCGAGTGCGTGGCTACGCTGCAGCGCGCGAGCCTCGAGGGGTGAACGGTGGCCCGGTCCGTGTCATGATTGTCTCGTGCAGGTCACGGGCAGTGTGCTGCGGGCGCGCACCTTGTTCATCAAGGCGCAGGGCGAGGACGCCTGGCCCCGCGTGGTCGAGGCGCTGCAGCCCACGACCCGCGAGGCCACGGCCGTAGGGTTTCTCGAGACACGCTGGTATCCGTACGACCTGCTGCTCGACCTGACGACCACCGCCGATCGGGTGCTGGGGCAGGGTGATCTGGCCCTCTGCCACGAGATGGGCCGCTACTCCTGCAATGTCACCCTCACGACGGTGCACCGCTTGTTGCTCAAGTTCGGCAACCTGGGGCACCTGGTGGACCGTGCTGCAACCGCGTGGCGGACGCAGTTCGACACCGGGGAGTTCCTCGTGCACGAGAGCAGCCGCGACCTCTACATCTTCGAGCTGCGCGGCGTGCCCAAGCCCCATCGAGCCCACTGCGCGGCCGTGACCGGCTGGATGGAGCGGGCCGCCGAGCTCTCGGGCGAGGACGAGTTCACCTGGGAAGAGAAGTGCAAGACCCAGGGCGACGCATACTGCATGTGGACGTTCACGCGCACGCAGGCCAAGTTCCCCGGGCGGTAGACAGCGGAGCGCCCGCGGCTGTGCGAGGACCTGCGCGCTCGCCCCTCCTCGATCGTTGCACGCCCGTTTCATTGCGTGGCTCGGCGACCTGGTAATCTGGTGTTCTGTCCATTCTCACCGATCCCGTAGCGCTCGCCGAGCGCTTGCTCGCTGCGCTTCCCGACCGCCGCGACGACGCGCTCGCGGTGCTCAATGGCATGCTGGGGGATCGGCTCGAGGCCGCCGGCTCGGCGCTCGCGACCCGCATGACGCTGCTCGATCGAAGCGGCGTCGAGCTGAGGACGGGCTCGCTCGCCAACTCGGCGCACGTGTGCGTGTTCGTGCACGGGCTCTCGTCGACCGAGCGCCTGTGGCAACCCGAGCCCGAAGACGAGACCCATGTGGGCTACGGCCCTGCGCTCGCGCGGAGCCACGGTCTCACCCCCGTGTACATTCGCTACAACACGGGGCGTCACGTCTCGACCAACGGTCGCGAGCTCGCGGCCCGCATCGAGGCGCTCGGCGATGCCAACCCCGGGCTCGAGTCGATCACCCTCGTGGGTCACAGCATGGGCGGCCTGGTGATGCGCTCGGCGCTCCACTACGGGCTCGAGGCGAATCACGCATGGGTCTCGCGCGTGCGTAGGGCGCTGCTGCTCGGCTCGCCTTCGCATGGAGCGCCGCTCGAGCAGGTCGCCCATGTGGCCGCGTTCACGCTCGAGGCGATCTGGAACCCGTGGACCAAGATCATCGGCAAGGCGATCAACCTGCGCAGCGCGGGGATCAAGGATCTGCGCCACGGGTACGTGCTCGACGAGGACTGGCGCCATCGCGACGTCGATGTGCTGGCGCTCCGCAAGCCGCGAACCCCCAACGCTCCACCCGACGTGCGCTGGTGGGTGGCGCTCGGGCGGCTCGGCGCGGCCGGGAACGCACTCGGCAGCGCGCTCGGTGATGGCATGGTGCGCCAGGCCAGCGCTCGCGGCGTGGGCCTGGGCAGCCCCGAAGGCGTGCTTCCCGAGGCCACGGTGCACGAGTTCGAGGGCATCTCGCACGTGGCGCTGCTGTGGACGCCGGCCGTGCTCGAGTGGATCACCCACGAGTGGTCCACCGGCCGCTAGCGCCCAGTGGTGCGCGAGGAGACTCGAGAAGGCATCCCACGATCCCGCTTTGGTGTGTGGCCTGCGGAAGATTGTGACGGGACTCGCAGAAGACGACGTGAGCGCTGCGTATGGCAGGAGCGCACGCGTAGGATGCCGACTCGAGAATCACCGAGTCCATGGTCGACCCCCGGACCATCCTTCACGGGGCCCGTACTTTTTCTTTCGGCGGCGTCGGCTCACCCCTGGGGGGTGGTCAGCGGGGGCAGGTCGGTGCAGCCCCACTGAACGGCGTCGAGCACGACCGCGGTGTCGAAGTACGCGTCGCTGAGATCGAAGATCGCGAAGATGACCTGGATCTCCTCACCCGTGATCACCGGCGCGACGGTCTCCAGCCAGCGGGTTCCCGCGTGGCCGTCCATCGCGAACCCATCGAGCTCGGGGGCTACACACGGACTGCGGGTACACAGCGAGGAGTCGGCGTCGAGATAGTCGAGGAACACGCCGTTGATCGAGATCGGATTCCCCAGCTCGTCGAAGGAGATGTTGCCGGTCCAGGCCTCGGACTCGAGCCAGGCGATGTACATGTCGTTCCAGGGCGAGCCCTGGCTGGTCCACATCGGATACTCGGCCGAGAAGAACGCAAACTGGTAGCGGAAAGCATCCGCACCCTCGGGCACCTTGGCCGACATGCGCAGCTCGGCATAGTCGTGGGCGCCATCGCCGGCGAACCACTGGTCCTGCAGGGTGTTCGAGCAGTCGCCAGTACCCACGAGCTGCGCATCGTCGGCGCAGGTGCGGACGGGGTCGACGCGATTCACGTCGATCGGAGCCGGGAGCACCGGTAGGCTGCCGCCCGCGTCGAAGGCCGTGCTGGGGCACAGCATCGGATCGCAGTGCAGGTCCTCGTGGGTCCGCGGCACGTCGGCGGCGCGGCCCGTAGAGAGGATGACCATGCGCTCGCCCTGCCGAGGCGTGTACTCGCCGTGGGTGCCGAGCAGCCCGCGATGCACGTAGAGCGCGGCCGGATCGCCGGTGAAGCTGGTGACGGCATCCATCGAGCCGGGACAGCCCACGCCCAGCGCGTGCCAGGGGTCGTCGTCGTTCTGATCGCAGGTCGTGCCCAGCGGGGCGAGGCACACCTTGGGGCCGTCGCCCGGGCCCACGTCCCACACCAGGGCCTCCGTGGTCGCGCCATCGCCCGACTCGTGCACGCCGATGGTGGTGCCACCGGTCCCCGGGTGGGCCGTCGTGCCCGAGGTCGAGATCATCGACCCCGTCTCGCCGCGGCCGGACTCGGCGGGGCCCTCGCTGGTGCTGCCGCCCGCGGTGAGCACGACGTTGGAGCCGACGAGGCCATGCACCTCGCATGCACCCACCAGCAAGAGCAAGACTGCTCCCGCCCGCTGTGCTCGCCCCACCCCCAGCGTCCCCATCACCGCGAGTGGAACGATAACGCGTGCGCGAGCGAGGAGCGAGGCCCTTCGCGAGCCCTCGAGATCCTACTCGTACGCCAATGCCCGACGCACCGCAGCGGCATGCGCTCCTCGCCCATACTCGGCGAGGAAGGGTGCGGCGCGCTCCTCCGCCTCCTTGGTGCGGCCAAGCGCAACCAGGGCCCGGATCGCGAGCGCCTTGCGGTCCTCGACGAGCTGCCCGCCGGGGAAGTCATGCTCGGCCTGGTCGGCCAGCGCCAGTGCACGGGCCGGGTCGCGGGCGAGGTTGGATCGCGCCTTGGCCACGAGCTTGGCCTCGCGCAGCACGCTATCGGCGGAGCCCGGATCGGCAGGCTCGGCGGGAGTCGGTCGCGGGCGAGCCTCGCGGTGGCGCGGCTCGGGGCGCGGGTCCGCGTGCACCTCGGTCGGGCGGGGATCGTCTTGGAGATCGTCCGCGGTCTCCGCGGGCGTGACGTCGGTGGGCGTGACGTCGGTGGGCGTGACGTCGGTGGGCGTGACGTCGACGGCCGCCGGGGTGCTCGGCGTCGGCGCGGCGGGGTGCGGGAGCGTGGCTTCGGGCGTGGCCTTGGCGCGGGGTTGCGGCTCGGGCTTGGCGAGCGGCGAGCGGGCGACCACTGGAGCTTCGACTCGATCCCCTTCGTCGGATCCGGGCGTCGTCGCCCCTAGGCCGAGCCACAAGGCCACGCCCACGGCGAGGCCTGCGCCCACCCCAACCTTGACCAGCAACGAGGTGCCCGCGACCACCGTCGTGCTGGCGGTGACGGTCGCAGTGGCGCTCTTCAGCCTGGCGAGCCCACCGACGAGATCGAGCCCGTGCAGCTGCACCTGATCGGCCGCGGCGTGCCCGAGGTCGCTACGTAGCGCGGCGGAGGTCGCGGGGTCTTCGAACAAACGAACGGGGTCGCGGGTCATGCGCGCACTCCTGCTACCTTTCCAGGCGGCACGTTGCTCGCGGACGAGGAGTCGTCGGCGAGGCGATCGTGGGCGCGGCTGAAGTCACGACGGGCGGAGTGGAGCCGGGAGTACACGGTCCCCACGGGGATGCCGAGGCCGGCCGCGATGTTGTCGCAGCTCTCGCCTTCGAGCTCGTAGAGGATGAACACGGTGCGCTTCTCGGGCGTGAGGGTCTCGAGCGCCGACTGCACCCGGGCCAGAGCTTGGCGCTTCTCGGTGCGCTCGCTGGGCGAGCTGGCGTGGGAAGGTGCAACGGTGACGGTCTCGATGTCGGGGTCTTCGAGCTTGCGTCGCGTCTTCTTGCGTCGATCGGAGAACACCCGAAACGAGATCTCCGCGAGCCAGGTCGTGGGCTTGGCGCGGCCCAAGATGAAGCCACCGCGGCGGTGCGCGACCAAGAACACTTCTTGGGTGAGATCGGGGACGTCTTGGCCATGGGCTCCCAAGCGCAGCAAGAACCGGGCGACGAAGCTGGCGTGTGCGCGATAGAGCGCGGCCGCATCGAGGTGTTGGCTCTCGCCTTCCATGGCCCAGCCCCTCAGCGTCCTTCACCGCAACGACACCACGAATCCCACGCCGAGCATGGCGCCAAAGCGTGGCAGATCACGGAGCTGTCGCACCTCGAATTCCTCACGGACATCGAACACGGGTCGCACGACGGAGACGAGGCCGTCGAGGCCGAACGATAGCGCGGTGCGCCGGCCAAGCCCTACCCGCACATCGCCCCCCAGCGCGAGGGCCACCCAGGGCAGCGTAGCGCGGTAGTTCTCGCGAAAGCCGCGGCCACGCGCGAAGGCACTGCCCGCGAGCGCCCCCACACAGGCCCGCGGTCGCACCCGACCGAGCATCGGTCCCACGCACGTGTCGGCGCGTGCTGCGAGCAGCGTGATCGAGAGCGTGGCCTGGTCCACCGGCTGCGAGCCGGCGGACGATGCGAACGCGCCCACGTGAAGGTCGACCAGCTCGCGCCAGCCCGCTTCGATGCCCAGCTGTCCGCCGCCGCCCAGCGTGGGCGGCAGCCCCACCGTGAGCAGGCCCCGGCCGACCGCCCGCAGCGCCCACGGCGGCGGGCGAGGGGTGAGGTCGAGGCTTGGCCCGCGCGCGACGGGCTCCGCCGGCACGAGCTCGGGCTCGGGTGGTGTGGTGGGCTCGGGCTCGGGCTCGGGAACGATCTGCGGCGGGGGAGCGATGCCCACCGACTCGAGCACCGTGGCATCCACCGCCAGCGCGATCGCGAGGGCGACCACCGCGTGGAGGTCGTCGCAGCTCGAGGGGCCCGGCGCGAAGCTGCGCTCCGCGATCGCCTGGCCACGATCCTCGAGCGTGAAGCGGAGCGTGCGAACCTCGACCGGATCGCCTTCGACGACGATGGTGAGACGCGGGTCGAGCTCGTCGCGCTCGAGCCAGGTGACCACCTGCTCCGTGAGTCGATCGTGCTCGAGACACGTGGCTCCGGGCTCGACGCTCAACGCATCGGCCACCGCGGTCGGCTCGGCGCTCGCGGTCTCGGCCTGCGAGGTCACCGGCGCCGCGAGCCCGAGCGAGTGGCTCGAGAGCCACCCGAGGAGCGCCAGCGCTGCGGTGAGAGCGGCTCGGCCGAGCATGTCCTACGCATCGTTACACTTTTCGCGCACTCGTGGGTGGACCACTCGCTATTCCAGGCAGGTGTTCGAGGGGCACTCGAACGCCGCCTTCACGCACAGCTGCGTCCATCCGCCCTCGCAGCACTGCGGGCTGTCGGCGCACACGCACGCCATGGTCTCGAAGTCGCTACAGCCTGGCGCGTTGGAGTACATGCAGCAGCTGTGCGGCGGCGGAGCGCAATCCAGCATCGCGCAGCCCTCGGAGACGGCCACCGCCACGCAGTACTGGCCCCAGTCGGCGCCGCAGCACGCGGGCTCGGCGTTGCACGTGCACTTCGCGACCTCGCCGTTCTCGCACGGGGCCTCGACATTGCAGCAGCTGCTGGGGAGCGGACCCGGGTCCCCGGTGTCCAAGGGCGAACCGGTCTCGCCGGTCCCCTCGCCCGTGCTCGTGCTCTCGGCGGCGGTGCTGGTGACGGGATCCGTGCTCGCCGTGGTCGTACCGTCCGCTGCACTCGTGGCCGCACCGGTGGCCGCGCTCGTTCCTGGCTCTGGACCATCGAGCGAGTCGCCCTTCGTCCCTTCGCTCGCGCCCGACGAGGCCCCCACATCCCCGCCGTCGAACGCTCCGTTGTCGCGAGTGCAGGCCACCATCCAAGCGAGGCATCCAAGCCAAACCCAAGCACGCATGCCTTCAGTCTACCGGGTCCCGGGATTCGTGAGTGGGCCGTGCGCCCGGGGATTTCGTGCGAGATCGGATTCCCCGAGCCGAGCGGCGCGCGGTTCGGCTACGCTGCATCGATGCCGTTGGCGGCGCGGGGCCTCGCAACCACGTGTCTGGTGCTCGCGTGCACGCGGGCGCCGGATGGCAGCGACGAGCTCACCGAGGCGACCACGGCGACCACCGCGCCGACTGGCCCCGCGATGACCGCGACGACTGCCGCGGACTCGACCGGCCCAAACCAGACCAGCTTCGAGACCTCCGAGGGCGTCGACTCGGGTGGCTCGAGCGGCAGCCCGCCGTCGCCACCCGCCTGTCCGCGCCGTCGTGCGCCCGAAGACCTCGCCGATGACAGCAGCGAGCCGCAGGTTCGGGTGCTCTACGTCGTGCCGGCCGACTCGCGCGATCGAGGGCTCGATCTCGACGGCATGATCTGCGGCTCGGTGCTCGGCTGGACCGCGTGGCTCGAGGAGCAGAGCGGAGGCCGTAGCCTGCGACTCGACACCGCCGATGGGGTGCTCGACATCGGCTTTCACCGGCTCGAGCTCAGCGACGCGCAGATGCACGGGACCAACGCGGCCGCGAGCGTGGAGACCGGGTTCGCCTACGTCCGCGATCGCATCGAGCGCGAGCTGCTCGCGATGGGAGCGCTCGCGCCGAACAAGCTCTATGCGGTCTACTACGGCGGCACCAGCGAGTATGCGTGTGGCGGGGGCGCCTATCCGCCGCTCATCGTCGATCAGGTGGCGGCGATGTACCTCGAAGGCCAGCCAACGGGCTCGCTCCCGTGCGACAGCGGACCCTGGGGCGCGCCGGGAGGCGTGCTCGGCTACATCGACTACGGCATGTTGCACGAGCTCTTCCACACGCTCGGTGCCGTCGATCCGCTCGCGCCACATCAGCACGCGGGCGGCCACGCCTTCGACGTTGGCGAGCGTGCCCCGGAGCGCGACCTGATGTACAGCCCTCGCGCGGGCGAGAGCGATCCTCCGTGGGGGGTCTACGATCCCGGGGGCCTCGTGCTCGACCTCGGTCGGGACGACTACTTCGATCACGCCGACCCCGAGCGGGTCGACGTTGCCCGCAGCGTGTTCCTCGAGCCGCGGCCCGTGGACGCGACCCTGCCCCCCGGTTGGTGAGCCCCTAGCGGGTTACCCGCAGCGCAGGCCGTCGGGCAGCACCCGCAGGGTGTCCGGCATTCCCCCGTGGCGTCACCTCGATTTCATCGTTGGGGGCCGCGGTGTTACGATCGGCGCCCGATGGAAAAAGAGTACATGGGCGGGAGCCGGGCGAAGATGTGGACCTACCTCATCCTCGCGGTCGTCTTGGTCGGCGGCATCGTCGTGGCCAACTTTGCCCTCAGCAATCCCGACCTCGCGCAGAACGGCATGGATGCGTTCTTGGGCATGCCGCCGTGGGTCTTCCCCCTCGTCCTGGCGCTCGTGGGCCTGGGGGTGTTCTGGGTGGGCCTCAAGCTCGAGACCGACTGGCCCGAGGGGATGGGCGCCTTGATGATCGCGGGCGCGCTCGCGTGGGGCGAGTTCATGCTCGGCTGGGAGAACTTCCAGCTCGGCGGCATGGTGGTCGTGCCCTACGTGATCCCGGTGGTCGTGTTCCTCGGGCTCATGGGCTACAGCGTCGCGCGCAGCCGCTAGGTTGCGCGGCTAGTCCTCGTCCTCGTCGTGGACCGCGTCGGGCAGCTTGGTCTCGCCCGTGATCTTGTTGGCGGCGAGCACGTTGTTGATGCCCTCCGCGGGGCCCTGGATGAGCGTGACCGAGCGGGAATCCACCAGCACCCGATCGATCTGGGCCTTGACCGCCTTGGGCTCGAGCTCGGCCACGCGCCGCGCCAGCTCCTGGAAGTAGTCGTACGAGCGCCCGTTGCGGACCGCCTCGGCGAGCCGCCCCGCGAGCAGCTCGGAGTCGGCCTGCGCGTTGAGCATGTCCTTGAGCACGGCTCGCCGGGCGAATGCGAAGCGCCGATCGAAGTCCTCACCGTCGCGTAGGCTCTGCACGGCGGCGAACATCGCCGCGGAGCCCTCACCGGCGCGGGCGCTGTCGAGCGCGCCGCCCATGCGGATGTGCGGCCGCCCGGTGTCGAGGAACGCGTAGACGCCGTAGCTCGCGCCCAGCTTCTGCCGCACCGCGCTCACCTGCTCGTTGAGCATGCTCGCCATCACCATCAGCGCGGCATGGTCGTCGCCGTAGGCCACCGCCAGCGGGTAGGCCACGGCAAAGTCGGTCTGGACCCGCTCCTTGTCGAGCTCGGTCATCACCCGCACCGCGCCGGGCTTGGGCTCGGGGGCCGGGGGTCGCTCCGCCGTGGCCTTGGGCTCGAGCCACTTCATCCGGCGGTCGCGCAGGTTGGGCTCGCCGAAGAAGCGCTCCACGTACTCGATCGCGAGCTGCATGTCGAAGCCACCGGTGATGATGATGGCGCTGTTGCCCGCGCGAAAGTGGGTGTCGCGAAAGCTCTCGACGTCGCGCAGCGTGATCTCCTTGAGCGAGCTGCGGTCGGCGATCACCTCGCGGACGTGGGGGTGCCCCTTGCCGTAGAGCGCGGCATAGAACGCGTTGTTCCGCGCGACCTCCTGCGAGGCGCTCTTCTTCTTGAGCCGGTCGGACATGCCCAGCTTCCAGCCGTCGAGCGCACCGGTGCGGTACTGGCCCTGCACCACTTGCTCGCTGACGCCGGCGATCAAGAAGTCGAGATAGATCGCCAGCCCGCGCGAGCGGAACGTGGTGGCCATCGGCCCCACGTCACCGAAGAAGATCCCGCCCGAGGCCTGGAAGAACGTGGCCAGGTTGCGTCCCTCGAGGTCGTCACGAAATCCGTAGAGGCGGTGGGCCGCTTCCGCGAGCTCGGGGCGAGCCGCGTCGACCGTGCCCCCGCCCACGATCAGCTGCACGTCCATCACCGGGACCTGCGACGACTGCACCAGCACCACGCGCATGCCGTTGGCGAGCGTGTACTCCACGAACTGTGCCTCGGGCGGGGCGATGTCGGTGAGCGGCAGCGGTTGGTGGGCCTCGGCGGGGTCGATGTCCTCGGGGAGCGAGAGCTTCTCTTCGGCCTCGGGCTTGAAGTCGAACGCGGCGCGCTCGGCCGTGGGCGTGTCCTTGCTG
>JBFIJN010000292.1:0-11068 GCA_041600735.1 Nannocystaceae bacterium
GGCACGTCCTGGTCGTCCCACTCGAGGTTGACCTTGAACGAGGCCTTGCCGTTGAGGTTGCGCGACGAGCCGCAGCCGCCCTTGATCTTGATGCCGACCCCTTCGAATACCTGATCTTCGTAGCGCAGCGTGCCGGTGTGGTAGGAGCGATTGAACGGCACGCAGCCCGGCGGATAGGCCTCGGCATTGATCGCGGTCCAGCTCGCCGGAGGGATGTCGAGGTAGAAGTCGCGCACGACGTTCTCGTCGAACAGCTCGCTGCTGCCGTCGTCGGTGCGAAACTCGAGGTCCGTGCTCCACGGTCCGTACTCGCTGCACTCCGCGTGCTCGTCGCGGTAGCGCATGCGCACCGCGTGGTTCTTCCACTGCTCGAGTGCGCCTTCGGGGCCATCGAACGTACCGTCGGCGAGGGTCGCGGTCGGCGGGCTCGCACCGGTGAGCTCGGCCGACCACACGCGCTCGTCGGCGACTCCATTCTTGACCCGCCAGATCTCGATCTCGACGCCGCCGAACACGTCACCGGCGTCGGGATCGACGAACGGCGAGCCCTCGATCGCGAGGTTCTCGGCGGTGATGTCGATGAGGCCAGGCGCCGGCGAGACGACCATCGGCGCCAGCGGGGGTGCGTTGGCCGGGCAGCCCGCGCCGCTGGTCCCATCGAGCGTGCCCTCGCTGGTGCCTTCGCTGGTCGTCGCGGTCGAGGTCCCCGTTTCGCTCGTGCCCGTGGTCGCCCCGGTGCTCCCGGTCTCGGCACTGGCGGCGGGGGTGTCGTTGCAGCCCGCCACCGCCACCATCAGCGCGCTGAACAACAGGAGACCACGGCGACCACTGGCGTATGACATTCGCATCCCTCGCTCGCCCGAGAGGGCGATCCATGCGGTGAGCGTCACGCCGTAGTGACCGATGGCGCCCAGCGCAGCCAAAGAAGAGCAACTCCAGGGTACCACCCGTGCGACCCCGCGAATCGCGCGGACGATCCGCGTGGGGTCGACTCGAGCGGCTCGATGTAGGCGTGAAGGGTATGCTCGTCGCGATGCTCAGCCGCCCGCGGCCCTCGCTTGCTCTCGTCCTGTGGCCGTGCCTGCTCGCCTGCGGTCGAGGCGAGAGCGCCCCGCCGCTCATCCCACCGCCGACGGCCGACGCTGCGCTTGCGACCGGCGAGGAGCACGAGCTCGAGCGCGACGATGCGCCCGCGATCCCGACCGTGGATGGCGATGCGGTCGTGCAAGCGATCGTGCGGCTCGGCTACACCGACAACCGCGTGATGGACCATGTGGAGCACCTCACCGAGCACATCGGTCCGCGTCTGACCGGATCGCATGGCTTGATGGAGGCCGAGCGCTGGTGCGCCGCGGAGCTCACCCGCATGGGCGTGCCCGCTCACCTCGAGCGCTGGGGCGAGGTCCCGGTGGGCTTCGACCGCGGGCCATGGTCGGGCGGCATGGTGAAGCCGGAGCGCATCGAGTACGCGTTCGTGACCCCCGCCTGGACCCCGGGCGCGCTCGAGGCGACGCCGGCGCCGGCCGTGCCGTACCCCGCGACCGTGGCCGAGGCCAAGGCGCGCCGCAAGCAGCTCGCGGGGGCGTGGGTGGTGCATCCGGCCAAGCGAGTCCCCAGGGCCCTGCGCGACGAGATCGACGCGGTGCTCGACGGGATCGGCATCGCCGGAACGCTGCGGAGCGACGGCGACCCACAGGGCAAGCTCGTGCACACCTCGGGCCGGCCAGAGATCGACTGGGGTGCGCTGCCCAAGCACGTGACCCTCGTGCTGCGCTCCGACCAGCACGCCGATCTGCTCGCCCGCCTCGAGGGCGGCAGCGCGGTCGAGCTGGCGTTCTCGATCGACAATCGCTTCTTTCGCGGGCCCGTGCCCCAGTCCAACGTGGTGGCCGAGCTGGTGGGCAGCGAGCGACCCGACGAGCTGGTGATCGTGGGCGGCCACCTGGACAGCTGGGACGGCGCCACCGGGGCCAACGACAATGCCACCGGGGTGGCGACCACGATGGAGGCCGCGCGCCTGCTCGTCGCCGCCGGCGCCAGGCCGCGTCGAACGATCCGCTTCGTGCTGTGGACCGGCGAGGAGCAGGGCCTGCTCGGCTCGGTGGGTTATGTCGAGGCGCACGCCGACGAGCTGCCCAAGGTGAGCGCGGTGTTCGTGCACGACATGGGCACCAACTACCTCTCGGGCATCGGTGTGACCCCCGAGATGATGCCGCAGATGCAGCGGGTGTTCGCGCCGGTGCAGCAGCTCGCGCCGAGCACCATGCCGTTCGTGCTGCGCGAGACCGAGGGGCTCGAGACCGGCGGCAGCGACCACACGCCGTTCATCCGCGCGGGGGTGCCGGGCTTCTTCTGGGACCAGGATGGCGAGTCCGACTACGACTACGTGCATCACACGCAGCACGACACCCTCGAGCACGTGATCGAGGCCTACGAGCGCCACTCGGCCGTGGTGGTGGCGCTGGCCGCCTACCAGACCGCGAACCTGCCCGAGCTGATCGATCGTCGCAACAGCGCCCCGATCCCACGGCGTCGCATGGGGGCCACGTTCGACGCGAGCCTGGTGATCGACGGGCTCACCCCGCGCGGCCTCGCCGAGCGCTCGGGCTGGAAGCTGGGCGATCGCATCGTCTCGGTCGATGGCGAGACCGCCGCTGACCTGCGCGCGGTGCTCACCGCGATCCAGAGGGGCAAGCCCAACAAGACGATCGTGATCGAGCGCGACGGCGCGCGCATCACCACCACGCTCGACTGGTCCGACGACGAGCACGAGCCGCAGCGCGCGGCCCGACGCGCGGCGCGAGCGGAGCGCTAGCGCTAGCGCTGGCGGATCAGGCCTCGCGGCGCTCTTCGAGCTCGGCCCAGCGCTCGGCCACCGCGTTGGCCGCGGCCCGCGCGAGCTCGAGCTGCTCGAAGAACTCGCGACGAGCCGCGTCGGGCCGCTCGTAGAACGCCGGCTCACCGAGCTCACCCTCGAGCGCCGCGACCTTGCGCTCGGCTTGGTCCACCCGATCGAGCAGGCCCTCGAGCTCGCGACGCTCGGCCCACGTGAGCCCGCGCTTGGCCGGGGGTGCCGACGACTCTTCGGGCTTGCTCGCGGCCTTCTTGACCGCCGCCTCGGCGACCGCCTCGGAGGCCTTGGCGCGGCGCCGCTCGAGGTAGTCGGAGTAGCCGCCGGCATGCTGCTCGATGGTCCCGTCCTCGAACACCAGCACCGAGGTCGCGATGCGATCGAGGAACCACCGATCGTGCGTCACCACCAGCAGCGTGCCGGGGTAGTCGACCAGCGATTGCTCGAGCGCGGCGAGCGTGGTCACGTCGAGGTCGTTGGTGGGCTCGTCGAGCACCACCACGTTGGCGCCGTCGCGCAGCGTGCGAGCCAGCGCCACGCGGGCCCGCTCGCCCCCCGACAGCAGGCCCACCTGCTTGCGCTGCTCTTGCGCCGAGAACAAGAAGCGCTCGAGGTAGGCCCGCACCTCGAGCGGCTGCCCGCCGAGCTCGATGTGTCCGCCGCCCTCGGCCACGTTGTCGAACACCGTGTCGTCGTCGCGCAGCCCGCCGCGTTGCTGATCGAGGAACGCGATGCGGGTGTTCTTGCCGAGGCCCACGCGGCCCGCCGCCGGCTCGGCCTGACCGGTGAGCACGTGCAGCAGGCTGGTCTTCCCGCACCCGTTGGGCCCCACGATGCCGATGCGCTCGCCCTTGGACAGCCGCAGCGTGAGCCCCTCGACCAGGCGGCGCCCGGCCACGTCGACGGCGAGGTCCTCGGCCTCGAGGATGGTGTTGCCCGAGCGCACGTGCTCGATCTCGATGCGGGCGTCGCGATCGACGGGCCGCGCACGCACCGAGAGCGCGGCCTCGGCTCGATCGATGCGCGCCTTCTGCTTGGTGGTGCGCGCCTGCGGCGTGCGCCGCAGCCACTCGACCTCGCGCCGCAGGAAGTTGCGACGGTTGGCCTCGGTGCGCTCGGCGTGGGCCTCGCGCTCGGCCTTGGCCTCGATGTACATGCCCCACCCGCCCGCGTAGGAGTAGACCATGCCGTCCTCCACCTCGAGCGTGCGGGTCACCGCACGATCGAGCAGGTAGCGATCGTGGGTGACGAGCACGAGCGCGCCGTCGAAGCGCTCGACCAGCCAGCGCTCCAGCCACTCGATCGCGCCGATGTCGAGGTGGTTGGTGGGCTCGTCGAGGATCATGAGATCGGGCGCGGCCACCAGCACCCGCGCCAGCGCCACGCGGCGGCGCTCGCCTCCGCTCATCGGCTCGACCAGCCCGTCGAGGCGCTCGACCCCCACGTGGCTGAGCACGGTGGTCGCCTCGTGGCGCTTGTCCCAGCCGCCCAGGCGCTCGACCTCGGCGGCGGCGGCCGCCTGCGCGGCCAGCAACGGCTCGAGCGCCTGCTCGCCGCGCTCGAGCAATCCGGTGACCTCGGCGTGACGCTCGAGCGCCGCCGTCCACTCGGGCAGCCCGGCCAGCACGGCCTCGACCGCGGTGAGCCCAGGCTCGAAGTGGGGCTCCTGCGCCAGGTAGCCCACGCGCAGGCCCACCCGCCGCACGACCTCGCCGGTATCGGGCTGGAGCTCGCCGGCCAGCATTCTCACGAGCGTGGTCTTGCCCGAGCCATTGCGACCGACGAGGCCCAGGCGCTCGCGCCCCTCGATCGCCAGCGAGGCGCCCTTCAAGATCTCGCGGACTCCATAGCGTAGCCGCAGCTCGTTGGCGGTGAGGATCGTCAAGGCGCGCGAGTATAGACCCGGCGAGGGTTGAGCCGGGCCCGCGCTTCGTCTACACGTCGGTCGTGTCGAACGAGGCCCTGGAGCTGCTCGTAGGCCCCGCCCCCGATCGCCCGCGCACCAGCGACGGCCGCGTGCTGCAGGTGCCCCCGGGCTGGGCGCTGTTACCCCCGGGAGACGCCGCGCTCACCCGCCGGGTCAAGCAAGCGGGCCCCTCGTGGACGGTCAAGGAGAAGCGCGGGCGCAAGATGTTCTCGCGCGGGGTTTGGGCGCCGGCGGAGCACATCGAGCGCATCGGGGCCGAGCTCGCGGTCGAGCGCGCCGACCCCAAGCACGCACGCAAGCAAGAGGCCGATCGCGCCCGGCGAGCGCGGCAGCAAGATGCGTATGCGAGCGAGTTCGAGGGCGCCGTGCTCGAGTTCCTTGGCTTCGCCCCGCGGCACGCGGCGCTCGCAGGGCAGGTCGCGGCGGCCATCGCCGCGCATGCCGTTCCCGTCGGCAGCGGGACCGTGGCCCGCACCCAGCGAATCCCGGTGGAGCGGCGGGCGGAGGCGGCCACGATCGCGTGGCTGCGCCACCAGAGCACGGGCTACGACTCGATGAAGATCCCGCGCGTGAAGGGCATGCGCCGCGAGGTCCGTCGCATGCTCGCTGCGCGCTCACGCGAGCTGCTCGGTCGCTACCGGCGCGGCGAGGTCGTCGACGCCAGCACCTGCGTGCTGCGGCGCGCGCTGGATCGCGTGATCCCGCCCGAGGCTTAAAGCATCGAGCCCCGCTCGCATGCTGCGGGCGGGGCTCGATGAGCAAGTGGATGGTGAGAGCGACTTAGTAGCGCCGGCCGCCACCGCCGCCACCGCCACCGCCGCCGCCGCTACGACCGCCGCCGTTGCGACCACCGCCGCCACCGCCGCCGCCGTAACCACCGCCACCGCCGCCGCCGCCGAAGCTGCGACCGCCACCGCCGCCGCCACCACCACCGCCACCGCGGTCATTGGCCTCGTTGACGCGGATCGCCCGCCCATCGAGGGTGGTCCCGTCCATCTCGCGCATCGCCTTCTGGGTTCCGTCGGCATCCGCCATGGTTACGAACCCGAAGCCGCGCGAGCGACCGGTCTCTCGGTCCATTACGACCTTCGCCTCGACGACAGCGCCATGCTGGCCAAAGGCGTTGCGGAGCCCCTCGTCGTTGGTGTCCCAGCTCAGCCCGCCTACAAACAGTTTGTTCGACATTTCGTTCTCTTCATCCGTCGAGGGTCACGTGGTCACGCGACTCTCGTTCTTCGTTGGTCTGCACCCGGCTCCATCGCCATCGGCTCTGGCTCGCCACTCCCAACCGGGAGCCCGCGAACGAGCGCCATCGGCCGTCGTCCGAGCGATTGCGCGTTCATACCTCTGATTCGGGTCGGGCACACGGGCAGTCCCCGTGAAGCGACTCACGAACTCGGGCGGGTCCACCGCGGGCCCAAGGAACCGGCCTGCGGGCTTGCCGACCCAGGAACGCTCAGATCGGCTCGCAGAAGCGGGCCAGGATGGTCTTGGCCCCGTGCCCGGGAAAACGCAGCTCGAGCTTGAGGTGCTGCCCCACCCCGCTCCAGCCGCGGAGCACCCCCTCGCCAAAACGGGGGTGACGTACCGCCATCCCCACGTAGAGCGCCACGCCCTCCCCGACTTCGTGCGCCCGGCCCGGATCGGCCAGCTCATCGTCGGTAAACGGTGCATCGGGGGTCGCGTCGTACTCGATGTCGTCCTTCCAGCTGGGGGGCGCCGGGGCCGGCGGGGGTGCCGGGGACGGCCGGGCCACGGTGAGCATGCGCGGGGCGGTGCGCACGCCCACGGAGCTGACCGCGTCGGGCGGCAGGTCGCTCACGAAGCGCGAGGGCGTGCCGACCTGCTGCTGACCGTAGATCCGTCGGCGTCGCGCGAGGGTGAGGGTGAGCCGATCGCGGGCGCGCGTGAGCGCCACGTAGGCGAGCCGGCGCTCCTCTTCGAGCTGCACCGGATCGTCGAGCACCCGCGCGTGGGGAAAGATCCGCTCCTCCATGCCGGTGAGGTAGACCACCGGGAACTCGAGGCCCTTGGCGCTGTGGATCGTCATCAGCATCACCGAGCGCCCGCGATCGCCCTCGCCTCGCTCGCCGCCCACGAGGCTCACCAGCTCGAGGTACTCGAACGGCTCGGCGTCGGGGCGCTCCTCGACGAATTCCTGCACGTTGCCCAGCAACTCCTGGAGGTTCTCGAGCCGGGTCTGAGCCTCTTCGCTCCCGTCATCGTCGAGCCAGCGGCGGTAACCGGTGACGTCGACGATCTCGGCCATCAGCGCATCGAGGCGCATGGTGGACATGCGCGCGCGCAGGCCCTCGAGCACGCCTACGAGCTCGTGCACGCGCTTGGCCGCCGCGCGAGCCAGGCCGGCCGCGCTGGGCTCGTGCAGCGCCTGCCACAGCGAGGTGCCCTGGGCGGCCGCGTACGCGAGCATGCGATCGACGGAGGTCTTGCCGAGCTTGCGTGCAGGTCGGTTGATGATGCGCTGCAGGTGCACGTCGCTGTGCGGGTTGAGCAGCACGGTCAGGTACGACAGCACGTCCTTGACCTCCATGCGCTCGTAGAAGGCCACGCCGCCGACGATGCGGCACGACATGCCCACGCGGCGCAGCTGCTCCTCGAGCGCGCGGGACTGGGCATGCGTGCGATAGAAGACCGCGAAGTCGTCGGGCGAGGCCCCCTCGTCGATGGCCTGGCGCACCTCGTGGGCCACCAGCCGCGCCTCGTCGCGCTCGTCGTCGACCGCGATCACCCGCACCGCCTCGCCCTCGCCGCGCTCGCTCCACAGCGTCTTGCCGAGCCGCCCGCGGTTGCGACGGATCACCGCGTCGGCGCAGCGCAAGATGCGGGTGGTGCTGCGGTAATTCTGCTCGAGCCGCACGAGCTCGGTGCCGGGGTGGCGATCGGCGAAGCGCAGGATCTGATCCACGTCTGCGCCGCGCCAGCCGTAGATCGCCTGATCGTCGTCTCCCACCACGCACAGCTCGGCGCGCCCCGCCAGCAGATCGACGAGCTCGGCCTGCACGGGGTTGGTGTCTTGGAACTCGTCGACCACCACGTGCTGGAAGCGGGTGGCGAGGCGCGCGGCGGGCTCGAGGTCGGCGAGCTGGCTCCCGCTCCCCGTCGCGCGGGTCCGCTTGGCGTCGCGCAGGAGCTTGACCGCGAGGCGCAGGAGGTCGCCGAAGTCGGCCGCATCGGCCGCGCGCAGGCGCTTGTCGTAGAGGCGATAGGCCTCGCGCACCACGTCGGCCACCGGATCGGGGAGCTGCATGCGATCGACGCCCTCGGGCCCGTAGCCCTGGTTCTTGGCGCGATCGAGGTACCCGAGCACGCCCCGCGGCGTGTAGATCTTGTCGGGCGCCTTCATGTCCTTGAGAACCTGCGCCATGACCGTGGCCTGATCGCCCATGTCGTAGATCGAGAAGCGCGGGGACAGGCCCACCGCCTCGCCGTGGCGCCGAAGGATGCGCGCGCAGATCGAGTGGAAGGTGCCGACCCACAGCTCGCGCGTGGGGTGGCGACCCCCGCAGAGCTCCACGATCCGCTCGCGCATCTCGCCCGCCGCCTTGTTGGTGAAGGTCACCGCCAGGATCCGCCAGGGCTCGACCCCCTCGTCCATGAGCTGGGCGACGCGGTGGGTGATCACGCGGGTCTTGCCGGTGCCCGCTCCGGCCAGCACCAGCAGCGGGCTCCCCCGATGCTCCACGGCGGCGCGCTGAGCCGGGTTGAGCGACATCGGCCCCCTGATACCATGGAGGGCGCCCAGGCGGTGTTACCCTGCGCCGCAGGTGAGCGGCCGCGCCTCCCCCACCGCTGACACTCCGCCGCCGGACGACGCCCCCGCGCCGGACGACCAGCGGACGCTGTCATTGCGACGCCTCGCGACGAGGTGGCCGCGACCGATCGTCACGGTGTGGCTCGCGCTCGGGCTGGTGCTGCTGGCTCGCGTGCTCGGCGACCCGGGGGTGCGGATCTCCGGCGATCCCGAGGTGTTGCTCCCGCTCGAGCACCGCGCACCCGACGACGAGCCGTTGCTGCTGCTCACGGTGGACGCAGAGGCGCTGGCCGAGGACCAAGGCGGGGCCGATCTCTTGCTCGGTGCCGCGGCGGCGGTGGCCGAGCGCATGGGCGAGCGCCGCGCGCCACTGGGGCCGCCCGCCGCCGAGCTCACCGGATGGATCGACGCGCATGCGTTCTACTTGCTGCCGGTGGGCGCTCACGAGCTGCTGGCCGAGCGCCTCGGCGATGCTGCGATGGCGGCCGCGATCGATGCGCTGCGGGCCCGCTTGAGCTCACCGATCTACGGGATCAGCGGCGAGGATCCGCGACGCGATCCGCTGCGCCTGCAAGAGCTGTCACGCGAGCACGCAGGGCGACTGACCTACCTGGGGAATGCGGAGGACATGCCGGCCGAGCTCACGGCCGCGGGTGATCTGCTAGCGCTCGACGGCCGCGCGCTGCTCATCCAGCTGCGCAGCGCGCAAGATCCCGCCGCGCTGCTCGAGGAGGTGCAGCAGGTGCTGCCGGCGAGCGTGAGCGCGGCGCTGGTCGGTCCCATGTCGCGCCGCGAGCGGGGGCGCGCAGCGATCGAGGAGCACTGGCGATCGCTGCTGACGCTGGGCCTCGCGGGGCTGGTGGTGGTGCTGAGCCTGGCCTTGCGCGCGATCCGGCCGGTGCTCGCGATCGTGCTCGTGCTCGCGACGGTGCTGGTGGGGATGCTCGCGCTCGGGCCTGCGCTCGACCCCCATGGCCTGCCGCTGCTGGTGCTGCTGCTCGGGTTCGGCTGCGAGGGCGCGCTGCACCTCACGCGGATCTCACCGCGCGGCTGGCCCGCGGCGGCGGTGCTCGGTGGTGCTCTGTTGCCGCTGTTGCTGTCGCCGTACCCCGCGTGGCAGACGTGGGCGCTGCTGTGGCTGGCCGGCGTGGCGGCGGCGGTCTCGTTGCTGCGGCTGGTGGTGCCCGCGCTGCTCGTGCTGCTGCGCTTCTCCCCGGCGGCCGCGCGCCGCGGGTTCCGGCTGCAGCCGCTGCGTCCGCTCGCGGTGGTGCTCGCGGTGGCGGCGATGGGCAGCGGGGCGTGGGCGCTGCAGCGGCTGCCGTTCGTCGCGATCGATCGCACCCCGCGTGGAGCGACCGCCGACGACCCGGAGCACCGCGTGCGCGAGCAGTTCTTCGACCCGCGCCTGGTGGTGCGGGCCAAGACGCACGGCGACACCCCGGCCCAGGCCCTCGAGCGCGCGGCCGACCACGCGCGGCGCCTGGCCACGCTCGTGCCCAACGACGCGACGCGGGTCGACTCGCCCGGGCGCCTGGTGCTGCCGCTGGCGGAGCTGCAATCGCGCCAGCGCTCGCTGTCGGCGCTGCAGCTGCCGGCGCGCATGGCCGCGCTGCACGACCTCTTGGCCACCCGCGGCTTTCGGCCCGATGCGTTTGGTGAGTTCGTGCGCGGCGCGGCCAACCTCGACGACCTGCCCACGCCCCAAGCCGCGCTCGATGGGTCGCTCGGCGCGTGGATCCGCGGCTACCTCGAAGAGGCCGAGAGCGGGGTGGTGCTCGTGACCCGCGTGCACGTGCGCCCCGATGCGAGCGCCCCCGTGCCCCTCCTCGAGAGCGACGACGGGGAGACGCTGCCGCTCGTGGGACCCGCAGTCGCGGCGCGCCGCGATCAGCAGGGGTTCGGCGACTGGCTCGGGATCTACATCGCGTGCCAGCTGTGGCTGGGCGCGCTCGTGGTGTGGCTGGGCACGCGCAGCCTCCCCTCCGCCATCGGGTGCAGCTGCGCCGCGCTCACGGCCCAGACCGCCGTGCTCGCCGTGATGGTCCCGGTGGGCGTGGGTCTCGGCCCCGCGGTGCTGCCCGCCCTGTTGCTGGTGGGGGCCGCGGCCATGATCGCAGGCGGCCGCGCGTGCCGCTCGGTGACCCGCAACGAGCGCTTCTACGCCACCGGGGTGCTGCTGTCCGCGCTGTGCCAGGCGGTCTCGGGCCTCGCGCTCGTGGCGAGCGGCGACCCGCTGTGGATCCAGGTGGGCCTAGTGGTCGCCATGGGCGCAGTGCTGGCCGCCGGTGCGGGCTTGTTCGTGGCGCCCGGCATGATGCGACTGCTGGGCGGGCAGGTCGAGGAGAGCCACGCATGATCGATCGTCGCCGCTTCCTCTTGGCCCTGCCTGCGCTGGCCGTGCCCGCGGCGCTGCTCCACGTGCGCCTCGCCGGCTCGGCCCCCGACGAGCCCTCGCCGCAAGATCGCAAGCTCGCCAATCGGCTCGAGCTGTGGGGCAACTACGCCCGCCGCACGCAGA
>JBFIJN010000293.1:0-11059 GCA_041600735.1 Nannocystaceae bacterium
CGTGGGCCTCGTCGCACTCGCCGGGGGGCGGCTCGAAGCACTCGGGGAACTCGTTGGCGCACTGCTCCTCGGAGAGGCCCTCGGCCTCGCAGATCGCGTGGGCCTCGTCGCACTCGCCGGGGGGCGGCTCGAAGCAGTCGGGGAACTCGTTGGCGCACTGCTCCTCGGAGAGGCCCTCGGCCTCGCAGATGGCGGCTGCTTCTTCGCAGGCGCCGCCTCCGTCGGCCATGCCGCTGCCTCCGCCTTCGCCTTCGCCTGCGCCCTCGCCCGCTTCGCCGCCCTCTTCGCTGCCGCCCTCTTCGCCGCCTTCCTCGGCACCGGGCTCTTCATCCGCGGGCTCACAGCCTTGGAGCGCGGCCACGGGGGCGAGAAGGGCGAGGCCGAGGCCAAGATTACGAAGCACTACGAAGGTGGAAATGTTCATGGTGGTCTCCTGAGTGGGGTCGTTCGTGGACGTGGAGCTCCGCTGCCGCGCCGCGCCTGCCCTGTCGTTCGAGGGCCCGCGCTGCGGGGGACGAGTGCCACGCTCATCGGTGAGGCGCGCGGGCGGGGCGGGGATTACAGGTGACCTCGATCTTTTCTCGTTCGAAATGCGAAGCGGGCGGAGGACCGAGGTCCGCCGCCCGCTCGCGAGGGAGCGGCGCGAATGCGCGCTCCCCTCTCCGCTCAGCCTCGGCTCAGCCCTGTCCGGGGCAAGCCACGGCGGAGGCCGACGCCGAGTTGTTGTCCTCGTTGCACTCCGTCACGGGATCGACGCCGTCGGCATCCACGACGACGTAGTAGTTGGTCCCCATCGGCGTGGTGTTCTCGAGCCACGAGATGTTGGTCTGCGCTCCGGGCAGCAGCGGTACGACCGTGGGCTGCGTGCTCACGAGCATGCCGGTGGCGTCGGTGCCACGGTAGAGGCTCACATCGATGCCCGCCGGCACACCGATCGAGCCGGTGTTGCGGATGGTGGCGATGACCTCGTACTGCTGCTGCAAGCAGTTCGCGAGGCCCACCGACAGGTTGACCTCGAGGTCGGGCGCATTGAACACGCCCGAGCCCTGGAAGTTCTGCCTGAAGTTGTTGAGCGAGGGGTCATCCCAGTTGTTGTTCTCTTGCGGGGGAGTGAGGCCCGCCGAGGTGGCGTTGGTCACGTGGTACGTGTGCGAGTTCCACACCTGCCGCGTGCGTAGCCACTGGTCGTTGACGTCGCCGTAGACGTACAAGCCGCGGCGCGTGACGTAGCCGGGAATGGCTCCGCAGTCGCCCGCCGCGTTGGCGTCGTTGGCCACCACGAGCAGCTCGGAGTTTCCATCGTCGTCGACGTCGACGACGATCGGATATTCGTGGATCGTGGCGCTCGAGTTCTGCTCTTCGAGGATGATGTTGCCGGTGTCGCCGGCGTACACCCTCAGGTAGCACTCGTCGGCGTAGATGACCTCGGCGATGCCGTCGCCCTGGAAGTCGAACACGGACGAGCCCGTGACGTTGGACGACTGGTCTTGGGTGACGGAGGTCCAGCGTACGTAGATGGCACCGGCCGCGGGCGGAGGATTGCCGCCCGGCTGGACCACGACCTCGCCCATGCGGTTGAGGTCGTAGACCGAGTACGAGGAGCCGCCGGCGACTGCGATCTCCGGGCGCCCGTCACCGTCGAAGTCGGCGATGGTGGGCGGACCACCACGGCCGCCGCCGGGGATGGAGATCGGCTGGGTGCGCAGGCTGGGGTTGCCCTGGCACAGCGCGTCGGTGGGATCGACACCGCACCACAGCTGGCCGGTGGCGCCGTCGAGCACGACGATGATGCCGTCGAGCACGTTGTACGGGGCGGGGTCGCCGACGAGCACGACCTCGGGGTCGCCGTCCTGGTCGAGGTCGGCGACGGCGGGGAAGCCATCGGGGCCGATGTACTCCCACAGCAGCGTGAGCTGCACGGTGGGCGGGCCCATCGCGGGCTGATCCCAGCTCACCGACCACGCCTGGTTGCCGGAGATGATCTCGGGGTAGCCGTCTCCGGTGAGGTCGGCGGCGGTCGAGATTCCACCGAGGTAGTCACCGTTGGAGCCGAACACGCCGCCGCCGCGGTTCCACGCGTTGTTCTGGTCGAACACCACGGTGCCGTCGTTGTCGATCACGGTGGTGCCGAAGATGATCTCGGAGGCGTCGTCGTCGTCGAGGTTGACGAACAGCGGCGCGCCGTGGCGCACGTAGATGTAGTACGGGGAGCCGTTGGGCGCGTGGCTCGCCCACAGGTGCTGTCCGAGGCCGTTGATGGCGTGGATGATCGACGAGTTGTTGGCGAACGGCGGAATGTTCACCTGCGGGCGACCCACGTAGACGACGTCGGAGAGGCCGTCCTCGTCGACATCGGCGATGCCCACGGTGGAGCGCGAGTACGAGCCCCAGCTGCCTCCACCCGGATTGTTGGGGATGCGGAACTGCTCCTGGCCGTTGGTGCCGTCGAACACGATGATCTCGCCGTAGAACTCCAGCGAGGAGCCGTTGGGATCGGTGGCGTAGTACGTGCTCACGACCACTTCGGGTCGCATGTCGCCGTCGATGTCACCGACGACGGGCATCGAGATGATCTGATCGCTGGTGAACGACCACTCGAGCGTGACCTCGACGTCTTCGAATTCGGGCAAGAGCTCGCAGTCGAGCGGGTCGGGCTGAGGCAGGCACTGATCGAGCGTGGGCTCGCAGAACTCACCCTCCTCGCAGTCGAACGAGTCGAGGCAAGGGCCGGTAGGGGTGGCGCACGCTTGCGCGAGGCACACCTGACCATCGTCGCAGCAGATCTCTTGGTTCTGACCGCAGCGCACCTCGCTCGGGCACGGCGGGAGGCACTGCTCGTTGACGCACTCGTCGCCGACCTCGCAGCAGTCGCCCCCGCACAGGATCGTGTCGCACAGCTCGCCGGTGGTGCCGGTACCGTCGGGGATGATCGTGGTGCCGGTGGTGGTGGTGCTGTCGACGCCCGTAGTGGTGGTGTCGTCGGGCAGGGTGTCGGTGAAGTTGCCGGTCGTGGTGCCGCCGTCGTCGACCACGGCGGGCGGGTCGTTGGGGCAGCCGGTCGCCAAGGCAACCAGCGATGCACAGCCGAGCGACCAAGGCAGGTGACTCATGGTTGGTCTCATGTTCAAGCGATCCTCGTTGTTTGAGCCAGGGGCAATGGGTAGCGGAGAAGGTAGCGCGCGAATGGAGCCCGTGGTGACCACTGCCCCCCTCGTCGACCGCTCCGTGGTTAATGTCACAACCGGCCGAAGAACGCGAGCAAGACCGTTGCTGTCGCCGCTGTGATGGGTCGATCCTCGGTGCGACATGGAGGGCGATGGAGACATCGAGCTCGAGCGCGGCCGGACGCTCGGGCGCTACGTGGTGCTCGACCCACTGGGGCGCGGGGCGATGGGGTCGGTCCATGCGGCGTACGACCCGGAGCTCGTGCGGCGCGTGGCGCTGAAGGTGTTGCGACCTAGTGCGGTGGCGCGCCAAGGGCACGAGGCGGCCCGCCAGCGGCTGCTGCGGGAGGCGCAGGCGCTCGCGCGGCTGGCTCATCCCAACGTCGTGCGCGTGTTCGACGTGGGCGTCGATGGCGGTCGCGTGTTCTTGGCCATGGAGCTCGTGGAAGGGCAGAGCCTGCGACGATGGCTCGAGGTTCCTCGCGACTGGCGCGAGGTGGCGCAGGTCCTAGAGCAGGCCGGTCGAGGGCTTGCCGCGGCTCATGCGCTGGGACTCGTGCATCGCGACTTCAAGCCCGACAACGTGCTCATGGCGGAGGATGGTCGCGTTCGCGTGGGCGACTTCGGCTTGGTGCGCAGGATCGATGCGCCGGAGGCCGAGACCGCGCTGCATCCGAGCGCCGAGAGTGTGGGGGATGGCCTGCTTCGAACTGGCGCGGGCGAGGTGCTGGGCACGCCCGCCTATATGGCGCCCGAGCAGCACGCGGGCGAGGAAGCCGGACCTCGGTCGGACCAGTACGCCTTCTGCGTGACCTTGTTCGAGGCGCTGTACGGCCGGCGCCCGTTCGCGGACGACGATGCGCGCGCGCTGATCGAGGCGAAGCTGCGCGGCACGGGGATCGAGGCCGGACCGCAGGGGGCCGTGGGTCGCGTGCCCGCCCCGCTACGGGCGCTGCTGCGCCGAGGGCTCTCACCGACGCCGGCCGATCGCTTCGCCGCGATGGAGCCATTGTTGGACGCACTGGCGAGGGTGCGCGCAGGCGTCGGTGCGCGGCGTGGCGCTGCGGCGGTGGGGGCAGTGATGTTGGGAGCGCTGGGCGTGGCGTGGATCGGTGGTGGCGAGCCCGCCGCCCCGTGTGCCGGGGCGGGGACCGGGGCGAGCACGAACTGGAGCGAAGCGTCGCGCGAAGCGGTGCAACGACGGGTCGGTCAGCACCTGCCCGAAGACGAGGTGGCCCGCACGCTGGGTGGGCTCGATCGATGGGTGCAGGCCTGGAGCGAGGCCGACCGCGATGCGTGCGAGGACACGTGGATCCGCGGCGAGCAGTCCCCGGCCCGCCTCGCGGCGCGCACGGATTGCTTGCAGGGGCAGTGGGCCGAGCTCGAGGAGACGGTGGCACTGCTGGAGCTGGCCGATCGGCACACCGCCGTGCACGCGGCCGGGTTGGTGGGGGGGTTGCCGGGGCCGGAGAGCTGCACCCGTGAGCCCGGGCGGGGCCGGGCTCGGGCAGGCGATCACGCGCGTGCCGAAGCCACGCGTCGCAGCCTCGCGCGGGTGGCCGTGCTGCGCCGGGCCGAGCGCTACGACGAGGCTTGGGCCGAGCTCGAGGCGTGGGAGGAGCGTGAAGACGAGGGACCGACGGCGGCCGCCTCGGCTCGCGCATGCGCCCGCGGGATGGTGCTCGCCGATCAGCAGGCCCGCGAGCAGAGCCAGGCCGCGTATCGCGAGGCGCTGCAGCTCGCGCGCGTGGCCGGCGATGACGGGGTCGAGGCCGAGGCCTGGCTCGGCCTGGCGCGCGTCGAGCCGAACCCCGAGCGGGCGCGGTTCTATGATCAGATGGCCGCCGCCGTGGGGGCGGGCGACGACCGATCCGAGCGGCTGCCCACTAACGGCGGCGACGGCGAACGGTAGCCCCGAGCAGCAGGAGCACGAGCACTCCCGGCGCGGCCCCCATGCCGGGCTCGACGCTGCAGCCCTTCTTCTTCGCGGGCGAGGTCACGGGCGGAGGGCCGGCGTCCTCGTTGGTCTGGGGCTCGTCGCCGCCGGCAAAGCTGTCGAGCTCGTCTTGCGCCGAGACGCCGCCGCTCTCCTTGTCCTTGGGCTCCTTGTCCTTGGGCTCTTCGGGGGCCTCGGTGAACACGAGCTCGAGCTGAGCGCTCGCGAGCACGAGGTTCTTGCCCTTGGCATCGAGCTGCGAGACCTCGACGGTATAGGTGTGGTCCTTGTTGAACCCGACGTCGCCTTGGAGCTCGAGGTCGATGCTGACGAACTTCTCGCCCTCGTAGCTGGCGTGCTCGTAGGCCCACGCCTTGTAGCGCTTACCGCTGCCGGGGAGCTTGTCGTAGAACTCCACGTAGAGCGGGCCGGGAGCGCCCTTGTCGACCTGGGCCCACAGGTGCAGCGGCCAGACCTCTTCGCCAGGGGTGCTGGGGAGCTTCTTGATGGCCGCGCTGCGGCCCGCCGCGGTGAGCTTGCCGGAGTCGTCGGTCTCGAGGGGCTCGGCCCCAAACTTCACCTCGCCCGCAAAGGCATGGGAAGCCGTGAGCAGCCCGCCGCCGAGCGCGAGCGCGAAGCCGAGGGATCGGAGCCAAGAGGAGTGGTTTTTCTTCGCCATGGCGAGGGCGGAGAATAGCACGGCGCCTAGGTGTCGGTGTCGAGCATGCGGGCGAGCTCACCGCTGTCGTCCAGCGCGGCAAGCTCGGTGTAGCCACCCACGCTTCGCCCGTGCACGAACACCTGCGGGACCGTCGACTGCCGGGTGACCTCGGCCAGCCACTCGCGCGCGGCGTGCTTGCCCATCACGTCGATCTCCTCGTAGGCGATGCCGCGCTTGCGCAGCAGCGCCACGGCGGCGCGACAGAAGCCGCACCAGGGGGTCGTGTAGAGCACGACGGAGGTCGTGAGCTCATGGGGCGTGGGCACGCCGGGGGACACGGGAACACTCGACGCGGGCATGGCTGGCGATCACGCGTCGTCGCGCAGCAGCGAGAGGATGTCCTCGTCGAGCTGCGCCTGGTGCTCGCTGGCGAACTTGCCGACGATGATGTCGCGGCGCTGGGTGATGGGCACGGGGGTACCCGCCTTCACGCCAGCTCCACCGATCCCGCCGATGGCGCGCCGACGAATGCGGCCGGGCCCGCGGCTTGGTCGCTGCGGGCCGTGACCCGCGGCGCTCGCCCGAACCTGGGCGCGTGCCTCGGCCGAGGCGTACACGGGGTGCGAGAGGCCGGGATCCACGGTGGCCCCCGGCTGGCCCGGTACGAGCGGTGGACCTTGCGACTCGACATCCCGCGGCTCGGGAGGAGCGCGACGCTCGGGGCGCTGCGAGGGCTCGGCGGGCGCGGGTTCGAACGAGGTGCTGTTGTCGGCGACGGGATGCTCGCCGATGACCACGACGATCTTCTCGTCGTACTCGCCGTGGCGCAGCGACTTGATCATCGACTTGTGCGATTCCTGCATCAAGCCGATGACGATGGGGTCGAGCTCGCCGTGCTCCGTGTGGGCGGCGACCTGCTCCTTGTACCCGGTCTTGCGCGACGCGATGATCGTGCCGTCGAAGAACACGTGGGTGAAGATGTGGGCCTTGTCGACGCCCGAGTCCTCCGTTTGCACGTGGTACAGGCGGCCGCGGTGCGGGATGTTGTGGTTGTAGCCGAGCTGCGGCGAATGCGACGACATTGGGCCCGAACCTGCGGGGAGACTATCACGGCCCCCGCGGGGACGAGCACGGCCCCCGCGGGGACGAGCCGCAACGGCGGGTCCGACCTGGACCGATGCTCGGCCGCGGAGCCCAAGGCGGCGCTCGGCGGCCCCGTCGGCGCCCGATCTGGGGTAAACACGGCGGGGACTCACCGTGTCGCTCGCCCCTCTCATGGATCGCCCCGACCTCGAAGACCTCCTGCGCCCGCTCGACGAGGTCGGCCGCACGGGGGAGCTTCCCGACGCCTCGCTGACCGCGCAAATCGCCGCGGTGGCCGACCAGGTGCTCCGCTTGTCGCCCACCGAGGTCTACGAGTGGATCACCCCGCCGCTGTGCGGCCGCTACCCCCACGTGGTGCTGCAGTGGCTGCGCGACGCCGGGATCCTGGCGCACGTGCTGCCGGAGCTCGATGCGACCCATGCATTCTCGCAAGAGGGCGGGCGCCGGCACAAGGACGTCTGGGAGCACACCAAGGCGGTGGTGCAGCAGTCGGTGCCGCGGACCGCGGTGCGCTGGGCCGCGGTCCTGCACGACATCGGCAAGGTGCCCACGCGACGGTTCCTGCCCGACGGCAAGGTCACGTTCCACGGGCACTCCGAGGAAGGGGTCCGCATGTTCCGGCGGGGCCCGGCCAAGCGCATCGCGTTTCCGCCGGAGCTGCGCGAGCGCATCGAGCTGTTGGTGCTGCACCACCTGCGGGCGGGGCAGTACGACGGCAGCTGGACGGACAACGCGGTGAGGCGGTTCCACCGCGAGATGGAGCCGTTCCTGACCGATCTGCTCGATCTCTCGCGGGCCGATGTGACGAGCAAGCGGCCGGGCAAGCGGGCCCGCTGCCTGCGCACGATCAAGGAGCTCGAGCTGCGCATCGAGACCCTCACCCAAGAGGATGCACGGCCGCGACCGCTGCCGCCCGGGCTGGGCAACGTGCTGATGAGCGCGCTCTCGCTGCCGCCCGGAAAGCACCTGGCCGAGCTGCGCAACCGGCTCGCGGCGCTGTTCGACCAGGGCGAGCTCGAGGGCGGGCGCGAGCCCGAGTACTACGTGCAGGCGGTGCGGGATCGGGGGCTGCTCGAGGGAATCGAGCTCCAGCCGCCCAAGGGCTTCGACCACGACGGCGTGCGCAACGGGTGACCCGGGCGCTGGCCGAGGGCGCTGGTCCGGTGGCCGCGGTCGTGAGCTGGGCGTCGTCAGGACCAGTCGATCTCGAGCTTGGGTAGCGAGGCATCGAGGATCGGGTCGCCCTCTTCGTCGACGACGCGGCGCGGCGGGTCGTGGGGATCGGCGAGGGTCGCGGGGGGCTCGTCGTGGTCGGGGAGCACGCGAGGGTTGGTATCCTCGTCGAGGTCGATGGGGGTCGGCGAGGGAGGGGAAGGTCGCTCGGTCTTGACCGTGTCGGGCTCGGGCATTCGCCGCACCTGCGTGTCCATCTCGATGTCGCCCGAGATCACCTCGCGAACCGGAGGGCCGCCGTCGAGCTCTTCGAGGGGGATCGGCTGCGGGGGAGGACCGACCTTGGTGTTGCCCGAGACGGCGGGGGCGCGGCCGACCTGGGTATCGCCGGTGACGGCCGGAGGGCGCCCGACGTGGGTGTCACCCGTGATCGCCGGAGGGCGCCCCACGTGGGTGTCGCCGGTGATGGCTGGGCGCGGGGTGGCGCCCGATGGCGTGACGCGGTCACTGCGGCGCGAAGCGGCAGAGCCGAGCGCGAAGCTGCCGGCCGGAGGGGCCGAGGCGACGGGGCGAAGCCGACGCTCCCACAGCTCGGTGATCACGACCACCAAGACGGCCATGATCGCGCCACCCATCGCGAGCTCGAGCGCGGTGCTCCACGGGGTGGTGCCCACCAGCTCGAGCTCGACGGTGGCGCGCCCCAGCAGCACGCCCACCACGCCGAGCACGACGAGCGCGGCCGCCAGCAGGACGCTGGCGAGCTGGCGGCCGGCCGCGCGCGGGCCGGGGAGCGGGAGCGAACGTCGCGTCCATTCGAACGCGAGCGCGCCACCGACCACGAGCCATGCGAGCAACGCGAGCCCACGCGCGAGGCCGCGGCGGAACGGGGCCACGGGGCGCTGCAGGCCCTCGAGCTGCGCGACGGCATCCTCGAACAGGCGGGCATAGAGCACCTCGTCGGCCGCGTGGATCAACATCACCACCGCGATGTGACGGCTGCCGGTGGGGGCCACGGCGATCAGCGCGAGCAGGTCATCGCGCTGGGCGCGTCCCGTCAGCACCGCGACGCCACGCTGCGGGCGTGGGTGCAGCTCCAGCCGCTCGGGGTCGAGCGTGGTGCGGGTGCCCAGCGCCGCGGCGACGCGCGGCTCGAGCCAGGCGCGGGCGACCTCGATGTTGGTGAGCGCGTCGGGAGGGATCGGAGCGCCGACGTCGAGGATCGCGAGGGTCTCGGCGAAGCGATCAGGCGAGCGCGGCGACATCACCTGGCGCACGTTCCCGTTCCAGGCCGCGGCCCAGCTCTCGGCTCGCTCGTACGCCTGCTCGTCGACGGCGCTGCCCTCGGCCCACCCCGGCGGCACGGGGAGCCCGGGCGCCGCGAGCACGGAGCGCGAGAGCGCGAGCCACAGACCCACGAGCGCGAGGAGGATCGACGCGTGCCTCGCCACATGCGACCGCTGCGTCACCGATCCCCGCGCCCGTCGTGGCAAGGACCGAGGTTAACAACGCGGCGGCGGCTGCGGGGCGGATTATTATACTGTAAATTACAGTGTTTAAATGCTCGATGCAGCGGTGCTTGTCGAGGACTCAACTTGCTGAATTCATGAATGGAATGGATGTCGTGCTCGACGTTGGAGTCAGTGGCGATTCGCTGAAACATATTTCACGGCTGTTCACCGTTTGAATTGGACGATGTCTCGGATGACACTCCGGGGAGCACGAAGGGCGGCACGACGGTGGAGACAGAGCAGAGGAGCTTGGCAAGGGCGATCAGTTGGCGAGTGGTGGCGTGGACGCTCACCGTGGGCATCGTCTACCTCTTTACCGGGAGGGCCGTGCTCGCGCTGGCGATCGGCATGGCCGACTCGCTGCTCAAGATCTTCGCGTTCTACCTGCACGAGCGCGGCTGGATGAGCCTCGGTCGATCCGCGGCCGCCACCGCGACCACGACCGACGACGCGCGAGCGCTCGCGGGCTGAGCTTGCTCGGCGTCTAGAGTCGCGAGAGTCGCCAGCCGGCTGGCGCCGCCCGCTCGGTCCAGGCGAGCTGGGAGATCGGGAGCAGCTCGAGCGAGGGGGGCTCGCTACCGGGGTCGGCCGCGTCTTGGTGAACGGTGACCACCCAGCGCAGCCGTCGATCGTGCTCGAGCTTGCGCGCCGCGAGCTCGCGACGCACATGGCCTACGCACACCAGCCCCAGCATCGCGAGCCACCCGAGCGTGGCGCCATCGAGGGGCAGCGCGTCGTACGGGGTGGAGTTGTGCACGTCCCAGGCGACCATGCCTCCGACCGCCGCGGTGAGCAGCGCGACCGGCCACCAGCGGCGGCGCAGGCGGGCGATGTGTTGCTGCAGCTCGGCGCGCTCGAGCGGGGTGAGGCTGCGCCGCTTGAGGCACATGTGCGGATCGGACTGGGCGGGGGCGACTCCGCGGGGCAGGGCCACGCGCAGCGCATGAGGCTGGGCAGGGGCCACCTCGACCACGTGGGCGGCCTCCCAGCGCTCGACTCGACGCCCGCCGACGCGCACCACCAAGCCCGAGCGCGGTAGCACATCGAGGCGTAGGCTCGCCTGGCGATCGACGTAGCCGGCGTGCGCGAGGCGGCGCAGCACGTCATCGAGCGGGCCGCGCGGCGCGGCCGCCTCGAAGCGCTCGACGAGGCCGGCGGCCAAGTCGGCGCGGATCCACGAGCTGCGTCGCAGCACCCGCACGCAGTGCCCGAGGGTGGAGCCCAGCTGGCTGAGGCCGAGCACGGTGGTGCCTACGACGAGCTCGGCGAGCAGCCAGCGCGGCGCGACCGCGGGGAGCCAGGCGTCGAGCGCGAGCGTAGCTGCGAGCGCACCGGAACCAAGGAGTGCGAGTCGGCGCCACCAGCCGCGCCGGGTCAGCGACATCAGCACGCCCAGGAAGCCGAGCATGACGAGGCCGAGCCCGAGGCCGCCGCGCAGCGGCGCCGCCACGCGCGGGAGGTGAGGGGCCAGCGCGAGCGCGCCCACCAGCGTGATCGCGATCCCGAGGCTCGC
>JBFIJN010000294.1:0-11011 GCA_041600735.1 Nannocystaceae bacterium
CACCGACGTGTGAGCGCCTGCGGTACGCTCACGCGTGGCTCGACGCCAGAGGTCAGTGATGACGAACCCATTGCATGTACGCAAGGCCAGCCCCGCCGCAATGCTGCTCCTCGGGATCGCCTGCGCGTCTTCCGCGTGCCCCGGCGGCGGAAGCGGTGAGGGGGGCGGCGAGAGCTCGGCCACCACGACGCCACAGACGGGGACCAACCCCACCGCCACCAATGCCAGCGATAGCGCGGGCACGGGCGGGAGCTCGACCGCGACCGCGAGCGTAACCGCGACCGCAACCGCAACCGCGGACGACACCGCCGGCACCTCCGGCGATCCCACCTGCGAGCGCTACTTCCCCTCCGACGCGGTCTGGTACCGCGACTACACCAACGCCCCCACGCACCCGAGCTCTGCGGCGATCGTGGGCTGGCTCGAGGGTGCGGGCTGGGGCGGCGGCGATCAGATGCGCATCGACTTCTCCATCGAGGTGCTCGAGGCCGGGCCCGAGACCCCGCGCATGGAGTTCGTGGCCACCGACGAGTTCTACTCGCCCGATTGCGACTGGGTGCCCATGCCCGTGCCCGAGGGCGGCGCGCTCGAGGGCGAAGAGGGCTACGCCTGCACCACCGACGGTGATTGCCACCTCATCGTCTACGACTGCACCGAGCGGCGCCTCTACGAGATGTGGCGGGCCAACATCGAGGGCGGCACGTTCTACGGGGGCTGCCTCGCCGTCTGGGACATGGACATGGTGTACCCCGACACCGGGCGCGGCGACGGCTGCACCAGCGCCGACGCAGCCGGCTTCCCCATCGCACCGCTCCTGTTCAATGCCGATGAGGTGGCAGCCGGCGAGATCGATCACGCGATCCGCTTCATCCTCCCCAACGCCAACATCCGACACTTCATCTATACGCGCCCCGCCACCCACAGCACCAACCCCACCAGCGCGCCCAATCCGGCGCCGCCCTACGGGGTTCACCTGCGCCTGCGCCCCGACTTCGACCTCGATGGCCTGCCGAGCGACGGCGCGCGCGTGGTCGCCCGCGCCATGCAGCGCCACGGCATGTTCCTCGCCGATGGGGGCCAGATCACCCTCACCGCGCAGAGCGACCGCTTCACCCGCGCCAAGTGGGCGGGGCTGCTCGATGCCTACGATCTGTCGTCGATACGCCCCAACGACTTCGAGGTCGTCGATTGGGGCCCAGACCTCGACTGGGAGGCCGTAGAGTGCACGCGCGATCCGCTAGGCTCTCCGCCCTGAGCCTGGTAAGGTCCACACGTGGCACATGATGGATGGCTCGTGGGTGGGATGGCCCTGTGCGTGTTTGCGTGCGGGAGCGGGGGCGGCAGCGACGACAATGGCGACGGTGACGGCTCGATCACCAACGCCACCACGAGCGTGACGGCCGACGGCTCCGGGGAGGGCTCGGGCGCGGCCACCAGCGCCGCCGCAACCTCGGCCGGCGCCACCACGACGCCGAGCGACACGACGGGACCGGCCGACGACACCGCGGCCGACGACAACCCGGTGATCTTCGACGTGGCCACGCAGGTCGACGCCGGCCCGCAGGGCGGCTGCGACTGCGGCAACCAGCTCGGGTTCTCGTACATCTGGATCGCCAACAGCACCCAGAGCACGGTCTCCAAGCTCAACACGCAGACGATGGTGGAGGAGGGCCGCTTCCTCACCCGCTCCGATGCCAACGGCAGCCCCTCGCGCACCTCGGTGAGCATCGACAGCCGCGCCGTGGCCGTCGCCAACCGCAACGGCGGCGTGACCAAGGTGCTGGCGCGCCCCGAGTTCTGCGATCCGCTCACCAACGGCATGCCAGGCCTGCAGACCTCCAACGACGCCAACTTCCTGCCCTGGGGCCAAGACGACTGCGTGGCCTGGCACACCCCGTTCGCCTACAGCACCCAGCGCCCGGTCGCCTGGGGCCCCGGCGTGCTCAACCAGACCACCTGCCAGTACGAAGATCAGGTGCTGTGGACGGGCGGCTGCCAGCCAGGGGTCCACACCTGGGCGCAAGTGCACCGCCTCGACGGCGAGACCGGCGTGGTGCTCGACACCATCGACGTGACGGGCTTCGAGTGCTCCTCGCTCTCGCCCTACGGCGCGGCGATCGACCCGGTGGGCGACTACTGGATGACCAACCTCGTGCCCGGCCAAGATCGCCTCGCCCACATCGACAACAACGCGATGCTGGTCGAGGTCATCATCCCGCCGATCACCCCCTACGGGATGACGGTCGATCGACTCGGTCGCGTGTGGCTGGAATCGTGGATCGGCAGCGGCAGCGCCAGCGCGGCGCGCTACGACCCCATGGATGGCTCGTGGGCCCTGGCCAACAACCACGTGGCCAACGCGATGTCGGGCATCCAAGAGGACGCGCTCGGGCGCATGTGGATGAACTACTGGAGCTACGACGGCAACAGCGCCAACCCGGGCCTGGTGTTCATCGACGGCGACACCATGGAGGTCAGCGCCCCGTTCGGCATCGGCTGCGGTGCCTCGTCGTGCCGGGGCATCAGCGTCGATCTCGACGGCAACGTGTGGTCGACCGCGATGGCGCAGAACATCGCGTACCGCTTCAACCCCGACACGCTCGTGGTCGACACGTACAACTCGCTCGTGGGGCCGTACACCTACTCGGACATGACCGGCTGGGCGCTGCAGAACACCAGCTGCGGCAATCCCGAGGGCTGACGCCGGCGCGGGTCAGCCGCGGCGCTCGGTGATCCGCCAGACCCGGTTGATCGGCGGCTCGCGGCGAAAGTCGAGCGGGGTGGTCTTCGCGGTGAGCTCCTCCACCGCCCACCACTCGGAGACCTCGGGCGCCAATTCGAACCTCCGCGAGTTGGTCGAGAACACCAGCTCGCCCCCGGGCGCGAGCCGGGCCATCACCGCCGTCAGCAGCTCGAGGTGATCGCGGCCGACCTCGAAGCGTCCCTCCATCGCCTTGGAGACCGAGGTGGTCGGCGGGTCGAGGAACACGAGGTCGTAGGTGCCGCGATCCTCGTCGAGGAAGCGGCGCGCATCGGCCCGCACCAGCCGGTGTTGCCCCCCCACCTCGATGCCGTTGAGCTCGAGGTTGGCCTGTGCCCACTCGAGGTAGGTGTTCGACAGATCGACGGTGGTGCTGCTCTGCGCCCCCCCGCGCACCGCATGGACGGTAGCGCTGCCCGTGTACGCGAACAGGTTGAGGAACCGCTTGCCCTCGGCGTGCGCGCCCAGCCAGCGCCGCGTGAGCCGATGATCGAGGAACAGGCCGGTGTCGAGGTAGTCGTGCAGGTTCACCCAGAAGCGGTAGCCGCCCTCTTCCACCTGCATGCGGTGCCCGGTGGCGGCGAACGGCCGGTACTGCGTGTGTCCGCGGCTGCGACGGCGGCACTTGAGCACCACGTGCTCGGGGCTCACGCCGAGCGTGGCGGGGAGCACGGCGATGATGAGATCGATGCGTCGCGCGGCCAGCTCGGGGTCGATGCGCGAGGGCGCCTCGTACTCCTGCACGTGCAGCCAGCGATCGTAGCGATCGATCGCCACGTTGAACTCGGGCACATCGGCGTCGTAGAGGCGATAGCAGCCGAGGCCCTCGCGCTCGGCCCAGCGCTTGCGCTGCTTGAGGTTCTTGCGCAGGCGGTTCACGAACGGCGCGGCCTCGGCCTCGTCGGCCGCGCTCACCCGCGGCGCCGCCGTGGCCTCGCCCTCGGCATCGGCCCCGGCCTCCACCTGCGGCAGCACATAGGCGAGCGCGGTGCAGGGGATCGGGCCGTTGTCCACGGCGAGCGTCTGATCGGGCACGAGCCCCACCGCGTGGCGCAGCGCATCGTCGGAGGTGAGCACCACCGCACGCCAGCCCGGAAAGCAGCGCAGCAGCGTGCGTCCGAGGCGACCGTACAAGCCGCGAAGATCGGCCTTGTCGCCCAAGCGCTCGCCGTACGGTGGATTGAGCGCCAGCAGCCCGTGCTCGGGCGCCTGACCCGGGCTCCAGCTTCGCAGCGGACGCACCTCGACCGCGAGGCGACCCGCGAGCCCGGCCCGCAGCACGTTGGCGCGCGCGTGCTCGATCACCTCGGCATCACCATCGTAGGCGAGCACCCCGGCGAGTGGACGCTCCGCCCGCGCCGCCGCGCGCTCGACCGCCTCGCGGTGCACGGCCGCCCAGGCCTCGGCGTCGTGGCCCCGCCAGCGCGAGAACCCCCAGCGCTCGCGCAGCAGCCCGGGCGCCACGTCGTCGGCCATCCACGCGGCCTCGATCGCGAGGGTTGCCGCGCCGGCCATCGGGTCGATGAACGTCGCGCCCTCGGCCGCCAGCTGCGGCCACCCGCCCCAGCGCAGCAGCCCAGCGGCCAGGTTCTCCTTGAGCGGTGCGGCCCCCTGCTCGCGCCGATAGCCGCGGCGATGCAGGCTGTCGCCGCTCAGATCGATCGCGAGGCTGCACCCACCCCCGCGCGCGAACGCGTTGATGCGCAGGTGCGGCGAGCGAGGGTCGACCGAGGGCCTTCGACCCTCGCGATCGCGAAAGCGATCGACGATCGCGTCCTTCACCCGCTGCATGCCAAAGCGCGAGTGGTCGACCGCCGCGTGCACGCTCACGTAGTCCACCGCGAGCGTGCCGTCCGTGTCGAGGTGGTCCTCCCAGGCGATCGCCCGCACCCCCGCGTAGAGCGCGTCGGCATCGGCGACCGGAAGATCGGCGAGGTGCAGCAGCACGCGATTGGCCACGCGCGACCACAGACAGATGCGATAGCCGAACGAGAGCGGCCCACGCACGCGGCAGCCCCCGGGCTCGGTTCGCACCACGCGGGCGCCCAGCTCGCGCAGCTCGTCGGCGAGCACCTCCGTCAGCCCGCGCGGCGCGGTCACGAAGAACGAGTGCGTGCTCATGCGCCCTCGATCTTGGCGACGAGCGTCGCCTGCAGCTCCGGCCACAGCCGAGGGCCGGCCACGCACGCGCTCGGGCCCCGCAGCGACCAGGGCTCCCCTTGCAGCGTCCTCACCACGCCGCCCGCCTCGCGCACCAACACCACGCCCGCCGCCCAGTCCCACGGCTGCAAGGCGTACTCCCAGTATCCGTCGAGGCGCGCCGAGGCGACGTAGGCCAGATCGAGCGCCGCGCTCCCCAGCCGTCGAACCCCGCGCACGCGCGGCATCATGCGCCCAAACTCCGCGAGGTTGCCCCCGCGCGAGCGGTCGTAGCCAAAGCCCGTGCACACCACCGATCGAGAGAGCCGCTCGGTCTCGCTCACCCGCAGCCGCCGGTCGGCCCCTCGCGCGGAGCGCAGCCACGCGCCGCGCCCCCGCGTGGCGAAGAACGTCTCGCCGCGGCAGGGGTCGTGCACCACGCCCAGCAGCCCGCCTTCGAGCCCTTCCGCGCCCCCGCGTGCGTGCAGCCCGATCGACACGCTGAAGTGCGGCAGGCGATGCGCAAAGTTGGTGGTGCCATCGAGCGGGTCCACGTACCAGCACGGCCCGTCGCCCGTCGCGACCTCGCCCGATTCCTCGGCCACGATCGCATCGTGGGGGAAGGCCGTGCGCAGGCGCTCGAGCACGATCGCCTCGGCCTCGCGATCGGCCTCGGTCACGAGATCGATCGCAGACGACTTGGTCTCGATGTGCAGCTCGCCCTCGAAGCGCTGGAGCAGGCGAGCACCGCCGGCCTCCGCGGCCTCGAGCGCCACCACGAGTCGAGCCTCGAGGGCCGCATCGTCGAGCTCGCCGCTCATGCCCGGTCGCCTCCGATCACTCGGCCCAAGGCGAGGCCCGCCGTGCTGCGCCACAGGCGAGGCGAGAGCCGGCGCAGCAGCAGCGCCGGATAGCTGGCACCCAGCGTGGTCACCAGCGGAGCGCCACTGCGCACAGCGCGCAGAATGTCTCGCGCCACCCGCTCGGGCGGGATCCCGCGCTTCTCGTAGAAGTCCACCAGCTGGTGCTTGCGCTCGCCCACCGCGCCTTCGAGGCGACCCGAGCGAATGATGTCGGTCGAGATCACCCCCGGGCAGATCGCCGTCACGCGGATCCCGTGCGGCGCCAGCTCGGCTCCCAGCGCCTCGGAGATCCCCACCACCGCAAACTTGCTCGCGCAGTACGGCGCCATCGAAGGCAGGCCCACGAGGCCCGCGAGCGAGGCCGTGTTCACGATGTGCGCCTCGCCTCCCTGGTCGATCAGTCGCGGCACGAACGCGTGGATCCCATGGATCACGCCCCAGAGATTCACGTCGAGCACCCAGCGCCAGTCATCGAGGCTGGTCTCCTGCACCAGCGCGCTGTGGCCCACGCCCGCGTTGTTCACGAGCACGTCGACCCGGCGATGGCGGGCATAGACGGCGTGGGCCAGCTGCTCCATCGCCGCGGGATCTCGCACGTCGACCACATGACCGTGCGCCTGCTTGGACAAGCGACGGGCCTCGGCCGCGGTCTCCTCCACCCGCCCGCGGTGGATGTCCACGAGGTGCACATAGGCCCCCTCCTTCGCGAACGCCAGCGCCGTCGCTCGACCGATGCCCGAGCCGGCACCGGTGATCACCACCACGCGATCCTTGAACCTCTTGGAGAAGATGCTGAGCATGGCCTCGGGGCGGCACCGTAGCAGGCCGCGCGCACCCCCGCAGCCCGGCCCCGCCCCGGCTCCGCCCGGCTCGGCCCCGCGCGGAGCAAGGCCCGCTAGCGATCGGCCCCCGCCACGTCGGGCGCTCCTGGGGCGCCGGGGCGCGGATCTCCGTCGAGATCGACCGCGGGGTCCCCCACCTGCCACTGCGCCACGTCCTCGAAGGGATGCCCCGGCTCCACGTGGAAGTCGCCCGCGCCGGGGGCCACGAACCAGCTCGGATCGAAGGCCGCTTGCAGCACCACGCCGTCACCCGCGAGCTCGGAGTCGATCGCGCTATGGTCGAGCGAGAGGCCCGGACAAGCGATCGAGTCGGGATCGACCGCCACCACGATCGCGTTGTGCACCAACCCCGCGCTCCCTCCCGTGCACATGATGGACGCCGTGCCCGAGCTGTCGTTGCCCGCCACCGTGACGTAGCGAAGCTCGAACGTCGACGCGGTGGCCCGCAGCGCCTGCGCATTGATCAGCGACGAGCCGTTGGCCCCGATCACCGAGTTGCGGGCGTGGAGGGTCGCGCCGTTGCTCAGCGAGATCCCACCCGCGGGGTTGAGCACCACCCGCCAACCATCGAGGTGCAGCACGGCCCCCACCACCTGCACGGCCTCGGTCACCGAGCTGCCGTCCACGCGACCGCGATCGAGGTAGGCCACCGCACCGCCCGAGATCGTGATGGGTGCCCCCACCCCGCCGCCGGAGAAGCGCGGGAGCTCTTCGGGCAGGCCGCGGATCGCCACCACGCGGCTGCCGGTGATCGTGAAGCCCGCGGGGTAGGCCGCGTCGCCGTCGCGGGCGCGCACGAGCAGCGTGCCTGCCTCGCCGATCCCGATGTTGTCGAGCGCGGCCGCCATCGTGCAGTAGGGCGCGAGCTCGCTGCCATCGGCGGCCGCGCAGCTGCCTGCGTCACCATCGACCAGCCACACGCGATCGACGGGGAGGCAATCGCCTTCCTCGATCTGGCAGGCGCTCTGGGGGCACTCCTCGTGACGCGTACAGCCGATGCAGGTGCCCGTGCCGAGCTCGCAGACCGGCGTGAGCCCCTCGCAGGCGCTCGCGTCGTCGACGGTGCACGCGACGCACTGCCCCTCGTCGCACAGCGGGCGCTCGGGAGTCAGTCCCGCGCACGCGGCCGCGGGATCGGGGGCAAGGCTGCACGGCACGCAGCGACCCTCCACGCAGAAGGGCGCCGGCTCCTCACAGCCCGAGTCGTCCGTGCAGCCGGGGAGGATCGACGAGGTACTCTCGTCGGCTCCGCCTGTGCTCGAGCTCGTGCCCGCGCTCGTCTCGGACGAGCTCGAGCCGCTCGATGGACCGGTCTCGCTGCCCTCGACCGGGCAGTGGTCGAGCTCCTCGGCCGTGAGCCCCTGGCCGCACGGGCTGTAGCACGCGTCGCTCGGGCGCTCGGTCACACAGCCGTTGCGATGCGGGCTCGGGCTCTCCGAGCAGCCCGCGCTGCAGAACGGGAGCGCGCCGTTGCGATAGAGCGCCGCGCAGGTCGCATCGCCCGACAACAGCGAGCAGTGCGCCGGGTTGGCCTCGCCACCGCACGAAGGCGCCCACGCGAGCCCTCCTCCGAGCCACAGACCCACGACGACGCGACCGAGCGGATGACGAGTGATGACGGTACCCATGGGATTCATCGGTTGGAGCGGGAGCGAGAGCGGCGAGCACGACGATCGAGGAGGAGCAGCAGCGCACCGCTCGCGAGCGCACTCGCTCCGGCCGCGACCGCGGCGACCCCCAGCGGACGGAGATCCGTGCGGGGCAGGAATTTCTCGTCGCGGGTGACCTCCACGGCCACCCACACCCCTGCACCCGCCCCGAGCCCAAGCCCTCCCAGCCCAATGAGCGCTACGCCGAGCCGCCCGCTGGGTCTCAGCCCCTGCGGGGGCCGAGCGTCGGGCAAGGGCGCGGGCGCAGCGGGAGGCGTGAGCGTGGGCGCGAGCGTGGGGCAGGCAGGACGAGCGCTCAGCGCCAGGGCTAGCTCCCGCTGCACGTGGGCCACGAGCTCTGCATGCGTGCACGGGCACTGCGAGGTCGAGCCGGCGCCGTCGGCCACGGTGAGCTGCACGCGAAAGTCGAGGAGCTCGCCGGTCACGAGAATGGACGCCGCCGGCCACGACGCCCCGGGCCGCAGCACGGCAAGGGGCTCCGTCCCGATCACCAAGCGCTGCGCCAGCGCATCGCCGTCGATCACCGCGGCATCGACCACCACCGAGACTGGCGACGGCGCGCCCGGCATCGAGCCCGCCACGCCCGCGACCAACAAGCGAGCGTTGAGCACCGCCACCAAGACGTTCACGGGGCCGCGCCCTCCAGCGTCCCGGGCGCGCGCCTTCGACAGCGCTCCACCAGCCGGATGATCTCGGGGTCGCGCACCTGGGCGCCCTCTTCGACGCAAGCATCGAAGCGTCGTTGCTCGATCCAGGCCACCACGCGCAATCGCGCGCGCTCTTCGGGCTTGGGCCAGCACGAGGGATCGCTCGTGGCCTCGAGCACCTCGGGCCAAGCCCAGCGGCGTGCCGCGGCGCGAGCCCGCTCGCGTCGATCGACACACGACACCGCGTGACCCGGCGTGGGAGGGCTCGCGGCCGGCACGACCGTCGAGCGCCGCGCGGGTGAAGTCGGCGCTCGGGCGCGCGGCGGCTCCCGCGGCCGCTCGAGGGAGAGCTCCGGCGGAGCAGCCGACACCACCCTCGAGGCCGGGACCACCGTCGAGGGCCACGCCACCGCGGCGTGCTCGGGCTCGGGCACCGGGGACGGCTCCTCGCGGGGCGCCTGCGGCCGCGCCGCGGCCCCCAGCAGCACGCCCGCCAGCCCGATCACGACTCCTGCGATCCACCGCCGACGCGCTCGACCATCCGCTCGCCCACCCGCTCGCCCACGCGCTCGCCCACCCGTTCGCTGGCCTGCCGCCGCCATCGGGTGGGCGATCCGCGAGCTCTCGCGCGTGGCTCGTTCACCCGCGTGGAGGAACGGCAACACCGTCGCCCCGCGCTCGATCCCCGCCTCGATCGCGGTCAACTCCGCCACGACATCCTCGGCCGTCGGGCGCCGCCGCGGCTCGGGGTCGAGGCACGCGTCGACCAGATCACGCAGCTCGGCCGTCCCCACATCACCGCGACCGGCCAGTCGCGGGGCCACCCGAGCGCCCTCACGGTGACACTCGAGCAGCTGCGCATGCGAGACCGTCGCATGCGGATCCTCGGCCGTGATCATCTCGTAGAGCAGTCGACCCAGCGCATACACATCCATCGCGGGGTGGGCCGCTCGGCCGCGGAATTGCTCGGGTGCCATCGCGGAGACCGTTCCGGGGCGCTGATCGGGTCGGGTCATGCGCGCAGCGCCGGCCTCCGGCTCGAGCACTGCGGCCACCCCAAAGTCCACGATGATCGGTCCGGCCGCTTCGCTCGCGTCGCGGAGCATCACGTTGCGCGCGGTGAGATCGCGATGCACCACCCCCACACCGTGCACCGCCTCCAGCGCACGCGCGAGGCCCGATCCCAAGGCCACCGCCTGGCGCACGGGCATGCGCAGATCGGCCGCCAGCCGAAACGCCAGCGTGGGCCCGCCGATCGGCTCGGCCGCGAGGAACGGGCGCTCGGCCAGCTCGGGGAGGCGCCCCGCGTGGAGCAATCGCACGAGCCCCGGGTGGACCGGCAGCCGCGCCAGCATCCCCGCTTCGTGCTCGAAGCGACGGGCTCTGGCGGCGTGGTGGTCCGCATCGAGCATCACCTTGAGCGCGACCTCGCGGCCGAGCCGGCGATCGTGTCCGCGATAGACGGTGGCCATCCCGCCGCGGCCGAGCAATGGACCCACCACGAAGCGCCCACGGCCCACCACCGTCCCCGGCGCGAGCTCGGGGTCCTCCGCGTGAGCGCTGGGCCAACCCGGGGGCGTGCGGCGCCGCGTCGTCGCTCGCTCACTCACGATCTCGACCTCCCGCCCCTGCGGCGGCCAGCGGCACCTCGACCGCGCCGCCCCAGCCCACCCCCACCACCAGGAGCGTGGCGATTCCGCCCAACAGGATCCCCACCAGCACCAACATCGCCAGCCGTACCCACGGGGCCGAGACCCCGCGCACCCCGGGCGACGAGGGCACCAGCCACGCGGTCGCCGACTCGTCGAAGCCCCCCGCGACGCCGCCCTCGACTCGGGCCTCTCTTGGTCGCGGCCAGGGCTCGGTGATCTCGCGCTCGAACGCGTCCGCCTCGCGGTCGCACGACGAGGCCCGCGCGTGCTCGCCCTGTCGCTCCCCTTCGCTCGCGGCCCACGGCCCGCCCTCGCGCGAGTCGCCCTCGCGCGAGTCGCCCTCGCGCGAGTCGCCCTCGCGCGAGTCGCCCTCGCGCGAGGCGCCCTCGCGCGAGTCGCCCGCGTGCGATTCGCCCGCGCGCCGGGCCACGCGATGC
>JBFIJN010000295.1:0-10983 GCA_041600735.1 Nannocystaceae bacterium
ACCCGGTTGCGTGCTTGCCTACCACCCCCTGCGGGGGCGCCCAACGAAGAGCGCCCGCAACCAAGAAGAAATGCCCCCCTTGGGGGGCACCCGGTTGCGTGCTTGCCTACCACCCCCTGCGGGGGGGCCAAACTAGTACGACATGCGCACGACGTCGCGCGTGATGCTGACGACCTTCTGGCCGCCGCACGGGTACGCGACGGTGAGGTCGACGGTGCTGCCTGGCGCGCCGCGGATCGCCTCTGCCCACGCCTCGATGGAGGGCGGGTTCTCGCCATCGACCGAGACCAAGCGGGCCCCGGGATGGAGCTTGCCCGTGGCGGGCGAGCCTCGCAGCACGCGGCGCACCACGACATCGCCCTGGTGACGCTCGATCACCACGCCGATCCCGCTGTACGTGTACGCCCGGTCGACGCGGTGCTGGGCGCCGCAATCGGGCGAGCCCATGCGATACATGACCGCGGCCGAGGTGACGACGGAGCCGGCGAGGACGATGGCCCCGAGAACGGCGCGTCGAGCCGTACGCCAGCGAGCGAGAGTGGTACGGGTTGAATCTGCGGTGCTCATGTAATGAGGGCCTCCCAAAGGTCGGTCAGCTGAGATTCTTCCACAGGAAGGCAGAGCTGCCAAGCGGCGCCTTTGGCGGCCTTTGCTCGCGAAGAACGATCCCACCCCCCCACGGTTGGGCGCGGCTCGGGTACGCCTCGGCGCTTTTGCCGAGATGTTTCCTTGCTCAGCGCGGTCGGCTATAGGGTCGGTTCATGAGCGCACGCGCCACGCGATGGCTTTCTCGTTGCTCGGTAGGGGGGTCGCTTTCCGCCCTCCTGCTGTTGTCGACCGCCGGATGCAAGCCCGAAGCCGCGGCCGCTGGCGCGTCGGAGCAGGCCCTCGCCGCGGCGCCAGTCGCCGCGTCCACGCGGGATCTCCCCCCTGAAGAGCCCGCCGCCGACGAGGGCGTCACGCTCGCGGCCGGGGTCTCCGGGGCTGCCGATCCTGATCCCGATGCCCTCGAAGCCGAGCCCGCCGACGCGAAGGCCGAGGTTGCCGACGTCGAGCCCGAGCCTCCCGCGCTGCCCGCCGAGCCCTATAAAGTGCTGATCCTGGGCGATAGCCTGGCGGCCACGGGCTTTGGCGCGCTGCTCGAGCGCAAGCTCGACGCCCACCCCAACGTGGTCTGCTACCGCAAGGGCAAGAGCGCCTCGGGCCTGGCACGGCCGGACTTCTTCGACTGGGTCGAGGAGGGCAAGGCGCAGGTCGAGTTCCGCAAGCCCGATCTCGTCGTCGTGATCATGGGCGGGAATGACGGCCAAGACATCACGCGTCGCAAGAACGGCGATGGCAAGCGGGTCAACTGGAAGCACGACGAGTGGCCGACCGAGTATCGGGCCCGGATCGATGCGTTCATCGCGAAGGTCTCGGCCCCAGGCCGCAAGATCTTGTGGCTGGGTTTGCCCTACATGGGGTTGCGCAGCCTCGAGGCCAAGCTCACCCTCATTCGCGAGGTGCAGCAGACCGCGGTGGAGGCGCTGGGCGATGGGTCCAGGTACGTCGATACCGTACCCTTCGTCACCACCGAAGAGGGCACGATGCTCACCGAGGCCAAGGTTGGCCCCCGCGGCAAGAGCCAGACCCTCCGTGCCGATGACAAGATCCACTTCACGATGGCCGGCAGCGAGTATTTTGCCGACCGGGTTTATCCCGAGGTGTTGGATGTGTTGGGCTTGCCCGACGTCCAAGCCGACCCCGCGGCCAAGCCCTGACCGCCCGCGAGGCGCGCAAGCGCCCTAGCCCCGCTCATGCAGAGATCCCGTGCAGCTCGAGCCCTTCGCCTGGCCCTGCTCGTGAGCGGTGGGCTCGGGCTCGGTGCGGCGCCCAGCCCAGCGCGAGCGCTGGCGCCGGTCCCGAGCCGCGCGGACGCGGACGCCGAGGAGGATGATCTCGAAGATCAGGAAGCGCCCGACGCCGATCGCGGCGAGGCAGCCGCCGCTCCCGAGTCGACCAAGCCCGAGCGGCGCTGGATCACCCACTCGGTGGTCCCTCGCGAGAGCCTCGACTCCATCGGCATGCGCTACGGCGTCTCGCGCGATGACGTCGTCAAGTGGAACAAGAGGAAGCTCGGCGCCAAGCAATGGATCTACGCCGGGCAAGAGCTCAAGGTGCACGCGCGCCTGTTCCCTCCGCCGCGCGAGAAGATCACCTACGTCGTCGAGCGGGGCGACACGTGGACCAAGATCGCCGATCACTTCGGCGTGCCCACCAGCGATCTGCGCGCGTGGAACCCCAAGACCCCCAAGAAGTTCAAGGCCGGGGCCAAGCTCAAGGTCTACACCGATCCCAAGGCGGCCCCGCCCTCGGCGACGAGTGGCGCGGGAGGGGGGACCCCACTACCCGAATTTCACGTGCGCCCAGGCGGCATCGCGGTGGGCCGGCCCAACCGCGGCACGCTCGTTCACGGCGTGCAGCTGCCGGCCAGCGACATGGTCAAGATCCTCGACCCCGACAAGGTCTGGGGCACGAGCCACACGATCGAGCACCTGCTCGAGGCCATCGCCATGTTTCGCCGCGACAGCGGCTACGACCATCCGCTCACGATCAGCTCCATCAGCCTCAAGAACGGCGGCCGCTTCAAGCCGCACAGCTCTCACCGCACCGGTCGCGACGTCGACATTCGCTTGCCTCGCAAGCCCGGCGCGCCCAAGGGTGAGGCACCCTCGTCCATCGACTGGACGTACACGTGGAAGCTGGTCGAGGCGTTGGCGAGCACGGGTGAGGTCGAGTACATCTTCGTGTCGTGGTCGCGACAGAAGTACCTCCATCGCGCCGCGCAGAGTGCTGGGGCCAGCAAGGAAAAGCTCGAAAAGCTAATCCAGTGGCCGCGCAAGTCCGACACCAACAAGGGCGTCGTGCGCCATGCGTCGGGGCACACCGTGCACCTGCACGTGCGCTTCACCTGTGCACCTGGCAACTCGCGCTGCGAGAGCTACTGAGTCCGCCAGCTCCGCCGGCGTGGCGCGCCCAACCCCCGCGGGCGCTAGTGCCCGCCGTGCGGCTCTAGGGGTCTGGCCGGGTGATCCAAACCACATTGCCGTCGCCCCGGTGGCGCGTCGGTGCCTCGCGACTCCAAACCTGCGATTACCGGCCGCTGGGACCCGAGCCAAGGCCGACGTTTTGTCTAGGACTACGCAACCATTGCCGTTGCCGGGCCAAGGCGCCTGTGGGAACATCCGGTCGCTTCGCATCATCGTCGCTTCCCCTCCGTCTAGGGCCCGTCATCGACCACTCGATGCAGCACGATAGGTAGAAGTAGACTTTCCCGCTTTCCACGAGAGAACGAAAAGAATCCCGCCATGCAGATCTTCAACGACAAGCGACACTCCCTCGCCGCCCTGGGTCTTACGGCCGGGCTAGCCTCTCTCTCCTTTACTGCCTGCGATGGTGCACCGGGTGTCGACCCGGCGGCGTTGTGCGGCCCGTGTGGCAGCATCGCCACCGGCCAGCTGTCCATCAGCGGCAGCGCGCAGCTCGACGGCTTCTTCAGCGCGGTGGCCGATCTTCAGGGCGCCTCGGGCACCCTGCGCGGCAACTTCGAGGGCGAGCTGCGAGCCCTCGGTGCGATCTACGGCATGGGCGACGTGGCGATCGACGCCAGCTTCGTCACCAACCTCGTCGCGGCCATCCGCGCCGACATCAACGGCAGCGTGTCCGGCAGCTTCCGCCTTCAGTACGAGCCGCCCCGCTGCTCGGCCAACGTGAGCGTGGCCGTCGAGGCGCAGGCCTCGTGCGAGGCGTCGGCCTCGTGCGACGTGCAGGTCGATCCCGGCATGGCCTCGGTCGAGTGCAGCGGCTCGTGCAGCGGCTCGTGTAGCGGTGGCTGCTCGGGCAGCATCTCGTGCACCCCGCCCGGCGGCTCGGTCAACTGCGACGTGGGCTGCGAGGGCGAGTGCGCGCTCGAGGCCGGTGGCTCGTGCTCCGGCACCTGCAGCGGCCAGTGCGACGGCGAGTGCTCCGCCACCGTGACCAACGCGCAGGGTGAGAGCTCCTGCGAGGGCGAGTGCTCGGGCATGTGCACCGGCAGCTGCCAGCTCACCGCGATGGCCACCTGCGAAGGCACCTGCCACGGCGAGTGCCACGCGTCGGTGACCCCGCCCGAGTGCGAGGCCACGCCGATCACCTGCAATGCCGAGTGCATGGGCAGCTGCGAGGGCGGCTGCGCCGGCGACTTCACCCCGCCGTCGGCCTCCGCCGACTGCGAGGCGACGGCCGAGTGCAACGCTCAGGCCTCGGCCAAGGCCGAAGCCAACCTCGAGTGCACCCCGCCCAGCCTGGCCTTCGGCTTCGAGCTCGACGCGAGCCTCTCCGCCGATGCCCGCGCGCAGTTCCTCGCCCGTCTCGGCCTCCTGCGCGTGCACCTCGCGGGCGCGCTGCAGGCCGCCGCGCAGGCCCGTGCGCTGTTCGACGGCGAGATCAACGGTGAGATCGTGTTCGATCCCTCGCCGGTCGCTCGTATCACCGCCTCGCTGCAGGGCTTCGTCAGCGGCGGCGTCGACGGCTTCGCCGAGCTCGACATCCCCCCGGGTCGCATCCTGTGCGTGATCCCGGCGTTCTCCGAGGCGATCAACGCCATGGTCGGCGTGGGCGCGGACCTTCAGTTCACGGCGTCCGCGTCGGTCGAGCTGTTCGCGTTCGTCGGCAACCCCACTGGCTGATGTGGGCTGGGCCCGCCAAGGGCCCCAGTGATCTCGGTGGCCTCGGCGCGCAAGCGTCGGGGCCATCGTCATTTCGGCATTCACACTCGGCGCGCGCTCGTGCTCGCCACGAGCGTGGACCGTGACCCGCCCCAAACCGGCGTGCGAGAGGCATGGTGGCCGTTTCCGCCCGGTCCTTGGCGTCGTGCTATGAACCCCGGCGATGGCTCGTATCTTCGACGGAATCAAGAGCTTCTTGCAGACCCACTTCGAGGCCGACGGCCTCGAGCGAGAAGACGACGAGGACATGCTCTCGTTTCGGCTGGAAGACGAGGACGGCCACGAGTGGGGCTGTCTCGCGTTGGCCGAGGAGCAATCCGAGCAGGCGATCTTCTACTCGGTGGTGCTCGAGAACACGGCGGCCGAGCACATGCTCGAGACCATGCGGTTCGTGACCCTGGCGAACTATGGCATGCAGGTGGGCAACTTCGAGCTCGATCTCGAGGACGGAGAGGTCCGCTTCAAGACCGCGATCGACGTCGAGGGCGTGGAGCTGAGCGAGGGCCTGCTTCGCAACCTGGTCGAGCTCAACCTCATGATGATGGGCCTCTACTACGATGGTCTGCTCGCGGTGATGCGCGGGGGCATGACGGCAGAGCAGGCGATCGCCGAGATCGAGGACGCCGACGATCCCGATGACGAGGACGGGGACGACGCGACGCAGGGCGAGAGCGACGGCGAACCGTAGCCGCCGCCAGTGCTAGAGGTCGCGGCGACGGGCGTCGCTGCGACTAACCCTCGGTCGCCGCGCGGACACTCGTCTCGCTCCGATACGGCGCGAACGGCTGCACGCTCTTGCGGCGCGCGTTGAACCCGTGGAGCTCCTTGGACCCGAAGGCATCCCCGCTGCCCGCGGGGAGCCGCATGCGCACGAACGCCTCGATCGCCAGCCGGGCTCGCGCTCCGGCCTGGCCGCGCAGTGCGTCCGGGGCCTCGACCGCGGTCGTGACGCGCAGCGGCCCCGACGAGATCACCCCCTCTTCGCACTCGTCCCAGCGCTCGAACAACACGCGACGGCGCTCGCTCGCGGGCGTGCTCGTGTCGGCCCACAGCTCGGCGAGCTCGTCATCGAGCGCGGCCAGCTGTCGCTCGGTGTGCTCGGCCGCCGTGGCGATCGCCGTCATCACACGCTGCGACTCCGAGAGCCCGTCGGCCTCGAGGGCGGCCCGGGCCCGGCGGTCCTCCCCGCGTCGCGTGAGCCAGTCGGACAGGCCCGCCAGCGCGACGCTCACATCGGGGTGCGGCTGGCTGAAGGCGGGCGCGCCCGTCATGGGCGCGAGCGTGGCCACGAATCGCGCCTGCGGATCGACCACTTGGGCCCGCAGCTCGCCGTTGCGATCGTAGATCTCGACGGTGCCGTCCTTCAGCACCACGACCTTGGCATCGCCCAGCGCCGCGTCGGCGACCGGATCCCGCGTCGACGGCTCGCGGGCGCCGTGACGCAGCAGCGTGTCGTCCTTGCTGCGGTGGACGCTCGGGGGCGGGTCACAGGCCGTCACGGCGAGCAAGCCCGCGAGCAATGGCACCGCGCCCCAGTGGTGGTGCGAAGCGGAGGGCATGGGCAGGGTGTTGGTCTACCGCTCGCACCGCATGCCCGCTGCGGCAGAGTTTGCACCCGCGCTGGCCGATCTCGGACTCAGCCGTGCGCGGCCGCGGCATGGACCACCGCGCGCAGCAGCTTGCCGTCTTCGGAGGCCGTGAAGTGCCGCGCCTGCAACCACTGCGTGACCTCGAGATGCAACGGATGCGTGTCTCGGACCACGTTGTAGATGTAGTGCAGGCCGCGCTCGCGGGCCTCGATGTCGAGGCGCTCGAGGATGAACGTTCCCACGCCGTGCCCGCGGGCACCGGCCTCGACGGCCAGCAGGATCTCCGCGTCGCCCCAGGTGGTGTCCATCCAGCCGTAGCCCACCGTCTTGCCGCGGTCCTCGACCCTCCACCAGTCGTTGGGGAGCATGGCCCCGAGCTCACACGCGGTGAGTGAGGGGTCGAAGATCCCCGACCCCGCACCTGCGACGATGCGCGCCTTGTCGGCATCCCAGTACGGCGGCGATTCGTGGATCCATTTCAAGTCCATTCGACTCTCCCAACGGCCAGCGCCCGCACCACGCTACCAACGCAGGCGCTGCGCGGCCAGGGCAAGCGTGAGCTCTCTTCGCGGCCTAGCGGCGCCCGAGCCGACCGTGGAGGAACATTCCCGCGAGCATGGCCGCGCCGAAGATCAGCGCCGGTCGCGTCAGCGTGCTGAGCGAGACGAGCGCAGGACCGGGGCAATAGCCGACCAAGCCCCAACCCACGCCGAACATCGCCGCACCGACGAGGAGTCGTCGGTCGGGGCGCTGCGCGGCGGGGAGCTGCAGGCGCCCACCGAGCCGGCGCCGTGCCAGCCAGTAGATCGGCATGTAGACCGCGATCGCACCTCCCATGACGAAGGCGAGGCTCGCGTCCCACTTGCCGAAGAGATCGAGGAACGCGAGGACCTTGTGGGGCTGCGTCATACCCCCGATGGCAAGACCGACGGCGAAGATGACACCAGAGATGAAGGCGATGAACTGGCTCATGGGTCGGCCTCACGCGAGCAGGTGACGGACCACGTACACGGTCGCGAAGCCCGTGCCCATGAAGGTGAGGGTCGCGGCCAACGACCGCGACGAGAGGCGCGAGAGGCCGCAGACGCCGTGGCCGCTGGTGCAGCCCGAGCCCATCCGCGTGCCGTACCCCACCAACAGCCCGCCGACGACCAGCAGCGGCCACGAGGCCCTGGCGCTGGGCAGGAATGCGGCCGGCATCATCGACACCAGCACGAAGCCGCCGACGAGCAGCCCGGCGAGGAACGCCGCGCGCCAGCCACGGTCGGCGTGCCCGCTGGTCAGGCCGCCGACGATGCCCGAGACCCCGGCAACGCGACCATTGAAGAGCAGCAGCAGCGCGCTCGCGAGTCCGATGAGCGCACCGCCGAGAGCCGAGGAGATGGGTGTGAATCCGTGCATGATCGGCCGACTGCCTACGCATAGCACGATGCGGGCCAGCCGGAATCAAATCCATGCCTGCAAGACATCGACGGGACGTGGTGCGCCGAACCCATCAGATGTTGCAGGCGTTGCACCGCGGTTGAGACGCGCCCGTGGCGGTTGATCTCAGTGATTTCGAAAGCGCGCGCGCAGCGAGAGGCTGCGCTCGCCGTCGACCCCACCCACCGAGAACGACTCACTACGCGAGAGCTCGAGGCTCACGGGGGCCCCGTGGTCGAGATCGAACAGCAGCCGCGCCTCGCTGCGGATCTCGATGCGTGCGACGGCTTCGGATCCATCGTCCTCGAGCTGGGCGATCGACGCGCTCGCGATCGCGAGATCGGCCACGCTCACGCCACCCTCGTCGTCGATCCCGCGCAGCGTGAAGCGATGTCCGGCGGTGGTCGGCAGCACGAGCTCCGCCTCGCCGCTGGTGATGACGGTCTCCGATTCCTCCTGGACCTCGAGCGACTCGCCCACCGCGAGCGACTTGGCCGGCAGCCGCGGCAGGCGCAGCTGCTCGGCGAGCGCGGCCATCAGCAGCACCCCGCTCGGCGGGGCGTCGGCACCCATGGCGGCGAGGCGGGCCACGTTGATCGCCGCGGCATCGGTGGCCTCGAGATCGACCAAGCCGTGCACGTCGCCGATGGCGATGCCCTTGCCGCGCGCCAACAAGAGCCCGCGCGCTTGGTGGTGCTCGTCGGCGGCCACCGTGCCCGTGAGGGTGAGCCCATCCACGCCTTGGAGCGACCAGCGGGTGCGCAGCGCGTCGCCCTCGAGCTCCAGCGCCACCGCGGCTCGGCCGTGCAGCTCGGCCTCCACGTACTGCCCGACGCTCGTGTGCGTGAGCATGAGGTCCACCTCCTCCACCCATGATTGCGCGGCGTAGCGAAGCTCCACTGCGTTGGTGGCGGGGGTCTCGAGCGGCGGCTGGGTCACGGGTGCAGACCGCCCGCAGGCGGCCACGGCCGCGAGGGCCAAGAGCAGCACGGCCCTTTGGGAGGGCAGGTGGAGGGTGACCACGGGTTCCACGCTACCCGCGCGCCGTCGGCGCTGGCAAGCGCGAGGTGCCGGTGCTAAGACGCGCGAACCATGGCCCTGGCGGATCTGCTCGGCAACCTTCTCGGTCCGCGGCTCCGGCTCCCCCGCGACCACGTGACCCGGCCCTCGCGGCGCGCGCGCAAGGCAGCCAAGTCGTCGATCGACGCCATGCAGGCGGCGCTGGACAAGATCTCGGGGTTGCCTGGGATCGCGGACATCAAGCAAACCAAGCGGCTGCCGCGGGGCTTCACCGAGGCGATCCAAGAGCTGCGCACCGCCTACGACGGCTACTTCGACACCGTTCGCAAGTTCTTGCCCGGCGGCATCGAAGCCAAGCGCCCCGGTGAGCCGGGTGGCTGCGGGGCCTGCTACGAAGCGATCATGCCGGTGATGGCGGTCGAGGCCATCGACATCTACCGCGAGATCCGACCGTGGCGCGACTTCCCGAAGGTCGCGCAGAGCCTCGCGGGCCAGGCCGATCAACAGATCAAGGACATCCAGGCGCGTCACACGGGCAAGGACCCCGAGCGCATGCGGATGACGGGCAAGGCGGTGCAGGAAGGGCGGGTCGCGTACGCCAAGCGCATGCAGCCGTGTCCGCTCCTCGACGAGGGCAAGCAGCGCTGCCGCGTCTGGGACAAGCGCCCGCTCGGCTGTCGCATGCACCTGCCGCTGGCCGACGAGGCCGGCACGCGCCCCTCCCACGAAGGCTGGCCCAAGGCCGTCAAGGCCCACAACATTCGCCTCCCCGTGCGCCAGCAGGTGGCGGTGCGACAGCTCGAGAAGCGGCTAGGGCTCGAGCTCAACCCGTTCCTCTCGGCCTCGATGCTCCAGCTCACCCAGCTCGTGGACGGTGAGATGTTGCTCGAGACCGGCGAGGCGCCGCGGCGCATGCAGCAAGACGGACAGGTCGCCCAGCGAGCGAACCGCAACGTCAGGCACGCCAAGAAATTCCAGAAGGACAAGGGCAAGGGCGGCAGCAAGAAGGGCCGCAAGAAGTAGCTCGCGTCCGGGGCGATCGCTCGGCGCGATCGCCCAGCGCGATCGCTCAGCGGAGCAGCGAGAGCCCGATGAGCAGCAGCATCCCGTAGACGGCGCGCCGAAACGTGGACTCGGGCAGACGTCGCGCGAGCCATCGCCCGGTCGGCACGGCCACCGCGGCGGCGGCAACGAGCCCGGCGAGCGGCGGGGTGTCGTCCAGCCCCAGCCGAGCGTTCGCCACCAGCAAGACCAGCATCACCGAGTTCACGCCGAGGAACGTGATCAACAAGGTGGTGCGGAAGGCGTCCTTGCGCAGGCGCAGGCAGTGCGCCGCGTAGGCCAGCGGCGGGCCACCCGTAGCGAACATCCCGTGCACGATCCCGGCGGTGAGCGAGGCTGCGATCGCGACCCCGCGCCGCGGGGCGGGGGTCGCCTCGTCTTCGCGTAGCGGCGCCTGCACGAGCCCGTGCAGCGCCATCAGGATCACGAACCCGCCGTAGCACTGGCGCAGCACTGCGTCGTGCTCGGCGAGGATCGTCGCGAGCACCACGCCCACTGCGAGGCCACCGAGCATCGCGGGCGCGATCATGCGCAGCAGCGGACGCCACGCCACGTGGGCGCGCTCGCGGTAGAGGACCGTGCTCGACTGCACGATCGAGAGCGGCACGATGAACGGCACCACCTCGTCGATCGGCATCCACGAGGCGGCCAGCGAGAGCGTGATGAGGCCGCCGCCAAAGCCGAGCGCGGTCTGCACGGCAAAGCCGAACAGGACGGTGACGCTCAGCAGTGCGAGATCGATCGGGGCCATGAGGGTCGTCGACCTCGCGGCGCATGCTGCCACGATCGCGTGCAACGTGCTTTCGACGACCTGCCGTGGCAGCACCTGGTGTTCTTTACCCGTGCCGAGGACTAGCTCGCCAGCGAGCGCACTGAGCTCGCCAGCGAGCGCACTGGGCTAGCCAGCGAGCGCACTGGGCTCGCCCGCGAGCGCACTGGGTTCGCCCGCGAGCGCACTGGGTTAGCCCGCGAGCGCGCTGGGCTCGGAGCGGAAGGGCTGGCCCCGGTGACCGGCGAGGGTGCTGCGCTGCGCGGTGAGCTGCCGCGACACGGCCTTCCAGCGGCGCAGATCGTCGCGCACGCCGACGTCGCGCTCGCGCTCGCGGCGGGCCCGATCGCAGTGATGGTCGGCGAGGCGCTCACCG
>JBFIJN010000296.1:0-10910 GCA_041600735.1 Nannocystaceae bacterium
CAGCCGCGAGGGCCCGTCCTCACCCTCGTCGTTGGCTCCGTACTTGCGGTCGCCCAGCACGGGAAAGCCCAGCGTCTGCGCGTGCACGCGGATCTGGTGGGTGCGGCCGGTCTCGAGCGTCACGTCGAGCAGCGCAGCGGCGCGGCCCTCGACCTCCTCGTGCAGCGGCTCGACCCGCCGCAGCAGCGTGGTGGCCGAGCGCGCGCGCGGCTCTCCATCTCGGGCCACGCGCACGCGGCCGTGCTGCAGCTCGATGAGCGGCGCGTCGCAGCGCAGCACCGCGGGCGGCTCGCCCACCACGCGCACGCGGTAGCGTCGCTCGATGCTGTGCTCGGCGAACTGCCGGTGCATGCTCTTGTTGGCCACGCTGCGCACCGTCATCAGCACCAGCCCCGAGGCCCCCTGGTCGAGGCGGTGGACCACGCCCACGTAGGGCCGCAGCACCCCGTCGTGCTCGAGCTGCCGCCGCAGCGCCTCGGCCAGGGTTCCGCGCGCGCTGTCGCGAGTCTGCGCCACGGGCACCCCAGCGGGCTTGTCGAGCACCACGAACGTGGGATCGCGATGCACGAAGCGCACCTGCTCGAGCGGCAGCGGCTCCTTCTCGAGGGCCTCGGGATACACGGTGACCCGCTCGCCGCTGCACACGCGCAGCGAGGGCAGGCGCACGCGCAGGTGCCCCACGTAGACCGCCCCGCTCTTGACGAGCGCCTTGGCGTCGGTGGTGGTCATCCCCGGCAGCCGTCGCGCCACCAGGTGGTGCAGCATCGTGCCCTCTTCGGAATCGACCACGCGAAAGCGAACGGGACGGCTCATGTCAGCTCCGCTGCTCCCGCAACGCGTGGGCGAGCTCGTGAAGGTCGGCCTTGGTCAGCGAGTACTCGTCGCCACAGAAGTTACAGCGCACCTCGGTTCCGCCGCGCTCGTCGGCCAGCGCGTCGATGTCCTCGGCGCCCAGCGTGGAGACCACCGAGCGGGCGCGCTCGGGGCCGCACTGACAGGCGAAGCGCAGCGTGGTCGGCTCCATTGCGTGGAAGCTCTCGCCGCCCAGCGCGAGACCGATGAGCTCCTCGGGGCTCCGATCTCGTTGCAGCACGTGGGCCAAGCCCCCGTGATCGGTATCGTCACCGGCCCCCGTGATCGCCGTGCGCAGTCGCTCGAGTCGCTCGGGCTCTGCGCCCGGGAACGTCTGGCTCAGCACGCCCGCGGCACGCACGACCTCGCCCTCGGGGTCGACCACGACGTGGCAGCGCAGCACCGAGGGCAGCTGCTCGCTGTTGGTCAGGTAGCGCTCGAGATCCTCGTCGAGCTCCCCCGAGCGCAGCTCCACCACCCCCTGGTAGGTGTTTCCCTGCCCAGCTTCGCCGCCCCCGAAATCTCGCGTGACGGTGAGCTGCCCGCTGCCCACGAACGTGCCGAGCTCTGCACGCCCTGGCCCCACGTGAACATGGACCTTCGCCGCGCGCTCCGAGAGGAAGCAGCCCCGCACTCGCCCATCGCCGTGGGCATCGATCAGCACGCGCCCCAGCGGACCGTCACCGCGCATTGCGATGCGCACTCGCTCGTCGTCGCGCTTGGTGAGCGTGGCCAACAAGCACCCGGCGGTGAGGCCTCGGCCAAGCAGCACCGCGGCCGCGCCGCGCAGCCCGTGGCGGCGAGCCGCGTCTCGCACCAGCTCGGTGGTGACCGCTGTCACCACACGCAACGCCTTGTCGGCGTCGAGACCTCGAAGGAGCCGATCCATCGGGGGACCTTACCGTTCTCGCGGAGATCGGGGCAGACGACGATCTGCGCGAAAGACGCAGGTGCCTTTTTTCCCCATCTCTGGGTCATAGACCCTAAATTGGCGCCCATGGCGTTATGGACTCGCTTCACGTTCCCGCTGCTCGTTCTCGCCCTCGGCGGCTGCGTGGACACGCCACTCGAGGTGATCTCGTCGGGCGGTGTCGGCTCGACGGGCGAGACCACCGACCCGAGCACCACGACCAAGCCGGGCAGCACGACGCCCGGCGACGACACGCTGGGCACACAGGGTGGGACGGGGATGGGCACGACCATCGGGGTCGCCGATACGACGCTGGGCCCGTCGACCTCGGTGTCCGAGACGACCATGGGCGTCGATCCGAGCACCACCAACAGCGAGAGCAGCAGCAGCGGGGTGCCGCCCGAGTGCTTCGGACCGGGGGACTGTCCGAACAACGAGATCTGCGACGATGGCCAGTGCGTCGCGGCCTGCAATACCTGGGGTGATGGTCACTACGGCTACTGCCTCACGCCGCTGGGTACGTACAACAGCGCGGTCCTGTGCGGTGAGCCGATGTCCTGCATCAACAGTGGCAATGGAAACGGCCAGACCGAGGTGGTCGTCTGTGGCCGGAGCTGCGCGAGCCTCTGCGACTGTCCGGCGCCCGCAGTCACCGGCAATGCGCCCGTCACGTGTGGTGACCTCATCGTCGGTGGTGGCAACGAGTGCTACCTCAGCTGTGCGAACGGAGAGACCTGCCCCGATGCCATGGTCTGTCGCGGGGGGACCTTCTGTGCGCACCCGGTGCAGCCGCTGGCGATGTACGGAAACTGCGACGACATCGCCGCACCATGCATCAACGGGGTCTGTGCCACGAGCGGCACCAACTCGGTCTGCGTGTCGTTGTGTCCGGGCGGAGTTGGAAACTGCGACCCCGCGCCGGCTGGGGCGATGAACCCGCAGTGCGACGGGGTGATCTATCCCCCCGACGGCGACGACTGCTACCTCCCCTGCAACAACGCGGGGAACTGCCCGGCCAACATGGTTTGCGTCAACGGAGGCTTCGGTACCAACATGTGCATGTGGCCCTAGGCTAGGCCCGCTGGCCACCGTGTGCCCGTGCTAGCATCGCCCCCATGCGGTGGCTTGCGTCGTGTTCGTCCGTGCTGGTCCTCTCCTTGGTCGGTTGTGGCGACGACTCGGTCGCGGCCGGTGATGGCACCGGGACCGGAACCGCGGGCACTGCGGGAGACAGCGCAGGGGTCGATGAGACCGGAGCCGAGTCGACCGGCCCCCAGCCGATTCCCTGCGAGCGCAACTCCGATTGCGAAGACGACAACCCCTGCGCCACCGACGTGTGCAACGCGGGCTTCTGCGACGTCGGCGAGGCCATCGTGTCCAACGCGTGCCGGCCGACCATCGACGTCGACTTCCCGCCGCGCGCGGCCACGCTCGACAGCAACTCGCCCGTGATCACGGTGGTCGGCAACGTCAGCAGCGGAGCCGGTCCGATCACCTCGCTCACGATCAACGGCGAAGACGTGGCGGTCGCGGCCGACGGCAAGTTCAGCCACGATGTGATCGCGCAGGCCGGCGGCAACGTGCTCGTGTTCGAGACCGTCGACGCCTTCGAGATCACGCGCAAGCGCGTGCAGTCGTTCCTGTGGTCGCCGAGCTATCGCCTGCCCACCACGCCCAACAACGGGGTCGCCGACGAGGGCCTGGGGATCTGGCTCGACCAGCAGACGCTCGACGACGGCGATCACACCCTGCCGGTGAACGACGTGGCCACGCTCATCGGGCTGGGGCTCGCGAACTACGACGTCGAGCAGTTCATCGACCCCAACACGCCGATCGCCTCGAGCTCGGGCTACGACATCTACCTCATCACCCTTCAGTACGAGAGCACCGATGTCGCGCTCGCGGGCATCGACGGCGGGATCCAGCTGCAAGGCTTCGTCTACGACATCACCGGTGACCTGATCTACGACTGCACCACCCCCGCGTGCCAGCTCGCGGGCGGTGACAGCACCGGTGACATGTCGATCGAGTACATCCAGATCACCTCCGATCTCATGCTCACGGTGAGCGCAGACCACCAGATCGTGGTCACCTCGACGAACACCGACACCAACGTGGTGGGGCTCGACATCACCTCCGACAACCCCTGGACCAACTTCCTCATCACGATCGCCGAGCCGTTCATCATGGACGGCGTGGTCGCCGACATCGAGGCCGACCTCACCATGCAGGTCGACGCGCTGCTCGGCCCGGCCCTCTCGCAGGCGTTCAACGGGCTCTCGCCCGGCACGGTGCTCGACTTTCCCAACATCGTCGACGCGAGCATGCCGATCCAGGTGCAGCTCGCCACCGACTTCTACTCCACCGACTTCCACGATGGGGTCGCACCTCCGGCCCCTTCGCCGCCGCAGGGCGGGGTGATCGTGCTGCGCGGGGGCGGCTACGCGATGAATCCCGTCACGCCCTACGAGAACCTCGGGATCCCGATCCGCAGCGGCTGTGGTGCGGGCGGGGGGCTCGAGATGCCTCGCGAGGGCGCGCTCGAGCTCGGCCTGAGCGACGACCTGCTCAACCAGATGCTGCACGGCGCGTGGAGCGGCGGGCTGCTCGAGTTCGACATGCCGCCCGAGCTGCTGCCGCCGGATGGCTTCATCAGCGATCTCCAGGTGCACGTGAGCGGCATGCTCGCCCCCACCGCCTCCGACTGCAGCCCGGATGCGATGGTGCGCGCCCACATCGGCGACATCCGCATCGACGGCAGCCTGGTGCTCGGCCAGACCCCGATCACCTTCGTGGCCCACTCCACCATGTTCGCCGGCCTCGAGTTCACGCCCACCGAGAGTGGCGTGGCGATCACCATCACCGACGTGGAGCGCATCGACACCGAGCTCACCGTGGCCGAGGACGAGGCCATCGACACCGAGCTGCTGCTCACGTCTACGCTCGAGATGCAGCTCGTCGACGGTGTGCTGGGCGGAATTGCCAACGGCGGACTCGGTGGGATCGACCTGCCGAACATCGACATCAGCGCAGCGCTGGGCCTCCCGCCGGGGACGGCCGCGCTCCACGTCACCGCCGACGAGACCGTGCGAGCGCCTGGAGTCACGGTAATTCGCGGGCACCTGTAGTGGAGCGCGTCTAGATCGTAGACTGGCCGCATGATCGCTTGGACTCGCTCGTCGTCGGCCTGGATCGCGGTGATCCTGGCCGCCTGTACACCCACGCCCGACGAGGTGAGCTCGACGAGCGCGGCGGAGAGCTCGGACGACTCCACGACCACGAGCCCACCGAGCACCACGACGCGACCGGGCGAGGACACGATGGGCACCGGGATGGGCACGGGGACGGGGATCGACCCCACCGGCTCGATGGTCACCACTGCCGACGACACGAGCGTGGGCGTGGGCTCCACCACCGACGAGAGCGAGAGCGGGCCATCACCGTGCATCGAGCCGGGGTGCGACGGCAACGAGGTGTGCGAGCAGGACCAGTGCGTCGAGGCCTGCGGCGGCCGCTGGGGAGCGGGGAGCTATGGCTACTGCCTCGACGAGTTCGGTGTCGTCGACACCGCAGACGCGTGCGGGCCCGGCCACACCTGCGTCTACTGGGGCGAGCCGATCGAGCAGACCGCGTGCTCGCGGCAGGGCTGCGCGGGCGCGTGCGACTGCCCGCCGCCCGCCGCCACCGGCAACGCGACCGTGAGCTGCGGCCAGATCACCGATCCCCCGGGGATGAACGATTGCTATCTCTCCTGTGAGAGCGGCGAGACGTGTCCCGACGACATGGTGTGCATCGATGGCGTGTGCACCACCGATGCGCCCGAGGTGGCGGTGTATGGCGACTGTGGGAATCTCGCGTCGGACTGCGCCGCCCCGGGCTTCTGCGTGGGCACCCCGAGCGACGAAGCGGTGTGCACCATGGGCTGCACGCTCCTCTCCGATTGCTCCGCGATGGTGCCCCCCGGCGGCAGCGGCACCGTGGCCTGCAGCGACGTCGTACCCGGCAACCCTGGCTTCGAGTGCTACATGAGCTGCGTCGCCGCCCTCACGTGCCCCACGGGGATGACCTGCATCAACGGCACGCTGTGCATGTGGCCCGACTGAGCGCGCCGTGGCTGCGCTATGATCCCCGCCCCGATGCGCCTTCACAAGCTCGAGCTCGAGAACTTCCGCGGCTTCGAGTCGCTGGTGCTGGACTTCCACCCGGAGGTCACGGTGCTCGTGGGGGCGAATGGGTCGGGGAAGACGACGGTGCTCGAGGCGGTGGCCCTGGTGTTGGCCAATGCGCTGCGATCCGAGGAGCCCTCGGCCGAGGAGCCCTTTGCGGAGTTCTCGACCACGGATGCCCGGCGATCGGCCGAACGGGCGCGGATTTCGCTGACCCTCGGGTACCGAGACGAGTTCGGTGAGATCTTCGGTGACTACCATCCCGAGAGATCCTCGAGCTTCGGCGGTGACTTCGATTTCAACGATCCGCTGCGCCGGGCCGACTCGGAGCCCATTGCTTGCTACTACGATGTCAATCGGCACGCGCGAGACTCGACGCCGGGCTCGCGGGACGCCGTCTATCGCACGCCCCGGGACGCGTGGGTCGATGCGTGGAGCGCGGCGGCGGGCTTCCACGAGTTCTTTCATTGGTTTCGCGAACGCGAGGACATCGAGAATGCCGAGCGTGTGGAGTCCTTGCAGTTCCGTGACGCGCAGCTTGGTGCCGTTCGTCGCGCGATAGAGGCGTTGTTGCCGGGGTACACGCGCCCCCGCGTACGACGACCCCGCGGCGCCGTGCCAATGGAGCTCAATCGTCCGTCGCTGGTCATTACCCACGAAGACCAAGATCTGGCCTTCGACCAGCTCAGCGGAGGAGAGCGCGTGCTCGTAGCCCTCGCTGGCGACATCGCCCGGCGGCTCGCGATCGCGAACCCGGAGAGCAACGACCCCCTGCTCGGCGAAGGCGTCGTGCTCATCGATGAGATCGATCTGCACCTCCACCCGGAGTGGCAGGCCAAGGTCATCCCTGCGCTGCGTCGCACGTTCCCCAACGTCCAGCTCGTGGTCACGACGCACTCGCTCGTCGTACTGAGCTACGTCCCATCGGAGTGTGTACGGCGGCTCGTGGGCTTCGAGTTGGTCGACTCGGCAGCTCCTACCGAAGGCCGCGAGCCCAACGCGCTCGCCACCGAGGTCTACGGGATCCCGTTGCGGCCTCCCACCACGCAGTCTGCGATCGCCCGGATCTCCGCATTGATCGACGCCGAGCGCTTCGACGAGGCCCGTGCCGGTCTGGAGGCGCTGCGCGAGGCGATCGGCGAGCACGACACGAGCGTCGTCCGCCTCCAGACCGCGCTGGATCTCGAGGACATCTGATCCAATGCGGCGCATCACCAAGCGCAAGCCCGGCCCCGCCAAGCTAGTGGAGCTCCAGCGTCAGGGCAAGCGCTTCGCCAACCTCGACGACGACCCTCGCGACAAGCGGCGGGTACGTGATGCGTTGCTCGAAGACCAGGGATTCCTGTGCTGCTACTGCATGCGGCGCATCGACCCCGACACAGGGCAGCGCGTGAGGATCGAGCATCACCAGAGCCAGTCGAGCACGGTCGAGCGCGACCTGGACTGGAACAATCTGCTCGCGGCCTGCGCGGGCGCGCCCAAGCTGCGCGGGCGCGCCAAGGACGACGCGGCCGCGCGCAAGGTCCCGCGTGCGGAGCAGACCTGCGACAACCGCAAGGGCGACGACCCGATCACGATCAATCCGCTGACCGCGAACGTCGATGCGATCCGCTACCTCACCGATGGTCGCGTGCACCACCCCACCGCGGAGCTCCAAGAAGACATCGAGGAGCGCCTCAACCTCAACGTGGGCTTTCTCGTCAGCGGGAGAGTCGACGCGCGTGAGGCACTGATCGAGCGCTTGCGAAGGGCGCTCGGCCATGAAGCGAGCTGGACCCCGAGCACGCTCGAGCGCTATCTCGACGCGCGGCGCAAGAGCCCGCGGCTGCCGCAGTACTTTGGCCTGCTCGAGACCCTGCTCGTCCGCTGGATCACCAAGCGCAGCCGCTGAGCCGTCGCGCTAATTCAGCTCGACCAGCTCGGTCTCGATCTTCAGCACTTCATCGCCCGGCAGGCGGAGCACGGAGAGCGTGACCTTGGTGCCGGGGGCCTTGTCCTCGACGGTGGTGTAGAGGTCGTCGTAGGCCTTCACGCGCTCGCCGTCGATGCCCACGATGACGTCGATCTGCCAGCCGGTGGCGGTGCGGGTGGCGGAGCGGAGGCCGGCCTTGCCCGCGGGTGAGGAGGCGGCCACGCGCTCGACCACGACTCCGTCGACGCCCAAGCGGCGCGCGACGCCTTCCTCGAGAATGCTGACGCCGAGGCCCACCCGCGTGGGGCGGCCGTTGGTGATGATCTGCGGGACCACGCGCTCGATCACGCTGTGCGGCACGGCAAAGCCGATGCCCGCCGAGGCACCGCTGTTGCTGAAGATCATGGTGTTCATGCCGATGAGCTGGCCGCGGCTGTCGAGCAGCGGGCCGCCCGAGTTGCCCGGGTTGATCGCGGCGTCGGTCTGCACCATCTCGCGGATCGTGACCCCGCCGATGCCCTTGACCTCGCGGCCCATGGCCGAGACGACGCCGGTGGTGAGCGTGTGATCGAGGCCGAACGGGTTGCCGATCGCGATCGTCTTCTGGCCCACGACCAGCTCGTGCGCGGGGGGCACGCGACGGATCGGCACCAGCTCGCCGGGCGGCTCGATCTTGAGCACCGCGATGTCCTTGAACGGATCGGCGCCCACGAGCCTGGCCTCGATGACCTGCTGATCGTAGAGCGTGACCGAGAGCTTGCGAGCGGGCCGGAGCTTGCTGCAATCCTCGAGCGCGACGTGGCAGTTGGTGACGATGTGCCCCTCGGCATCCCAGATGAAGCCGGTGCCGGCACCCGCGGGGATCTCCACGGTGCGCATCGCGTAGTCGGTGACGACCTGAGTCTGGGTGACGAACACGGTCGCCGGTGCGGCGGCGCGGAACACTGCGATCGTGTTGTTCTCGTCTTGCGTGTGGGCGCTCTCGGGCAGCGCCGGTACCGCGGGGGTGGTGACGGGGCCCTGCGGGTCGACGATGGGGGTGGCGCCGTCGGAGCCCTTCTCGATCGCCACCTTGCGGCGCTCGGCGACCTCGGGAGCGGATTTGCTCTCGCTCGGGGTCTTGGCCTCGGGCTCGGGCTGGGGCTCGACCTTCGCCGGGGGCTCGGCCTTGGCTTCGCCTTCGGGCTTCTCCTCGCCTCCGGTGAGGCGGTCACAGCCGCTCGAGACGAGCGGAAGCATCAACAGCGCGATGGCGGTGGCAATCGAGGCTCGCGGCATTCTTCAGGCGCTCCTGGTCGGACAGGGAGGTGGGCAACGTACCGCAGCTCGGGGGGGTCTGCTTCCCGTGAAGGCCGTGGGACCCGACCCGGTCCGAAGTTGTTTTTCACCCGATCACGGCCCTCGGCAAGGGAATTGGCGCCTGCGTGGGGCGCGACGCGGCGCGGGCGCGCGGCGTGCTATACCATCCGCGCTGTCATGGCGGGAAGCGGCAACGAACTCGGTCCCTGCCCCTTTTGCGGCCAGCCGCACGCCGACAGCGTGTTGCTGTGCCCCAACACCGAGAAGCTCTTGCCCCTCGAGGGGCGCATGCTCGACCGCAAGTTCCGGTTCGTGCGCATGCTCGGCGAAGGCGGCATGGGTGCGGTCTGGAAGGCGGAGAACGTCCTCGTCAAGAAGACGGTCGCCATCAAGCTCATGCACGTGCAGTTCTCGAAGGACGAGGGCGTGCTGGCCCGCTTCCGCAACGAGGCCACGGCGGCGGGGCGCATCGGCAATGATCACATCTGCGACATCCTCGATCTGGGCCGCAGCGATCTAGGCCCCTACATCGTGATGGAGATGCTGCAGGGGAAGGACTTCGCCGGGTTCCTGCAGCAGCGCCGCGGTCAGGTCGATCCCGGGCTCTCGGTGTTGATCGTCCGCGAGGCGCTCAAGGGGCTGGCCGCAGCCCACCGCACCGGCATCGTCCATCGCGATCTCAAGCCCGAGAACATCTTCCTGCACGAGCCCAAGCCCGGCCAGCTGATGGTCAAGCTGATGGACTTCGGGATCTCGAAGTTCACCGAGGGCTCCGAGGCGGGCAAGACGGGCATGGGCGTGCTCATGGGCACGCCCGAGTACATGTCCCCCGAGCAGACCGAGGGCGCCGCGCAGGTCGATCATCGCACCGATATCTGGGCGATGGGCGTCATCTTGTATTGGGCGCTCTCCGGTCGCAATCCGTTCCTTGGCCCCACGATGGCGGCCACGCTGGTCAACGTCAGCACCCGCGAGCCGCCGCCGCTGCAGGCGCTCGGCGGCCACGTGGCACCAGGTCTCGTCGAGGTGATCGCCCGCTGCCTGCGCAAGAACCCAGCCGAGCGCTGGAGCTCCTGCGATGAGATGTCGGCCGCGCTCGCCACGTTCGAGAACCGCAACAACGGGATCTACACGGTCGATGGCGCGAGCGTCAGCACGCCGAGCGGGCCCGGGCGCACGGTGGCCTCGACCGGCATGCCTACGCCCCCGCCGAGCCCGCCGACCTCGGCCGGTGCGAGCCCCACCATCGGTGGCATGGGGGGAGGCGTCGGCGGTGCGCTCGGCCTTCCGCCCGGTGCAACGCCGCCGCCGGGCCAAGCGATGGGCACCGCACCCACGTTCGTGGGGCCGGCGGCCGCTACCGGGCCCGGGACCTCGCCCACGTGGTCCAACGAGATGCGGCCCAGCGACAACTCGGCGCCTACGTTGGGCGGGTCGAACTTTGGGCTCTCCCATGATCACCTCGATCGCCGCCCCGACTCCTCGCTGAGCGGTGGCGGCAAGGGTGGGATCATCGCGATCGTCGTCGTGCTGCTCGCGGTGCTCGGCGGAGGCGGATGGTTCGCCTTCACCAGGCTCGGAGCGGGCGCCAGCAACGGCAGCGACGCCAAGCAGGTCGCGAGCAACGAGGGCAAGACCGCCGAAGCAGGCACGCCCGCGCAAGTGAGCGGCGACGACGGCAAGGCCGAGGCCAGCGCAGGCGAGACGGGGACCCCGGCGGTCGGAGGCACGGCTCCCGAAGCGGGGACCGGCGGCGACACCGGCACGCCTG
>JBFIJN010000297.1:0-10870 GCA_041600735.1 Nannocystaceae bacterium
ACCCTGCTACGCTCCCGTCCATGCTGACCATCATCCCCGAAGCGCTGGCCCGCTACGTGGAGGCGCACAGCGCCCCGGAGACCGAGCTGTTCGTGGCGCTGCGCGATGAGACCCAGGCCAGCCTCGACAGCCCGCAGATGCAGGTGGGTCGCGTGGAGGGTGCGCTGCTGCGCATGCTGGTGCAGCTCAGCCGCGCGCAGCGGGTGCTCGAGGTCGGCACGTTCAGCGGGTACTCGGCGCTGGCGATGGCGAGCGGGCTGCCCGACGACGGCGCGCTCGTCACCTGCGACATCGATCCCGTGGCGACGGCGGTGGCGCGCAAGTACTTCGCGCGCAGCCCCCACGGGCACAAGATCACGCTGCGCCTGGGGCCGGGGATCGACACGATCCGGGAGCTGGCCGCCGCGGGCGAGCGCTTCGATCTGCTGTTCCTCGACGCCGACAAGGAGGGCTACATCGACTACTACGAGGCCGCCCTGCCGATGCTGCCGGCGGGCGGGCTGGTGGTCGCCGACAACACGCTGTGGAGCGGGCGCGTGCTCGACCCGCAAGAGACCAGCGACCACGCGATCGTGCGCTTCAATGCCCACGTGGCCGCCGACGAGCGGGTCGATCACGTGCTCCTGTCGGTGCGCGACGGGGTGATGCTGGCCCGCAAGCGCGGGGACTCCGAACCGCGCTAGACTGCGGGCACGTGAGCGCGCCCATCCAGGCCCCCAGCTCGCTGCGCGCGGTGAAGAGCGCGGTGGCGGAGATCATCCGCGGCAAGGACGAGGTCATCGAGCAGGTGCTGTGGGCGCTGATCGCCGGCGGACACGTGCTGCTCGAGGACCTGCCCGGCGTGGGCAAGAGCACGCTCGCGCGGGCGATCGCGGGCTCGGTGGGCGCGGAGCTGTCGCGCATTCAGTTCACCGCGGATCTGCTGCCGGCCGACATCATCGGGGTGAGCGTGTGGCGAGCGCGGCTCGAGCAGTTCGAGTTCCAGGCGGGCCCGGTATTCTCGCACTTCGTGCTGGCCGACGAGATCAACCGCGCCCCGCCGCGCACCCAGAGCGCGCTGCTCGAGGCGATGGGCGAGGGGCAGGTCTCGGTCGAGGGGCAGCCGCGGCCGCTGCCGCACCCGTTCATGGTGATCGCCACGCAGAACCCGAGCGAGCACCACGGGACCTACCCGCTGCCCGAGTCGCAGCGCGATCGCTTTGCGCTGCGCATCACGCTCGGCTACGCGGACGCGGCGATCGAGGCGGAGCTCTTGCAGGCGGGGGCCTCGGTCGGGCGCGGGGCGATCGTGCCGGTCACCTCGCTCGCGGCGGTCCGCAGCGCGCAGCTGGCCGCGGCTGCGCTGCACCTGCACGCCGATCTCGCCGCCTATGCGCAGCGCGTGGTCCAGGCCACGCGCGAGCATGCCGAGCTCGCGCAAGGGGTGAGCACCCGCGGCGCGCTGGCGTGGGTCGCCACCGCACGCGCGCGCGCGTGGCTCGACGATCGCGATCACGTGAGCATCGATGATCTACAGACGCTGGCGGTGCCGGCGCTCTCGCACCGCGTGGTGCTGCGCAGTGGAGAGACCGCCGAGGCGATCGCAGCCGAGCACGTGCGTGAGATCCTCGCGCGCACCCCCGTGCCGCGGTGAGCACCCCCGAGCCGCGATCGCGACCACCGCAGCGTCGGCGCCGACGCTGGCTGCGACGCTGGCTCAGCGCTCGCGGCCGCCGCCTCGAGATCACGCGCTCGGGCTGGCTGTTCATCTTGCTGACGCTCGCGGTGGGCCTGGCCGCGATGAACTCGGGCGCCAACCTGCTGCACGCGATCTTCGGCGCTCAGATGACGCTGATCCTCGGCAGCGGGGTGCTGAGCGAGCAGACGCTGCGGCGCGTGGCCGTGCGCCGCGTGCTGCGAGGCCCGCTGCATGCGCAGGAGGAGGGCGCGGCCGAGGTGCGCCTGCACAACCTCGACCCGCGCCGCGACGTGCTCGCGGTGAGCGTGGAGGATGACGACGAGCACGATGATCCCGGTCGCTGCGATCCGGTGTTCGCGGTGCGCATTGGTCCTGGGCAGTCGCTGGCCCTGCCCACGCGCGTGCGCATGCCCAGCCGCGGGCGCCAGCCGCTGCCGCGCGCGGTGGTGGCCACGCGCTTTCCGTTCGGGCTGTTCGTGAAGCGCCGCGAGCTCCCGGTGGAGGCCGCGGTGCTCGTCTACCCGCGCCGCGTGCCCCCACCCCCGGCCCCGCCCACCACCGAGCGCGGCGGACCGCCGCACTCCACCGGTCAGCGCGGGCGCAGCGGTGAGTTCTTTGCGCTGCGCCCCTACCAAGAGGGCGACGAGCTGCGCCGCCTGCACTGGCCCGCCACCGCGCGCCTGGGCCAGCCCGTGGTGCGCGAGCTCGAGGCCGGCGCGCTGCACCGCGTACGCTTGCAGCTCGAGCCTGGCGTCACTGGTGATCCCAGCTTCGAAGCCGAGGTGGAGCGGGTGGCCGCGGAGGCGGGCCTTCGCCTGCAGCGCGACGGCGTGGAGCTCGAGCTGTGGTACGGCTCGCAGCTCGCGGTCTCTTCGGGCTCGGGCCTCACGCAGCAGCGCCGCGTGCTCGACTTCCTCGCGGGGGTCGGATGAACGATCCCATGATCAGCGGCCCGCTGCGGCGGCTACGAGACGCGCTCAGCCTCGGCCAGGTCGTCGTGGGCGTGGCTGCCGTCGGCCTCGCGGGGGGCCTCGAGTGGGCGAGCCTGGTCTTGTTCGTGATCGCCTGCGCGGTGGCGTGGCGGCGCCCGCTGCCCGCCGTGGCCTCGCGCGCGTCGCAGCGCGGCTGGACGCTGCTGGTGTTCGTCGCGCTCATCGCCACGCTCGCGCGCGCCGTGCTCTTGGTCGAGTTCCTCGACGCGGGCGTCGACTTCCTGCTGCTGCTCGTCGTGCAGCGCATGTTCAACCGCCAGCGCGCGCGCGAGCACGCACAGCTGCTGCTGCTGGGGGTGTTGCTCATGGTGGTGGGCGCGGTGATCAACACCGAGCCGAGCTATCCGCTGCTGCTGGTCGTGTACCTCGTGGTCGCCACGATGGCGCTGGTGGTCAACAACCTGATGGCCGAGGGCGAGCGCCTGGGCGAGCGCGTGATGCTGCGGCTCGAGCGAGAGGGGCACGCCCGTCGCCGCTCGCTGTGGCGGGCCGCGGCCGCGGTCGCGGGGCTGGCCGCGCTGGGGGCCTTGTTCACCTTCGTCGCGTTCCCGCGCTGGGGCGCGGGGGTGTTCCTGCGCGGGCGGATGGCGGGCGAGGTGCGCAGCGGCTTCTCCGATGAGGTCGAGCTCGGGGGCTTTGGCACGATCAAGACCGATGCCACGGTGGTGATGCGCATCGAGCCCGACGAGCCGCCGGGTGAGCGCCGCACCACCTGGTACCTGCGCGGCAGCAGCTTCGATCGCTACGAGGGCGGCCGCTGGTTTCGCAGCAGCGCCACGCCCGGGAGCCCGCTGCGCGCGAGCTACGGCTATCGCGTGGTCGCCGACGAGGGCGTGCCCCGGCTGGTGCAGCGACCCACGCGCGAGCTGGTGACCCGGCCCATCAAGGGGATCGCCGACTCGCAGCGCATGCGCGGCGCCACCGTGGTGCTCGAGGACATCGGCGCCGAGGTGTTGTTCGTGCCCAGCGATCCGGTGGCGGTGCGTGTGGTCGCGCGCGGCCCGGTGGAGTCGCGCGCCAACCCGGTGGGCGGGCGCAACGGCGAGGTGCGGGTGAGCAAGGCGCCGGGCCCCATTCAGTACCGCGCGCTGTGGCGGGTGAGCCAGCCGACCACGCGCGAGCTCGCGGCCGTGGGGGATCCCGAGGTCCCGCCCGCGCTCTCGCCCTACGTCCAGCGCAGCGAGGGCCTGAGCCAAGCAGTCGGCGAGCTCGCCCGCGGGCTCACGACCGCTGCTCCCACGCGGATCGCAAAGGTGGAGGCGATCATGGATCACCTGCGCGGGTTCGAATACACGCTCGAGCAGCGCACCTCCGCGCGCGTCGAGGCTGGGGCCGACCCGCTCGAGGGCTTCTTGTTCGACACCCAGGCCGGCCACTGTGAGTACTACGCGACCGCGCTGGCCGTGCTGCTGCGCGAGGTCGGCGTGCCCACGCGCATCGTCAATGGCTACTACGGCGCCCACCTCAACGAGGTCGGCGACTTCTATGCGGTGCGCCAGGCCGACGCGCACTCGTGGGTCGAGGTGCACTTCGGCTCGCTCGGCTGGATCACCTTCGACCCCACGCCGCCCTCCGGTCGGCTCGCGGGCGACGATGCCCCGTGGTGGCCCGCGGCCACCGAGCTGCTCGATGCGCTGCGCAACAGCTACCTCGAGTACGTGATCGACTACGACCTCGGCAAGCAGCTCGCGGGGCTCGAGAGCCTGGGCCTGCGCGGCCGCGGCCCCGACCTGCGACGTGCAGGGCCGTGGGTGCTGGGCGGCGTGCTGCTCGGCGTGGCGCTGGGGCTGGCTTGGCGCCGAGTGGCGCGAGCGCGGCGCGGCGGCGAGCGACCCGAGACGCAGCTGCTGCGAAGAGTGCTCGCTGCGCTGGCGCGACGAGGACTCGTGAGCACGCCGTTCGAATCGCCGCAGCGGATCGTGGCGCGCCTGCGCGAGGCCGACGATCCCGGCCTCGACGCGACCGTCGTGGAGGCGCTCGCTCGCTTCATGCGCGACTACGAGGCGCTGCGCTTCGGCCCGGCGCCCACGGCCGCCACGCTAGCGCGGCTGCGCGTCGAGGCGCGGGCCGTGCTGACCGCGCTCCGCCGCTAGGCCGTCGTACCGCGCTCAGCCGCGCAGCGCCTCGGCCTCGGCGATCTGATCCTCGAACGCGGGATCCAGCGCCACGCGCACGAGCCCGCGCGCCAGCTCCACGTTCGTCATCGAGGCATAGCGGTCCCGCAGCTTGCGTCCGCCGAGCATCCCCGCGAAGGCCAGCACCCCATCGGCGACCCCGGCCCCGATGCGCTCGCCGAGGCGCGGCTCGTCACGATCGGCGCCGGTGATGAACGAAGGCCGCGCGATCGTGTACGGCAGGCTCCCCTCGCGCAGCGCTCGCTCCACCCGCACGCGCACCGCCATGTACGGGTTGGTCGTGTCCTCCTTGACCGCCACGGCCGACAGGTACACGAACCGCGGTCGGTGGCCGCTCGCGACCGCCGCATCGCGCAGCATCATCGTGAGCCCGTAGTCGATCGCTTCATAGCCCTCGATCGCGCCCTTGCCCTCGCTGCGCGCACGCGCCCGCGTGGTGCCGAGCAGCGCGAACACCAGCGTGGGCCGCAGCTCGGTGAGCGTGGTGGTGAGCGCATCTGGTTCCCACGCCGTCGCGTCGACCTCGGCCCCGAGCGCACGCCAGCGCGTCTCCCACTCGCCGCGCTGCCTCGAATCGGGCCGCACGTGCGCCACCGTGCGCACGCCCGCCGCGACGAGCTGCTCGACGACTGCCCGCCCCGTGTACCCGGTGGCCCCCCCGACGAACGCGATCGAGTCCTTCATGGGCGCGCAGCCTAGCAGCCCGAGCTGCTAGAGTGGGGCCGTGAACGAGACCGCGAGCCCCGCCCCACCAACACGCTGGAAGTGGGCGCGCCGCACGTTGCTCGGCCTCGTCGCAATCTATGCGTTGATCTGCGCCGCGGTGTTCTCGTTGCAGGGGGCTCTGTTGTTCCACCCGACCCAGCTTGGGGAAGACGACACCCGGCCGCTCGCCGACGGGTCCATGCCCCAACCCCTCGAGCTCTCGGTCGAGGGCGCCGTGCTGCGCGGCGTGCTGATCCCTGGCCGCGGCGACGGGCCCCGCCCCACCCTGCTCTACTTCGGCGGCAACGCCGAGCGCGTGCGTCGGCATGCCTTCGATCGCGAGTGGGTGCGCGAGCTCGGCTGGAACCAGGTGCTCGTGTCCTATCGCGGGTACGACGATTCCACGGGCTCGCCCTCGGCCGAGGCGCTGCTCGACGATGCGGTCGCGCTCTACGATGCGCTCGTGAAGCGGCCCGACGTCGACCCCGAGCACATCGTCGCCTGGGGCTTCTCGCTGGGGACCGGTCTCGCCGCCCGCGTCGCCCGCGAGCGCGAGCTCGATGGCACGATCCTCGCCGCGCCCTACGCTCGGCTCTCCGACATCGCGGCGGACCAGTATCCGTGGCTGCCCGTCGCGTGGCTGTTCCGCCACGAGATCGACACGATCCGCGATGCCCCTGCGATCCGTGAGCCGCTGTTGCTGGTGCACGGGAACGAAGACTCCTTGATCCCGCCGGATCACGGCCGTCGGATCGTCGACGCGTGGGGCGGGCCGGCGCGCTTCGTCGGCATCGCCGGCGCGCACCACAATGATCTGGGCGGCCACGCAGAGCTGCGGGCCGCCATCGAGGTATTCCTGCGCGAGCGCGTGACGCCCACGACTCCGAGCGCCGCTCCAACGAACGCAGCGAGCCCCACCCCCGCGCCCTCCATCGTGCCCTCCACGCCGCCACCGCCCGCCGTCGCGCAGGCGCTCGCGGCGATCTCGGCCAGCCGTCTTCGCGCCCACGTCGATGCGCTGGCCGCCTTCGGCACGCGCCACACGCTCTCCGCCGACGAGCCCGAGCGTGGCATCGCGGCCGCGCGCCGCTACATCGAGGATCGGCTGCTCGCCTCGATCGCGCCCGCCCGCGACGGCCGCCCGCTCGACGTCACGATCGAGAGCTTCCCGCTCGAGCCCAACGGTGCGCGCGTCGATCGCAAGACCACGCTCGCCAACGTGATCGGCACACTTCCGGGCGTGCGCCCCGAGTCGGCCGATCGCCGGATCTACGTGATCGGCCACTATGACTCGCGCGCCTCCGACGTCATGGACCCCCAGGCCCCCGCGCCCGGGGCCAACGACGACGCCTCCGGGGTCGCCGTGCTCATCGAGCTGGCGCGAGTGCTGTCGGGCCAGCCGCTCGACGTCACCGTCGTGTTCATGGCCACCGCCGGCGAAGAGCAAGGGCTGCTGGGCGCGAGGCTCCATGCGGCGGCCTCCCGAGCGGCGGGCGAGCGCATCGTCGCCGTGCTCAACAACGACATCGTGGGTGATCCCTCGAGCCCGAGCGGTGAGCGCCACGGCGAGCACATCCGCGTGTTCTCGTCCGGGGTCTCGCTCTCGCTGCCCGCCGAGGCCCTCGCAGAGCTGCGCGCGAGCGGCTCGCTCGCCGACGGTCCCTCGCGCCAGCTCGCGCGCTACGTCGCCACGATCGCCGCATGGGAGCAGACCCCCGTGCAGCCCACGCTCGTGTCTCGCCCCGATCGATTCCTGCGCGGCGGCGATCACCTCGCGTTCGACGAGCAGGGCTACGCCGCCGTGCGCTTCACCGAGGTCTCCGAGAGCTACGACCGCCAGCACCAGGATCCACGCGTGGAGGGAGACCGTCGCTTCGGCGACTTCCCCGAGCACGTCGACGAGCACTACCTCGCCGAGGTCGCGCGCCTGAACGGCGCGGTGTTGATCCACCTGGCCAACGCGCCCTCGGCCCCCACCGACCCCGTGGTGGTGGCCGCCGCGCTCACGACCGACACCACCGTGCGCTGGGTCGCCGCGCCCGAGACCGACGTGGCCGGCTACGAGGTCGTGTGGCGCCCCACCACCGCGGCCACCTGGGAGCACCAGCAAGCGGCGGGGCTGGCCACCGAGCTCACGCTACCGCTGCACAAGGACGACTGGATCTTCGGCGTGCGCACCGTCGATCGCGAGGGCTATCGCAGCCCCGTCGCCGCGTGTGGAGTTGCGCGACCGTGAGGCCCAGCCGCGCCTGCGATCACTTCACTCGCGCCAGCGCCTTGCGCACGCTCTCGTTCTCGCGCAGCGCCAGCGAGGCCTCGAAGGCGGTCCGCGCTGCGCTCGGGTCACCGCGCTTCTCGGCCACGAGCCCGAGGTTGTAGTGCACCGCGGCCCGGTACGGCGCGCCCTCGTCGAGCGGCAGCGCGGCGGTGAGATCGGCCTGCGCGCCCTCGAGATCCCCGGACAGGAGCTTGGCGTAGCCGCGCTCCGACCACGCCCTCGCGAGCGCACGGTCGAGCTCGATCGCGGCATCGAACGCGGCGATCGCCGTGGGGTAGTCGCCGGCCCGCGTCAGCTTTCGCCCCTCGTCGAGCTTGGCCTTGGCCTGTCGCCGCGCCTGCGTATCGGAGACCGCGACCGGACGCTCTGCGGCGAACGTGGCCGGCCACGGCGTCTCATCGGCGCGCCGGAACGCCGCCAGCGCGGCCGCGCGGGCCTCGGCCGACAGCGAGAGCCGCGCCCAGCCCAGCGCGGGGGCCTGACCGATCTGCACCAGCGCATGCTCGACCCCCTTGGGCAGCGGGCCCTCGAGCCCCAGCGGAGCCCCGGCCGCCACCAAGCCCGACTCGCCCGCGCCATGCGAGGCGTAGTCGATCGAGCACGTATAGTAGGTGTCGGTCTCGAAGCTCCACGTGATCCGCGGCGCACCGTCGGCCAGCGCGATCGAGACCCCCGTCAGGCCCATGCGCTCGTCGAGCACCTGGCGCAGCGTGGGCGCGTCGTCGCCGTCGCACTCCACCAGAAGCGTGCGGATCTCGGTGGCGGCCGGCTCGCGCACCGCGGCCGGCAGCGCGGAGCCGATCGGCCCGAGCGCGTCCTTCATCACCTCGCCCGCCGCGAGATCGAACACGAGCACGCCGCCCTCGGTCAGCCCGTGCGCGCCGCACATGTAGCCGCTCTCGCCCCACTGGATGAACAAGCGCGGACCCGCTCCGCCCACGATCTCGAGCGAGCGATCGATGTCCTCGCCGTACATGGCCTCGAGCTGCGGCGGGCGGACGATGACCTCCTTGCCGCTCACGAGCTCGACCCCGTGCAAGCCGGGCGCGACCAAGCGCGCGCGCGGCTTGCAATCGAGATCGGGCTCGCGCTCCTCCTCGTCGAGCAGGCAGTTGCACGCGCTGACATCGACCTCGCCGTCCTTGCGCGCCACTCGCCACAAGCGCGCGCCATCGGAGACGACCAGCGCGCGGCGCTCGGCCACGAGCGTGGACTCGCTCGGCGTGGCATCGATCCAGCGCGTGACCCACTGGCCGCCCTGCGAGTACCAGACCAGCCAGTCCTCGCCGACCGCAGCGCCGACCGGCTCGGGCTCGGCGGGCACCGTCGGCGGGGGCGTGACCACGGGCGGCGCCTCCTTGGCGTCGGTCGCCGGCGGCGGGGTCTTGGTCGCGTCGCCCGTCTTGGGCGTCGCGGGCGGGGCAGCCGGGGGCGCCGGATCGCCGCAGCCGGCGAGCGCGAGCAGCAACGAGCAACGAGCAACACCGGCAGCGAGGCGAGGAAGAGCGGGCAGCATGGGCACGGAGCCTAGCCGAAGTCGCGCGCTGGGATCACGACCTCGATCCGAGCGCACGCGCGCGCCGTACACCCAAGGTGCGGTGCGCCATGGGCCTCATGATCGCGATGACGGTCGGCTGCGGCTCTGCGCCGCCCAGCGGGCCAAACGTGGCCACGCGATCGGCGAGCGCCGTGAGTCCGCGTGCCGCGTTACCCACCGAGGAAGCGACCCACTTCGTGCTCACGGGGGCGCGCTTGCCCGGCGGCCGCGCGGTCGAGCTCGAGATCCGCGACGGAGTGATCACCCGACTCGCCGAGGCCGCGCCCGGCGTGCCTCGCATCGATCTCGGCGGTCGCACGATCACGCCCGGCTTCATCGATAGTCATGTGCACCTCGCGTATGCGTTCGGCCCCGAGGGTGTCGCGGTCGGCCAAGCCCGGCTGGCCGAGCGCGGCGTGATCGCGGGAGTCGATCTGGCCGCCCCCATGACCGCCATGGACGGCTTCGAGGGTGAGCGCTGGCTGACCGCCGGCCCCATGATCACCGCGCCCCGCGGCTACCCCACGCGCAGCTGGGGCGCGGATGGCTTCGGGCTCGAGGTCTCCGGTACCGCGGCCGTGCGCGATGCCGTCGATCGGCTCGCCGACGCAGGGGCCAGGGTGATCAAGGTGCCGCTCGAGCACGGCCCGGCGCTGCGCGAGTCCGAGCTCGAGGCGCTGGTCGAGCAGGCGCACGCGCGCGGGCTGAAGGTGGCCGCGCACGCGCTCGGCGACGCCGCCGCCGCCCGTGCCGCTGCCCTCGGCATCGACGTCTTGGCCCACACCCCGCTCGAGCCGCTCTCCGAGGCCACCGCGCTCGCGTGGCGAGGCCGCGCCGTGGTGAGCACGCTGATGGCCTTCGGCGGCAGCCAGACCGCCGTGGACAATCTCCGCCGCCTGCACGAAGCCGGCGCCATCGTGCTCTACGGCACCGATCTCGGCAATTCACCCGTGCTCGGCATCGACGTGGAGGAGCTCGCGCTGCTGCGCCGCGCAGGCCTGCGCCCCGCCGAGGTGCTCGAGGCCGCCACCTCGCGACCCGCCGAGTGGTGGGGGCTCGATCCGCTCGGCGCGCTCGAGCCCGGCCGCGCCGCCACGCTGCTCGTGCTCGAAAACGATCCGCTCGCGCAGCCCGACACGCTCGCGCGGCCGCACGCCGTGTACCTCGACGGCGTGCGCCTGGCCGGTTGATTCCGAGCTCGACCTGGACGAGGACTCCAAAAAAACCGCGACCCCCGGAATCCGGTAGGTCCTCGGCGGGAACAGGCCAAGAGAGGACGACCGAGGCGCCCTTCCGGGTGCCCAGATCGCCCCGACGGTGTCCTTCTCATCACGGCCGTACGGAGATCGAAACGATGATGCTCAATATCCTGTCCATGTTCGCCACCACCCTCACGCTCGCCTTCTCGGGGGGCACTGCCGGGGGCAGCACTGCCGACGTCGCAGACCTCGTGGGTACGTACCAAGATCCGACCGGAGGTCTCCAGACCATCACGGTGAGCCTGATGTCCGACGGCGCCGCCACGGACAGCCTGTCCCGCAGCGG
>JBFIJN010000298.1:0-10858 GCA_041600735.1 Nannocystaceae bacterium
CCTTCTTTCGTTCGTCCGAGCTGAATGAGCTCGTCTGCGATCTCGCCTGCAACTCGCTCGTCATCGATCGGTATGGCGTCGCGCCGGCCAACGAACAGTACAGTCCCACCGTCGGACGTCCTGAAACGCAGCGGCATCGGGGATGCAACGTACCACATTCGACGGCGCGTTCACGAGACGGTCACGAGTCGTCTGGCCCGTTCGGGCAGTCGAACACACCGCCCTCGAAGTGGCCACAGGATCGTCCGCGCACGAAGCTACCGTGGTGTGGCGACTCGTCGCTCGTTCGAGAGCGGTAGACGAGTATGCCGTCTCCAGCGGTTGTTGCCCGCCGATCAGCGGGCAGCCGATCGCACCCGCGACCAGAGCGCGTCGATTCTGGCAGTCGTAGTCGCTCGGTCCACAGCCGAGCGCCGACAAGAACCCCACGCCCACCGTGAGCCCTCCTGCCAGCGCGATCCTGCCAAGCGACCACAGGCTCAGCTCCAGGCGGCGCGCATGCGCAGCCGCGTGGGCAGCGAGCGGTCGTGATGGAACTTGGTAGGCGGGACAGGGATCGAACCTGCGACCAGCGCGGTGTAAGCACGCCGCTCTACCACTGAGCTACCCGCCTTCGAGGGGCCGTGGATGGTCGCGGACCCTAGCGCAGGAGCTCGCCGGCGTCCACGACCTGGCGCAGGATGGTGCGGTCGGCGGGGGTGAGGGCGGCGAGCCAGCGGGCGAGGGGCTGGCCGTGGAGCACGAGGTCGCCGCCGGCCAGGTCGCGGAGCGGCAGGAGCACGAAGTCGCGGGTGGTGATGCGTGGGTGCGGAAGGTGGAGGCCGTCCTGCTCGATGCGGACGGGCTCCCAGCCAGTGGGGGTGGGGCCCAGGTAGACGAGCAGGTCGAGGTCGAGGGTGCGCGCGTCCCAGCGGGTGCGGCGCTCTCGACCGTGCTGGGCCTCGATCACGAGCAGGGCCTCGAGCAGGGCGGCGGGCGCGAGCGCGGTGCGCAGCTCGACGGCGGTGTTGAGGAAGGGCTCGGTCGAGGGACCGATCGCGCGCGTCTCGTAGACGGGCGAAGCGGCGATCACCTGCGTGCCGGGAAGCTGGCCCAGCGCGCGTGCGGCAGAGCGCAGCGTCGCGAGCCGATCGCCGATGTTGCCCCCGAGGCCGACGTAGGCCCGCGGGTCGCGATCACTCGTCGCCATCGCGGCGCGCACCGTCGGCCTTTAGCGACAGGCCCTTGCCGCGACCGGGCGCTGGCCCTGCGCCCAGGCCCGCTTCGATGGCGCCGCGACCCTCGTGCGCGCGCGCAGCCTCGTCGGCATAGGGCACCACGAAGTCGATCGCGAGCGCGCGCTTGTTGTCGATGCGCAGCACGGCCTTGACCAGCATCGGCTCGGGGCGCGGGCCGAGCTCGACGGCGGGCGCGGCTGCAACCGCGTCGACGGCCTCCGTGCTGGGCTCGGTCTTCTTGCGGCTCTTCGACTTCTTCTGGGCCCTTGCGGCCGCTTCCTCGGCGGCGATCCGCTGCGCCTCTTCCTCGGCCGCCTGGGCGGCCGCCTCGGCCTCGGCCTTCGCCGCCTCCCAGGCCTCGACGGCGACGATGCGCTCGCGCGCCGGCTCGGGCAGCTCCTCGACGGCCGGCAGCAAGAAGCGCGCGCCGCCGTCGTGATTGGTGGGCTCGATGCTGCTCCACGGGCCGATCAGCAGCTCGACGGTCTGCCCCTGCATGGGCACGAGTGGATCGCGACACTCGATCACGCCGCCGCGATCGCGACGATAGGCGTCGGTGTAGCGCACCTCGTCGCGCGTGCGCACGGTGTCGACGACGGCGGCGGTCAGCAAGGCCACGCCGATGCCAGTGAGCACGCCGCCGATGCGATAGCCGGTGCCGGTGTCGCGCAGCACCTGGCCTTCGGCAGTGACCGTGGAGGCCTGCGAGAACAGCTCGGGGCGGATGAGACCGACGAGGCCGCCCGCGAGCGCACCCGCACCAAGGCCATACTCGAGCCACATTGCGCCGCCCGCGGTGCGACGGTGGACTCGCTCGATCCGCGTCACGGGGATGTAGCGCACGGCGTCACAGGTGCGGCTCTCCTCGAGGCGCAGCTCGAGGCGGTCGCCGCTCTGCTTCCATGCGGCCGCGAGCCCGCGCGAGGAGACCTCGGTGCCCGCCGGGCCGAGCCCGAGCGCGGTGGCATCGGTGCGCGGCACGACCTCGACGGTGGAGCGCGTGATGATCTGCGCGCAGCCGCCGGTGAGGGCGATCGCGGCGGCCAGCGCAGGGGCCAGAATAGCTGCCAGCGCTCGCGGGGCGCGTGCTCGAGCCGAGGTCATGGCGGCCAGCCTACAGCGAAAGCGTCTGCCCGAGACGGGCGCCCACCGTGCGGGCGATGGTGGCCATCAGCTCGTCGCCGGTCTTGCTCGCCACCCACTGCCCGCGCTCTTCGACGTAGTCGAAGTGCCAGGCGTCGGTGTTGGCGGCCATCCAGATCTGGCCCGCCGCGCTGTGGGCATTGATCACGAACTTCACCCCGTCGGAGAACGCCAGCGTGAGCACGTCACCCCCGAGGTCGACGTCGAGATCTTCGTGCTCGAGGCCTCCGAGCGCGTCGTCGATGTGCTCGAGCGCCTGGGTCGAGAGCTTGTGAAATCGTCCGCGCTCCATGGTGGGGCCCAGAGCCTGGGCGATCCCCGGCGCGGCGTCAATCGCCGGCCTTGGCGTCGCCCTCGAGGTTCTCCGGCATCGGCCCGAGGATCGCCTTGGCCTCCTCTGCGGTGAGCTCGATGATCTCCTGCTGGGTGCCGTCGGGCATCGTGATCACGCGGCGGTGCGGGGCGAGCTGCTGCTCGAGGCCCTGCTCGGCCTCCATGCTGGGGCTCTGCTCGCAACCACCCTGGGCCCGCCACGCGAGGAACGCGATGAGCGGGATGTAGATGACGAGGCGGATGAGGATCGCGCGCCGGGGCCAGCGCATGCGGTGACCTTGCCGCACCCTCGCGGGGCTGACAAGCGGCGGCGCCCCGAGCTACCGCAGCACGACGACGTCGACGTAGCGCTCGGTCCGCCCCTCGACCCGGCCGCTGCGCTGCAGCGCGCTGGGATAGGAAGCCAGCGCGATGCGCGAGAGCGTGTACGTCACGGTGCAGTCGTGCGTGCCCATCGAGACCACCGCTCCGCCAGGGATCGTCCACTGCCCGCCGTCGGCCACGGTGACCCCGCCCGCGGTCTCGTAGGTGTGCCCCGCGGTGGTGGTGACCAAGCAGTCTCCGCCGCCGATCGTCTCGCTGAGCGCGACCCGCATCGAGCCTCCATCGACCGCGGGCTCCCACTCCACCCGCTGATCCTGGGCGAAGTCGACCGCGTCGCCGTCCATCGGCGCGAGCAGCTCGAAGGCGGGAGGCAGGTCGATCTCGAACGCCACCTGGTCGCCCTGCGCGTCGCGCTGGAGCTCGTAGCGAAAGCTGCGCGCGCCGTCGATCGGCAGCGACAACGAGTACTCCACCCGGTCGGCCTTCTCGGTCTCGACGGGCTCGGTGCCGTTGATGGTGAGGTGGTCGGAGTCGCACAGTCGCAGCGGGGCATTGCGACCGCGGCGGTCGCCGATCTCGAAGTCGATCGATGCGCGAATGTCCCAGCCGCTATCGATGACGAGCGCCACCGCCGAGATGTCACTGGTGGCGACGTCGCAGGTCTCGCCCTCGGTGCCGACGCAGCCCCCGAGCGCCACGATCGCCGCAAAGACCGCCGGGAGGTTCGCCGCGAGATTCGCCGGGAGGATCGCCGCGACGCGCCCGCTCGCTCGTCGCGAGCCCGTGTGCTCGTGCGTGCCGCTGCGAGGGTCGAGCATTAGAAGGGCTTCACGACGGCCATGATCACGACCGTGAAGAGGATGAGGGTGGGGACCTCGTTGATGAGTCGACACTGCCGCGAGGTGAGGCGACAGCGCCCGGCGGCGAGGTCCTTGCGCACCTTGCCGCTGTAGAAGTGGTACGCGAACAGACCGACGAGCGCCGCGAGCTTGACGTGGAACCACCCACTCTGGAGGTACCCCGAGAAGCTGCGCGACCACAGCCACACTCCGAACAGCGTGGTCAGCACCATCGCCGGCCAGCAGATCCCGCGGTAGAGCCGACGCTCCATCACCTCGAGCAGCTCGGTGACCTCGCGCTTGCCTGCGTTCTCCACGTGATAGACGTAGAGCCGAAAGATGTAGAAGAGCCCCGCGAACCACGTGACGACGAAGATGATGTGGAGGGCCCGGAGCCAGTGGTAGCTCACGATGCGCGCTAGCGTAGCAGCCACGACCGGGGGCACGACGGGTGCTCGTGGAAGGGGCCGCATGGGGGCCCAGAACGACACCATGTGGGGTTGTGCTCGACGCGAGCGCTGCGCCAGCGCCGCAAGGCGCGGAAAGGTGCAACCTATGCTTGGGGCCGCAGGCGGGGCAGTGGTACGGTGATTTCGAGAAGGCCTAGGCCGTGCGCGACGAACGTTCGATGCCACCGAGCTCGCCGGATATCATTCCGGAGTCGCAGGCCCAGCGCAACGAGGTCGGGCTCGCTACGATCACCCTGCGCCAGATCCGAGTGAGCCGAACCGAAGTGTCCGAGAAGTCGAACAGCACCGACGCCAACCCCATGAACCGGCTGGTTCCGTACCTCGATCTGTACGGTCGCCTGTCCGATGACGAGCTCTCGCGCATCACGGGGGTCGATGCCCAGGTCGTGGGCAACCTGCGGCGTCAGGTCGTGCAGGTCGATCGCGCGCTGGCTCGCTTCGTCGACCTGCTGCCGCGGCTCACCGATCCCGAGCTGGTGCGACTCACGGGGGCGACGCCCAAGACGATTCGCTTCTGGCGCTTGTGCCAGCCACGCTTCCCGATGGCAGGGGCCGATGCACAGGGTTGGTCGGTGGCAGGGGCCGCCGATCAGCTGGGCCGGGTCTCGTCGTCGGGGCAGCAGTATCTGACGATGAGCGATGAGGGGTCGTTCGAGGGCGGGACGCCCTCCGAGCCGCGTCATGCTCAGGGCGAGACGCTGCGGGCCGGGGAGACGCTGCGGATCGGCTCGGCGCCGTACCGAATGCCGACGGCGGAGCGCGAGATGGGCTCCTCGCCCTACCGAATGCCGACGGAGCGCGAGACGGGCTCGGCACCGTACCGGATGCCGGCGGCGGAGCGCGACGCGGGGCGACGCGGGGTCGATCCTCCGACGAGCTCGGGCTCGGCGTCGTCGCGCATGCCCGAGGCACCGTCGCCCACGCCGGTGGATCTTTCGCGTCCGCGTACCGGTCGCACGCGGGAGGTTGCCACGGTGCCGTCCACGAGCAGCCCCGCCGTGCGCACGGGGCCGCCGCCGGAGATGGTCGAGAAGCAGCAAGCGGTGGCGCAGCAGATGAAGTTCTCGGGCGCGCCGTTCCCCGGGCACGACAGCGAGGCTTCGGGCCGAATGGGTGAGGACGACGGGATCTTCATCGGGCTCGAGCTGCCCGATCCGCGCCCGCTGCCCCAAGACGGCCGTCGCTAGTCGGGGGCTGGGCGCGAGGCTCAGGTGCCGGGCGTGTGCCCGAAGATCGCGATGTGCAGCCGCGGGCCGAGCGAGAACCCGTGCTCGATGCACACGGGCACCAGCGCGGAATAGTCGGCCGAGAGTCGCTGGGGGTCGACGCACTCGGGCATCAGCAGCACGCGCTCGCGTGCGTGCGGGGCCACGCCGAGCTCGCGGATCATGAGCTCGAGCTCGCGCAGGTCTTCGTGGAGGCGCTCCTCATCGTGGGCGCGCACGACGAGCTTGAGCTGCCACGGGTGCTCCATCAGCTGGCGCAGCACCAGCGGGCGGTAGCGCCGTGCCTCGTGCCGCGGGCCCCACACGGGATCATCGGGCGTGGCGTGCGAGAGCTTGGGCGAGATCGACATCAGGTCGCACTCGATGCCCTCGGGGGCGACGGTGCCGGCGGTCTCGAAGGTCACGTGGTGCCCGGCCGCGCGCAGCCGCCGAGAGAGCGCGAGCATCCCGGGAAACAGGAGCGGCTCGCCCCCCGTGAGCACCACGTGTCGCGGGCCCCGCTTGCACGCGAGCACGAGCGCGTCGAGGTCGACGCGCTGTCCGGTTGCTCGCCACGAGGTGGTGGGCGAGTCGCACCAGGCGCAGCGCAGGTTGCACCCGGCCACGCGCACGAACGTGCTCGGCACGCCCGCGAGCGTCCCTTCGCCCTGCAGGGACACGAAGGCTTCGTTGATCCGCAGAGCGCCTTCGGGATGGGGAGCCAGGGGCAGGCGCACGCGGCGTTGGTCCCATGGATCGATGGTCGTGCCAAGGGGCGCCATCGGCGGTACGCTCCCGGCCAATCATGGGCTCCCGCCGCCGTATCGTGGAAGTGCTGACCCTCGCGCCCCCGCAGCAGGGGATCGTCGTCAAGGGCTGGCTGCGTACCGTTCGCACGAGCAAGCAAGTCGCGTTCCTCGACGTGAACGATGGCAGCAACCTCGCGGGCCTTCAGGTGGTGGCGGGCAGCGAGCTGCCGAACTTCGACGAGGTGAGCCGGCTGACGACGGGCTCGGCAGTGGCGGTCACCGGAGAGCTGGTGCCCTCGCCCGCCAAGGGGCAGACGGTGGAGCTGCACGCGACCGCGGTGGAGATCGTGGGCAAGGCCGACCCCGACTTTCCGTTGCAGAAGAAGCGCCATGGCTTCGAGTTCCTGCGCACGATCGCGCACCTGCGCAACCGCACCAACACCTACGGAGCGGTGTTCCGCGTGCGCAGCGTGCTCGCCCACGCGGTCCACTGCTTCTACCAAGACCGCGGGTTCGTGTACGTGCACACCCCGATCCTCACGGCCAGCGACTGCGAGGGCGCGGGCGAGATGTTCCGCGTGAGCACGCTCGATCCCGAGAAGCCGCCGCGCACCGAGCAGGGGGCGATCGACTGGTCGCAGGATTTCTTCGGGCGCGGCACGTTCCTCACGGTGTCGGGTCAGCTCAACGGCGAGTCGTTCGCGCTGGGCATGTCCGACATCTACACGTTCGGCCCCACGTTCCGCGCGGAGAACTCCAACACCTCGCGGCACGCGGCCGAGTTCTGGATGATCGAGCCCGAGATGGCGTTCTGCGATCTCGCTGGCGCTTGTGATCTGGCCGAGGCCTTCATCAAGCACATGATCACCACCGTGCTCGAGCGCTGCCCCGCCGATCTGGCGTTCTTCGACGAGCGCATCGAGAAGGGCCTGCTCGAGCGCCTGCGTCACGTGGCCGAGGCGAGCTTCGAGCGCATGCCCTACGCGGAGGCCGTCAAGCGGCTCGAGGCGAGCGGGCAGGCGTTCGAGTTCCCGGTGTTCTTCGGCGCCAACCTGCAGGCCGAGCACGAGCGCTACCTGACCGAGACCCTGGTCGGGCGGCCGGTGTTCGTGACCGACTACCCGCGCGAGATCAAGGCGTTCTACATGCGCCGCAACGACGACGATCGCACCGTGGCCGCGATGGATCTGCTGGTCCCGAAGGTTGGCGAGCTCATCGGTGGCTCGCAGCGCGAGGAGCGACACGACGTGCTGGTGAAGACGATCACCGAGGCGGGGCTGCCGCTCGAAGAGTACGAGTGGTACCTCGACACGCGACGCTTCGGCACCGCCCCGCACGCCGGCTTTGGCCTCGGGTTCGAGCGCATGGTGATGTACGCGACGGGCATGCAGAACATCCGCGACGTGGTGCCGTTCCCGCGTACGCCGGGCAACTGCGCCTTTTAGCGCGATTCGCGCATGTCGCAGAAGACGCGGACCGCACGCGGCCGCTTGGGGCGAGCGGCCGCGTGCGCGTCCGGTTGATCGTCGGCACCGCCTCGGCTCACGGCTCGAAGCGGTACAGCCCCATGCCCGGTGAGGAGCTGTTGGGGTTGCACGCGGCGAGCGTGAGCAGGCCGCCGTCGGCGGTGGGGACCATCGCGAGGGCCACGTTGCACTCCGAGGTCTCGAGCCGCCACGCGGGGGTGCGGTCGGGTTCGAACCGCTCGACTCGCATCACGTCGGGGCACGGGCTGAAGCCGTCGTGGCAGGCATCGGGATCGTTCATGTCGAGGAAGATCCCGTCGCCCAGCGCGAAACCACCGTCGGGGAACACGGTGAGCGGGAACGAGGCGAGCGTGGCCCAACCTCCGATATCTGCGGGCCAGCTCCACTCGGCGAGGCCATCGGAGGCCAGGCCCTTGACCCACGGCTCATCGCTCGCGCCCGCGATCAGCATGGTGCCGTCGGCGGCGACGCCAACGTCGACGACGCGATCGGTGGCGACGCCGTCGGTGAGCGGGGTCTCCCAGCGGTCGCTGCCGTCGGCGAGCTCGAGCGTGGCGGCCCACGCCTGCGAGCGACTGCTGCCGACCTCGAGGCCCAGGCGCCCGCCGAGTGCGACGCCGCCGTCGGGGGTGAGGGCCACGGCCGTGATCTCGCTGTACGTCCTCGGGATCCCGTCGAACGTGCGAGACCAGCCGAGGTTGCCGTCGACATCGAGCGTGGTCACCCACGCCTCGTAGTCCTGCGACCCGCCCACGATCGCACCGCCGCCGGGCAGCGCCACCAGAGCGCCCGCGCGGCCGGGGAGCACCACGGACCACAGCTCGTTGCCGTCGGGATCGAGCTTGCGCACGCGGTTGCCCCCGTCGGCGCTCGTGTCGTAGTCGATGGTCGCGAAGTAGACGTCGCCGAGCCCGTCGACCGAGATCGCGACGGGGTACTCGGAGTACTCGGGATCCTGCGGCTCGAAGATGTCCCACAGGGGCGCTCCGTCGGCGTCGTACTTGCCGATCCACAGGTCATCGTAGAAGCCGCCGTCGCCCTGCGGGGTGTAGCCGCGCTGGCCGAGCACGTAGAACGAACCGTTGGGAGCCACGGCGAGATCGGTCCCGGTGAAGTCGGGGCGGATGGTGCTCCAGCGAACCACGCCTTCGGCGAGCGGCGGGGCTTCGGTCTCGCCGTCGGTTCCCGAGTCGGAGCTGGAGCTAGGGTCGAGCTCGCCTTCGTCGCCGAGGGAGAGCGAGCCGGGGATGCAGCCGCCGAGCGCGAGGGAGAGCAGCGCGAGGGCGCGTAGAGAGCCATGTTGATCAAGGGTCATGTCCTTGAGTCCTGCGAGGGGCTGCGATCCGTCACTGCTCGTGATCATGGGGTGGCGGCGCAGCCCGTGCGCACCTTGGCGGCGGCGGGGGCATCGCCGTGCGCGCGCAGGAATGCGGTGGCCGCCTCGATCGCACCGGGCTCGCCCAGCTCGCAGCGTGCGCGCAGCTCGATCGCATCGCGCTCGAGCCCGAGCTGACCGCGCGGGTGAGCGGCTGCGTGCTCGCGGGCGAGCTGCAGCGCGCGACGAGCATCGCCGCGGGCGAGCGCGCGATCGGCCGCGGCGATCTGCTGGATCTCGGCCTCGAGCTCGTCGGGGTCCGCCGCGTCGGGCTCGCGGGTGGGCTCGGTAGTCGCGGCGTGATCTCGGGGGCGGCTCGGATGCGCGGCCGCACGCGGGGCCTTGGTCGCGGGTGCGACGAGCTTCGGTGCAGCGGGCGACGGCTCGGGCTCGACGGCGCTCGCGGTCGGGGCCGCGGCCGGGGCCGAGTTGCGCTCGCTCGCCGGGATCTCTCGAGGAGCGGATACCGCGGTCACGGTGGGCTCGCGCTCCGGCTCGGGCGGTGCATTGCGACCCGCGCTCACGCCCACCACCCCCGCCACCGCGGCCGCTCCGAGCACGCCGATCCACAGCAACGTCTTGCCGCTCGCTGCGGCCCGACCCACTGCCGCCGCCCCTTCTGCGCCCGGCGTAGCGCCTTGGCCCGGCGGTTCGTCGCCACCGGGGCCCGCGGGCGTGAGGCGGGCGAGCAGGCCCTCGAGCACCCGCGCCTCCACCTCGGGCCCGGGCACCGCCTCCACCATGCCTTCGTGAACGAGGCGGGCGAGCTTCGGATCAAGCGGCTCCATGGGTGGCTCCTTGGTCGGCGGACTCGAGCAAGTCGAGCGCGCGGCGGATGTGGCGACGGGCGAGACGCAGTCGCGAGTAGATGGTGTTGAGCTTCACGGCCAGCAGCTCGGCGATCTCGGGCGCGGGCAGCTCGGCGATCTCGGCGAGCACGAACACCTCGCGCTGCTCATCGGGGAGCTGCTCGAGCAGCTGGTCGAGGCGCTGCAGCGCGCGACGCTGGCCGACCTCGGCCTCGGGGGTGGGCGGGGGCGGACTGGGCTCGAGCGTCTCGTCCTTGAGTCGCCGCCGCTCGAGCTTGGCGCGGTGGCGACGCGCGGTGTGTAGAGCGATGCCATGCAGCCACGTGCGGACCGACGAGCCCTGGCGAAATTCGTCGCGACGCCGATGCAGCACGAGGAACACTTCTTGGGTCACGTCCTCGAGGTTGGCCTCGGGCACGCCGAGCCGACCGAGCAGCGCCCACACGTAGCGGAAGTACTGGCGGTACGCATCGACGACCCACGCGGTCGCGGTCGCGGTCGCGGTCGCTGGGGCGGCGGCCTCACGCCGAACCTCCGAGAGCACACCCATGGCCGAGACTGAGTCCCGCGAGCGTGGGGTTTCCGTCATCGCAGCCGCACCTCCAGTCCGGCGAGCGCGCGAATACCGACCGGAGGCGCTCTGAACAGCGTTTCTCTGGCTTCGAGATGAAAGGCGGGGCGGCGCAGGGCGAGCAGGAGGTCGGCGCCGCCGAACACGGCGAGCCGCGGATGGACCCGCACGTGGACCGCGGCCCCCGCCAGGGCCCCGAGCCATGCGCCGATCGGATCGCGAGCCTCGATCACTCCGATCCCACGCCCGAGCATCGGTCCGCCCTCGAGCCCCCCGCACAGCGGAGCCGTGATGCGCCCAGCCCCAGGTACGAAGCAGGCTCGCACGCCGAGCACC
>JBFIJN010000299.1:0-10803 GCA_041600735.1 Nannocystaceae bacterium
GCGCGCCGCTCGGGCTGCGCGAGAAGCTCGTCGTGCGCCGCGAGAAGAAGGGGCGCGGCGGCAAGACGGCCACCGTCATCGAGGGCCTGCAGCGATCCCCCGAGGCACTGGAGTCGCTGGCCCAGCAGCTGCGTCGCACGCTCGGCTGCGGGGCCCATGTCGAGGGCACGTCGATCGTCCTCACTGGGGCGCAGACCGAGCGCGTCCGCGAGTGGCTCACGAGTCAGGGCGCCACGCGGGTCGTGATCGGCAACTGAGCTCACACCTCGAAGCGCGGCACCGGGGCCACGCGAAAGCGGCGGCCCTTGATGCGCCCGTTGGCCAGGCTCGTGAGCGCCTTGGCGCTCGCGCGGCGTGCGACCGCGACATAGGCCAGGTGATCGTGGATCTCGATCTTGCCGACCTCGGCCGCGCTCAGCCCTCCGGCCTCACCGGTCAGCGCCCCCAAGATGTCGCCGGGCCGCACCTTGTCCTTGCGCCCTCCGAACACCGCGATCGTGTCCATGGCGGCCGCGCGGGTGAGCGCGGCATCGAGCCCGGCCGCGCCGCGCTCCTGGTCCCAGTCCTGGTCCGCACGCTCGAGCCGCACGCCGGTGAGCTGCTCGATCGCGAGCCGCCGCGCCTCGTCGCGGGGTGTGAGCAGCGAGACCGAGAGCCCCTGATTGCCCGCGCGCCCGGTGCGACCGATGCGATGCACGTAGATCTCGGGCTGCGCGGGCAGATCGTAATTGACGACGAGGTCCAAGTCGAGGACATCGATGCCGCGAGCGGCCACGTCGGTTGCGACCAAGATCCGCACACTTCGATTGCGAAACATCGCCATCACGCGATCGCGCTGGCTCTGCTCGAGATCCCCATGCAGGCACTCCACACTCGCACCCGAGATGCATAATATGCGCGCGAGCTCTTTGACGGTGGCCTTGAGGTTGCAGAAGATCAGGGCCGATTCGTACGTGTAACGACCGAGAACTTCGTAGAGGGCATCCCGCTTGCCTTCGCGCTCCGTCTCGACCCCGAGCTGGCGAATCTCGGCCGCAATTTCTTCGTGATCGTCGATCGTGATCCGCAGCGCCTCGCGCTGATGCGCGCGGCTCATCGCCTCGATGGACTCGGGGAACGTCGCCGAGAAGAACGCTGTTTGCCGGGCGCTGGGGAGCGCTCGCAGGATCTGGTCCATGTCGTCGGCAAACCCCATGTCGAGCATGCGGTCGGCCTCGTCGAGCACCACGGCCGTGACTCCGCGCAGATCTAGCGTCCCCCTGCGCAGGTGGTCGAGCACCCGGCCCGGGGTGCCCACCGCGACCTGGACTCCGCGCTCGAGCGCCCGCGCCTGGGGACGAAGCGGCTCGCCACCCGACAGCGTGAGTACTTGTAGGCCCGCGTGCCGACGCCCGAGCTTTCGCAGCTCACGAGCGACTTGTGCACACAATTCACGGGTGGGACACAGCACGAGCGCCTGCAGCTCGCGTTGCGCCGAGTCTAGATTGTGCAGCATCGGCAGGCCAAAGGCTGCGGTCTTTCCGCTCCCGGTCTTCGACTGACCCACGAGATCCCGCCCCGCGAGCAGCACGGGGATGCTCTGCGCCTGGATCGGCGTCATCACTTCATAACCAAGCTCGGCGACCACCGCGAGGAGCTCGGGCGACAGAGCGAGCGAAGAAAAGGCGGAGGACATCCGCGGCAACATAGCAGCATGAGCGCCAAGCGCGGGCCTCGGTCCACGACGGCCCGATCGACTCTGGCGCTCGTGGTATCCTGGGGCTTGCGTGGTGCTGGTATTCGACGTGCGGTCGAGGTGGGCTCGTGCCCTCGCGGCAGGGCTGTGTAGGGCGTTGCCGGCAATCGGCGTGGTCACGAGCGTCTCGTCGTGCTTGGAGCCCACCCCCGGCTACCTTCGCGGCGACAGCGGCGACAGCGGCGACAGCGGCGGCGAGTCGTCGACCACCCTCGTCGGTGCGTCCACGCTCGTCCCGCAGGATTCCGGGCTCGACACCAGCCTCGGGACCGACGATGCCTCGGCGGGCGAGGCATCGAGCGGCACGGAGACGGACGGGTCGCCCCGCTGCGGTGGGCCCCAAGAGCTGTGCCACGTAGGGCCGGGAATCTTCCCTGCGGGCGTCGTCGACCCCCACGCGGTCATCCTCGTCGACATGAATGGCGATGACCACCTCGACATCGTCACCACGGCGGTCACCGATCAAGTCGTGGTCCATCTTGGCGCCGGCGACGGCTCATTCGGCTCACCGATGGTGTCGGCCGCCGGCACCCGGCCCGAGGCGCTCGCGTCGGCCCACTTCGCCGGTGACGCCAATGTCGACCTAGTGACCGGAAATTGCCACAGCCACGATGTCACGATCATGCTCGGCCTGGGCAACGGCCTCGTCACCTCCCCGGTCTCGATGCCCGCAGGCCGCAACGTGGAGTCCGTCGCGGTCGGCGATCTCGATCTCGACGGCCACGTCGACATCGTCGCCGGCAGTCGCAAGGACAGCACGCTCCAGGTGATCCTCGGGCGCAGCGATGGCAGCTTCGTCCTGGGTCCGGTGCTCGCGTCTACGTTCGGACCCGTCGCGCTCGCCCTCGACCATGTCGATGAGGACGGAGTGCTGGATCTCCTGGTGACCCACCGCGACAGCGATGGGGTCGACGTGCGCCTGGGCGATGGTCTCGGGGGCTTCGCGGCCCCGCTGACGCTGCGCACGGACACCGAGCCCACGCGCGCTGCATTCGGCGATTTCGACGCCGACGGACGCCTCGACGTCGCCGTGTCCCACTCGAGCGGCCGTGTGGAGGTCTGGCTCGCGACGGCCCCCGGCAGCTACGCGACCGCGGTCTCGTTCCCGGTGGGCACCGCCACCAACGATCTCGTGGTCGGCGACATCGATCACGACGGCGCGCTCGACATCGTCGTGGGCAACCTCCTCTCCAACGACGTGGTCGTGTTGCTCGGCGACGGCATGGGCGAGTTTGCCGCGCCCGAGTCCTTCCCCACGCCGAGCGGCGTGTGGGGCGTGGCGCTCGGTGACCTCAATGAAGATGGCGTCCTCGACATCGTGGGCACGGTGCCATGGCTGAGCCAGCTGGCCGTGGTCCTCTCGGCGCCGTGAGTCGGCGGCTCAGTCCACCTTCTCGCGCACCATCGAGAGCCGCCACTGCGCGGTCTTCTCGCCGAGCTCCAGCGCCTTGGTGTACTGCTGCAGCGCATCTCCGTAGCGCATCACCTTGTAGTAGGCGTCTCCCAGCCGCAGTCGGTGCTCGCCCGCACGAGGGCGACGGGCCACGATCTGCTCGCCCAGCTTCACGGCACGAGCATAGTCGCTGCGCTCGAACGCGATGTCGCGCAGCCCGGCGAGCGCCTCGAGATTGCGCCGATCTCGGCCGAGCGCCCGTTCGAACAAGCGCTCGGCCTCGTGGGTGTCACCGGCCAACAACGCGTTGGTCCCCTCACCGGCGAGCAGCGACGCCGAGACCGCATCGGTGGGGACGACCTCGAGCGCGACGGGCTCCGGCGTGGCGACGAGCGCGGGTGCGACTTCAGCCGCGACTTCGACCTCCGCCTCGGGCTTGGCTTCGGTCTTGGCTTCGGTCTTGGCCTCGGTCTTGGCCTCGGTCTCGGGTGCGGCGGCGACCGTCGGCGCGAGCTCCCTTGGCGGCAGGTCGGCCTCGACCGCACTGGTCCATGGACTCGGTCCGCGACGGCGGGCAACGGGCTCGGGAGCCGGAGGCTCGACCGCAGCGGGCTCCTCGGGGGTGACCGATCCGATGCCGCCGAGGCGAACCAGATCGTCGTCGAGGGCAGCGAGGCGTGCGCGACGACGGGCCTGCAGCGCGCCCAGCTCTTCGGCCCGCGACTCGCCGTCGAGTGCCGCGAGCACCACCAGGGGCTCCGCGGCCGTGAGCTCGGGCTCGGTGAACGCGAGGCTCTCGGCCCGCTGCTCGAGCGCGCGCAGCTGCTCGTAGGAGAGCGCGGCCCGTGCCCGCGCGGCCTGGAGCTTGGGGTCGAACAGCACGGCCTGCTCGTAGTAGGCCTTGGCAAAGCGCTTGCCGCCCTCTTGGTCCCAGTAGTCATCGCCCAGGCGCGCCAGCGTCATGCTGAACTCTCCGCGAAGCGCGGCCACCAGCGCCCGAGCTTCGGCCTCGTACGCGCCCTCGTGCGCCTCGAGCTCCTTGACGATGCTGTAGGCGGTCGCGCGAGTCGGATCCTCGACGGGTGGGTACACGAAGTAGGCCTTGGCCGCCGCCTCGTGGGCGGCCGCGTCGAGCCGCTGGATGAAGCGGGAGTGCTCGGCGCTCGGCGCCGTGTTTCTGGGGACCACCAGGTTCGCGCCCATCGCAAACGCGAGACCGAGCACCAGCAGCGGCAGCCTCGCGCCCCAGCGGCGTCGAGGAGCGGGCGGCGGTGAAGTCACGGGCAGCAGCGCGGACAGGCGATCACGACGCGACGCCTCCACCGGCGGCGGGCTGAGATCGTCCCAGGGGCTCACCACGCGCGCCGCGAGCTGGGCCTCACACAGCTCGGCCTCGACGTCCACCATGCTCGCAGGGCGCTGCTGGGGGTCCTTGGCCAGGCAGCGCATCACCACGGCGTCGAATTCGCGGGGCAGGGTCAGGCGAACCTTCGAGGGCAAGACCGGCTCGCGCTCGAGGTGGCCGGCGAGGATGTCGACGACCCCATCGCCCTCGATCGGGAGCCGTCCCGTCAGCATCTCGTACGCCAAGCACCCCCACGCGTAGATGTCGACGCTCGTCTCGGTGCTGCCGTGATCGATGACCTCCGGGGCCGTGTAGTAGGGCGTGCCGCTGCGGGTGTTCGCGAGGTCGCTGCCGTCATGGATCGCGGCGATGCCAAAGTCGAGCAGCTTGACCGCATCGAGGCGCGAACCCTTGGCGGTCAGGAAGATGTTCTCGGGCTTGATGTCGCGGTGCACCACCCCCGCCGCGTGCGCCGCAGCGAGGCCGCGGGCGAGCTGACGGAGGATGCCCACCGCCTGCGAGACCGCCATCGGCTGCTGGAGGGCTTCCTGAAGCGTGCGTCCCTCGAGCAGCTTCATCGAGATCATCAGCCGTCCATCCGGGATCTCGAGGAAGTCGTAGATGTCGACGATGAGGTCCGAGCCGATGCGGCTGGCCGCCCGGGCCTCGTTGCGGAAGCTGTCGTGGATGCCAGCCTTGTTGGAGACCTCCGCGCGCAGGATCTTGATCGCGGTGCGGCGCTCGATGTCGACGTGCTCGGCCTCGTAGACCACGCCCATCGCGCCCTCACCCAGCCATCGGATGATGCGGTATCGCGTGCCCTCGATCAGCTGTCCCGGCCGCAGCCGCACCCGATCGAAGCTGGTCTGCCGCCCTTGGGCAAGGCGCCGACTCACGCGCACGTGGGTGCCACGCGCGTTCTCTATCTCGGGGCCCGACGGACCGATATGGATGGGGGCAGCCAACCTTTCACCAAGTCAACACACTACCATCGCGACATCGGGGAAGGCGGCCCACCCCAATGGCGGCGCCCAGCAGAATATGCGTGCACGCGTGCAAACACCGTCAACTCGAAGACCCAACCACGCTAGGCTGGAGACGGTGACGACCTCCGCCTCCGAGCACCCCGAGCAAGCCGCGGTCGAGCGGCTGGTCGCCAACCACCGCATGTTCCTGGAGTTCCTCGAGCGCCGCGTGGGTGACCGCGCGCTCGCCGAAGACATCCTTCAAGAAGCATTCGTGCGCGGCCTGGCCCGAATCGAGCAGCTGCGTGACGACGAGTCGGTCGTGGCCTGGTTCTACCGAACGCTGCGGAACGCCGTCATCGACCACCACCGTCGTGGGGCCAGCGCCGGTCGCGGGCTCGATGGGTTCGCCCGCGAGCTCGAGGCCCACGACGCACCCACGCTGGAGCTCGGCGACGTCGCGTGCAAGTGCATCGACCGGCTCGCAGCCAGCCTCGACCCCAAGTACGCCGACGCGCTCGAGCACATCGAGGTCCAGGGGCAGGCGGTGAAGGACTACGCCGCCGCGATCGGCATCACCCCGAACAACGCCGCGGTGCGGGTGTTTCGCGCGCGCGAGGCCCTGCGCCGCGAGGTCGCGCGCTCGTGTGGAACCTGTGCCGAGCATGGGTGCATCGATTGCACCTGTGGCGAGCCGGGGAGCTCGGGCGCGAACGCGCACGGCAGCGGGTGCGGGTCGAGCCACGCCTCGAGCTCGCCCAAGTCGACCTAGGTCGCAGGGCTCGAGCGGCCGCGGCGGGCTCTCGGCCGCGCGCGTTCACTTCGTCCGTAATGCCCGGGTAGTGGCCTCGTCAGCCCTCGCTGAAAGGCCACTGCGACATGATTCGAGCCCGCCTGATCCCCAAGCTGCTGTGCTGGGTCCTCCTCGGACCTTCGAGCCTGCTCCAGCAGTCGTGTGCCCATCCGCCGGCTTCCCCGGCCGCGCCCTCCTCGCCCCTGGCCGCCGAGGGGACGACGCGCTCCGTCACGCGAGCGCTCGAAGAAGATCCGCCGCTGCCCGGGGCCCCCGCGCAGGGCTGGCCCGGTCTCGCCGCCACCCCTCCCCGCGAAGATCCCCACGCCGCGCACCGCCACGGAGGCCACCATGGCCACTAGCCTCGGCCTTCGCAACCAGGCCGCAGCCCTCGCGATGGCCGCGCTGCTCGCGTGCGCCCCCGTGGCGATGCGCGGAGACCTCGCCCGCGTGACCCAGCACAGCGGCTTCGATGACGCCGCGCTGGGCCGCGTGCTCGACGACGACTTCGAAGCGGTGGCCGGCACCGAAGTGAAGCGCTTGCTCGATCAGCCGCTCGACGCCGATGCGGCGGTACGCGTGGCTCTGCTCAACAATCGCGAGCTACGGGCGCGGCTGCTCGAGCTCGGGGTCGCGCGCGGCATGCTGATCGAGGCGCGCACCGTGGCCAACCCGCACTTCGAGGTCGAGCTGCTCCCCGAGCGCAACTCCGACATCGAGATCGGCATCGAGTACGAGATCACCTCGGTCATCCTCGCCCCCATGCGAGCCCGCGCCGCCGCGGCCGAGCTCGAGGCCGCGCGCCACGAGGTCGCCAGCGACGTCGTCTCGCTGGCCCAGCGCGTGCGCGTGGCGTTCTTCGCCCTGCAGGCGGGGCATCAGCAGCTCGCGATCGCCCAGCAGGCCCTCGACGCGTTCGCGGCCGGTCACGAGGCAGCGCAGGCCCTGCTCGCCGCCGGCAACATCGCGCCGCTCGACGCCGCGGCGCAGGTCGTCAGCTACGAGCGCGCGCGGGTGATCGTCGCCCAGCTCGAGCTCGAGCTCACCAATCGCCGCGAGCGCGTGCAGACCCTGCTCGGCCTGCACGGCGCCGCGCTCGACTGGCGCCCCGTGGAGCAGCTCGAGCCCGCCCCCACCCAGCTTCCCGACGATACGAACCTCGAGACCCGAGCGATCGCGGCCAACCTGCGCCTCGCCGCGACGCACAGCCGCATCGAGGCCGCACGGCGCCGCGTGGAGCTGGCTCGGGTCGACGGCTGGATGCCCGACATCGAGCTCGACGTGCACGCGCTCCATGCCGGAGGCGAGCCGAGCACCGCTCCTGGCGAGCCCTGGGGCATCGGCGGAGGGATCGCGATCGAGATCCCGCTGTTCGATCGCGGACGTGGTGCGATCCAGGCGCGACGCTCCGAGCTCGCCGCGCTCGCACAGCGACGCGAGGGCGTGGGCATCGACGTGCGCTCGGCGGCTCGTGTGCTGCGCAGCCACCTCCAGTCTGCGCACGGGCGAGCCCGCCACTTCCAGGAGGTGATCCTCCCGGCGCAGCGGTCCGTCACCGAGCACACCCTGCTGCAGTACAACGCGATGGCCGTCGGCATCTTCGCGGTGCTGCAGGCGCGCCGCGACGAGCTCGAGCTCGAGCTCACCTACGTCGACACGCTACGCGAGTACTGGAGCGCCGACGCCACCCTCCAGGCCATGCTGGCCGGGAGCGTGGTCGAGGGCATCGATGACGCCGCGCCACCCCGGCTCGGCGCGGGACCCCAAGCACAGGGAGGACACTGATCATGAATCGACGAAGCTTCATCCGCGCCTCGTCTGCCGTGGCTGCGGGCGCACTGGTGGCCCCGCGGGCCCAGGCCGCCCCATCGCCTGCGTCCACCGCTGCGTCCGACGAGCACGTGCCCGTGATCACGCCCAACGGCTCTACCCTGCCCCTGCGCCGCGTAGACGGGGTGAAGGTCGGGCACCTCGTCGCCGAGGCGGTCGAGCACGAGTTCGCCCCCGGGCTGCGCGCGCAGTGCTGGGGCTACAACGGCGGCACCCCGGGACCGACGATCGAGGCCACCGAAGGCGACCGTCTGCGCCTGTATGTGACCAATCGGCTCCCCGAGCCGACCAGCGTCCACTGGCACGGACTGATCCTGCCCAACGGCATGGATGGCGTGGCTGGCCTCAACCAACGGCCGATCCCGAGCGGCGAGACGTTCATGTACGAGTTCACGCTGCGCGACGCGGGCACGTTCATGTACCACCCGCACTACGACGAGATGACCCAGATCGCGCTCGGCATGGTGGGCATGTTCGTGGTGCATCCACGCACCCCTCGTGGCCCCCGCGTGGCCCACGACTTCGCCCTGATGACGCACGAGTGGAGCCTGGCCCCGGGTGCCCGTCGCCCCGATCCCAACGCCATGAGCGACTTCAACGTGCTCACGTTCAACAGCCGCTCGTTCCCCGCGACCGCCCCGCTGGTGGTCGGCCGCGGCAAGCGGGTGCGGATTCGCCTCGGCAACCTCGGGCCCATGGATCATCACCCGATCCACCTGCACGGCCTCAACTTCGCGGTCACCGCGACCGACGGCGGCTACGTGCAGCGCTCGGCGCAGCGGCCCGAGACCACCGTGTTGGTCCCCGTGGGCTCCACGCGGGTGATCGAGTTCGTCGCGCACGAGCCCGGTGACTGGGCCATGCACTGCCACATGACCCATCACGTGATGACGCAGATGGGGCACGGCATGTCGCCGACGCTCGGCGCGGACACCAAGGTCCTCGATCGCCGCATGCGTCGCGTGCTGCCCGACTACATGACGATGGGCAGCACCGGGATGGGCGGCATGGACGAGATGCAGATGCCGGTGCCGGAGAACAGCACCCCGATGCGCGGCGGCCCCGGCCCGTTCGGCGCGATCGACATGGGTGGCATGTTCACCGTGCTCAAGGTGCGGGACGACCCGTCGAGCGCGGATGAGGCGGCGTGGTACCGGCATCCCGCCGGGACGGTCGCCGTGCGAGCCGATCTCGCGCAGATGCGACGAGATGGTGTGAACCCCCAAGTGGACCCCAAGTGAACGAGCGATACGGAGACGACTCATGATCTCGCGAAACAAGAAGATCCTCGCCATCAGCGCGGCCACGGCCGCGCTCGTCGGCATCACCACATTTGGCCTCGTCGTGTTCGGGGGTGCCGTCACCGTGGCGGCCACCGATCCACACTATGCCCCCGTGCAGTGGATGCTCGAGACCACCATGGAGAGCTCCGTTCGCGCGCACGCGGCCGACATCGAGGTACCCGAGTCACTGGACCTGCGCGACTCTGCGCTGGCCGAGCGCGCCTTCGGGCACTACAGCGTCGCGTGCACCCCCTGCCATGCCGCGCCCGGGGTCGATGCCGCGCCGTGGCTCGTGCTCAATCCACCGGCCGAGCCCCTCATCGACACCGCCGATCGCTGGAGCGACGCCGAGCTCTATTGGATCATCAAGAACGGCATCAAGATGACCGGCATGCCCGCGCTCGGACCAACCCACGCCGACGAGGATCTGTGGGCCATCACCGCGTTCGTGCGACAGCTGCCCGAGATGACGGCGGAGGAGTATCAGGGGATGGCCAGCCGCTACCACGCCAAGCAGCACGCCGGCCACGGCGGCTAGCCTTCGAGCTAGCTCTTCGAGCTACTCCTCGAGCGCAGCGCGAGCGGTGTACGGGAGCCCGTGCTCGTCGACGGCCGACGCGACGACCTCGAGCACGCCGGGCCGCGCGGGCGCGCCGACCTCCAGCGAGAGCGAGGCGCACACGAGCAGGACGAGCGTGACCGAGCTCTTCGAGGCACGCATGACCGCTCCGCTCAGTCCTTGGGCGCACTGGGGAGCTTGCGACTCCCGGGACGCAGGAGGTACGAGGCCGCGGCCACGAACAGGAACACCAGCGGTGGCATGATCTTGTCCGCGCCGTCCCCATGGGCCACATGCGAGTATGTGGCGCCCACGAGATCGATGGTGATGCCCGCATAGGCCCACTCCTTGAGCCGCGGAAACCTGGGGGCCAAGATCGCCGCTACGGCGAGCAGCTTGGCGACGCCGAGGAAGCGCGCGAGGTAGGCTGGGTAGCCCAGGTCCGTGAGCTGCTTGATCATGTCGGGGTTGCCGATGAGGTCCATGACCCCCCCGGCCGTGAAGCCCAGGGCCAGCAGCGCCGTGGCGAGCCAGTATCCGAAGTTGCGTCGCTTGTCGTCGGCCATACACGAGCATGGTGCCCCAGCGCCCACGCCTCGTCACGGGGGTATCGCGGCAATGCGCTCGATCGACTCATGGAACATCGTGCATGCAAACTCATGGGCGCCAAAGCACAAGGCGCGATTGGCCCCGCTGCTCATGCCGAGCTGCATGCTGGCGGCCAGCGCAAAATCCTCGGCCAGCGCCGTCCAGAACTGCTGGAAATTGCGGGCCCAGTAGTCGGACGAGCGCGTGGACCGATGCTGGGGCGGAACGACCAACCATCCCTCGACCTCACACGCATCGACGCGCGTCGGGGACAAGGCAAACCCATTGATGTGATCGCCTTCCCACAGCAGC
>JBFIJN010000300.1:0-10801 GCA_041600735.1 Nannocystaceae bacterium
AGCCTTCGATGTCGACGAGGCCGGAGCCCTCGCCTACCTCGCCGCGTACGACGACGACTTCTCGCAGGTGCAGCTCTATCGCGTGGGCCTCGACGGAGCCGAGCCCGCCGAGCCCGAGGCCTTTGCCGACGGCTTCGACTCGGTCGAGCGCACGCTCGAGCTCGTGGGCACCTCGCTCTGGTACGGCAGCACGCGCGCAGGAGCACCGGGCCTCTGGCGCTTCGAGGTCGGCGACGGCGAGCCCATGCTCCGTGCGGGGCCGCTATCCACCGGCCTACCTCCTTACAGCATGGTGGCAATCCCATGAAGCGTCTCTCTTCGGCCCCCGCGGCCCGCCTGTGGCCCATGCTCGCGCTCGCGCTCGCGCTCGCGCTCGCGCCCGCCTGCGCCGAGCCCTCGCCCGCCGACCTCGACGACGAGGACGGGCCCGGCCACGAGCCCGTCCTCGGCCTCTGCGACGAAGACCTGGGCGCACCCGAAGATCCCTACGCGGATTGCGTGGAAGAGCTCGCCGCGGCCGCGGGGGTCTCGTTCGGGCACGACGCGATGCCCGGGATCGTGCTCGGGCCTCCGCGAGGCGGCGGCGTCGACATGGGCGGGACGGATGTGGCCTCGCTCGGCTGCGGGGGCTCCATCACCCTGCACTTCTCCGCCCCGTGGCCCACCGACGGACCGGGGCCCGACTTCATCGTGTTCGAGAACGCGTTCCGGTCGGGCAGCACGACCTTCATCGAGCCGGCGCAGGTGCTGGTGAGCGCCGACGGCGAGCGCTGGCACGGGTTCGACTGCGAGCCCAACGGCAGTCCCGAGCCGCCCTCCGGCTGCGCCGGGCTGCAGCCCGTGCTCGCGAGCGGGCCCGCGGCCGAGATCGATCCGACCACCGCCGGCGGTGATGCCTTCGACCTCGCCGACGTCGGCCTCAGCGAGGCCCGCTGGGTTCGCATCATCGATCGCACCGCGGAGCACTACGGCTCGCAGACGTGGTGCGCGGGCGCGGCGGGTGGATTCGATCTCGACGCGGTCGCGGTGGTGGAGGTGCGCTGATGATCCGCTGGTCTCGCCGTCGCGCGCTCCAGGCCGGCGGGCTGCTGCCGCTGCTCGCGTGTGGCGATCGAGCTCCGCGGAGCGCCTCGAGCCAAGGCGCCGCGCGGGTCGTCTCGCAGATCGTGCTCGCCGACGAGGTGCTGTGGGACCTCGGGCCGGAGGTCCGCGCCACGGTGGTCGCGGTCAGCTCGATGGCCGATGACCCCCGCTATAGCCGCGTCGCTGGAGCCTGGCCCGCAGCGCTCCCGCGGGTCGCCGGCACCAGCGAGACCCTCCTCGTGCTCGCGCCCACGCTCATCATCCTCGCGAGCTTCACCGCCGCCGAGACGCGCGAGCTGCTCGAGCGCGCGGGCCTGCCCATGCTGGTGCTCGAGCGCTTCGATGGATTCGAGGACTACCGCGCCAACGTTCGTGCGATCGCGGGCGCCGTCTCGGCCTCCGCGGCCGGTGAGCGCGTGATCTCGGACTTCGACGCGCGCCTGGCCGCGCTGCGCCGCGCCTCGAGCCCGCGGCCCGGTCCCCCGCTGCGCGCAGTGAGCTGGAACGAGGGCTCGGTGCCGGCGGCGGGCACCTCGTTCGACGACATCGCGACCGCGGCCGGCCTCGCCAATCTCCCGGCCGAGGACGGCCGCCGCGGCCACCTGCAGGTGAGCGTCGAGCAGCTCGTCGCATGGGATCCCGACGTGATCGTGATCCCCTGCGGTGACCTCGAGTGCAGCGAAGCCGCCGCTGCGCTCGCCGCTCGCGCGGGGCTCCACGCGACCCGGGCCGTGCGCCGCGGCGCCGTGATCGGCGTGCCCTCCCACGAGCTCTACAGCAGCGGCGCAGGCATGCTCGACGTGGTCGCGCGACTGCGAAGCGCCGACCCGGGGAGCCCCCCGTGAGCCCGTGGCGCGCGCGGCCCTGGCCCGCCGCCGTGGCCATCTTCGTGGGCACCTGCGCCGCCTTGGTGATCGCGCTGACCGTGGGCCCGGGCGGCGTGAGCCCCGGCGAAGCGATCGATGTCCTCGCCGCGCACCTCGGGCTCGTCGCCCACCGCCAGCCCGCCACCGTCGACGCGCTCGTGTGGGAGCTCCGCTTGCCCCGCTCGCTGCTGGCCGCGCTGCTGGGGGCTGCCCTCGGGCTCGCGGGCGCGGTCACGCAGGGCCTGTTTCGCAATCCGATGGCCGAGCCCGGGGTGCTGGGGGTGAGCGCGGGCGCAGCCACGCTGGCCGTGATCGGCTTCACCCTGGGTCTCGACGCCCGCTCCTCGCTCGCGGTGCCCACCCTCGCCGCCGCGGGTGCGGGCCTCGTGCTGCTCGTCCTCGTGGGCCTCACCCGCGATCGCAGCGACACCACCACGTTGTTGCTCAGCGGAATCGTGCTCGGGGCCATGTGTGGATCGCTCACCACCTTGTTGCTCGCGCTCGACACCGAGCGCTGGGACCTCGGCATCAAGGTGGTGCGCTGGCTGATGGGCAGCCTCGAGGGCCGCAGCTGGGCGCACCTTCGCAGCGCCGTGCTGCCGCTCGCGGCCGCGGCCGCGCTCGCGCTGTGGCTGCGGCTCGATCTCGACGCGCTGCAGCTGGGGCCCGACACCGCCGCATCGCTCGGAGTCGATCTCGTGCGTACGCAGCGACTGGCCCTGCTCGCGGTCGCGCTGCTCGTCGGAACCGCCACCGCGCTCGCCGGGGTCATCGGCTTCCTCGGTCTCGTGGTGCCCCACGTGGTGCGGCGGCTCGGCGGCCCCGGCCACGCACGACTGCTGCCGCTCTCGGCCCTGGGGGGCGCGCTCGCGTTGCTGCTGGTGGACATGCTCGGTCGCTCGTTCCACCAGCTCGTGCTCCCCCCGGGCGTGATCACGAGCCTCCTGGGTGCACCGTTCTTCTTGTGGCTGCTGCGGCGAGGGGATGCGCGCGCATGACCCTCCACGCCCGTGGTCTCGGCGCCCACGTGCCCGGCCCGCCACCGCGGTGGTTGTTTCGCGCGCTCGAGCTCCGCATCACGCCCGGCGAGGTCTGGGCCGTGGTGGGCCCCAACGGCAGCGGCAAGAGCACGCTGCTGCGCGGTCTCGCCGGGCTGCACGAGGCCGAGGAAGGCACGGTGCTGCTACACGAGCGTCCGCTCGCCGAGCTCCCCGGGCGCCAGCGCGCCCAGCACATCGCCTACCTGCCCCAGGCCACGCCGCTCTACCACGACCTTCGCGTGCACCAGGTCGTGATGCTCGGCCGTGCGCCGCACCTGTCGCGCTGGCGCGGGCCCGATCGCGAAGACCAGCGCCGCGTCGATGAGGCGCTGGCCCGCGTCGATGCCACCGAGCTCGCGCAGCGACCGATCTCCACGCTCAGCGGAGGCGAGCGCCAGCGCGCGATGCTGGCCCGCCTGCTCGCCACCGGAGCCTCGCTCGTGCTGCTCGACGAGCCGACCACCGCGCTCGACATTGGCCATGCGCTGCGGCTGCTCGCGCTGTGTCGCGAGCTCGCGACCGATGGCGTCGCGGTGGTGCTCGCGATGCACGAGCTCGAGCTCGCCCGCCGCTACGCCGACCACGCCGTGTGCCTCGGCGCCGGCCCCGACGGCCAGCACCACCTCGGGCGCACCGCCGACGTGCTCACCCCTGCGATCTTGGGCACCGTGTTCGAGGTCGACGTGCACGAGCACCCCGACGGGCTCTCGTTCCACCCGCGCTCGAGCGCCTAGCGAGGAGCCCACGCACGCTCACACCCGCACGCGCGGCTCGAACCGTCCCTTGCGCGCGGCATGCTGGGCGAGCAGCGGCTCGATCACCTCGGCCAGGAACTCTTGCACCTGCTGCGGCGCGCGACCGACGTAGGCGGCCGGGTCCAGCAGCTCGGCGCTCACGAACGACCCCAGCACCTCGTCGCCCCGCATGCGCTCCAGCAGGTCATTGTCGGTGCCCTCGTCCTTCATGCGCGCCGCCGCGGCGTGGCTGTGCACGCGAATGCGCTCGTGCAGATCCTGGCGGCTGTGACCCGCGCGAGCGCCCGCCATGATCACGTTCTCGGTGGCCATGAACGGAAGCTCGCGATCCAGGTTGGCGCGCACCACCGCCGGATACACGACGAGCCCCGCGGTCACGTCGGCCAGCAGGTTGAGCACCGCGTCGGTGGCCAGGAACGCCTCGGTGATCGCCAGCCGCCGATTCGCGCTGTCATCCAGCGTGCGCTCGAGCCACTGGTTGGCGTGCGTCTCACGCGGGTTGCTGGCCAGCGAGCTCACGAAGCGCGCCAGCCCGCAGATCCGCTCGCAGCGCATCGGGTTGCGCTTGTACGCCATCGCCGACGAGCCCACCTGCTGCTTGCCGAACGGCTCCTCGAGCTCGCGCTCGTGGGCCAGCAGCCGCACGTCGCTCGCGAGCTTGGCGGCCGAGCCACACACGTCGGCCAGCGCCGAGACCACCCACGTGTCGATCTTGCGCGGGTACGTCTGCCCGCTCACCGGAATCGAGTGCGAGAACCCGAACGCCTCCGAGACCCGCTGGTCGAGCGTGCGCACCTTGTCGTGATCTCCGTCGAACAGGGCGAGGAACGAGGCTTGCGTGCCGGTGGTGCCCTTGACCCCGCGAAACGGCAAGCGCTCGCGCAGCGCGTGCAGCGTCTCGAGGTCGAGCGCCAGGTCCTGCGTCCACAGGCAGGCCCGCTTGCCCACCGTGGTCAGCTGCGCGGGCTGGAAGTGCGTATAGGCGAGCGTCGGCAGCTCGCCGTGCGTGCGCGCGAACGCGGCGAGCTGCTCGATCACCGTGAACAGCCGATCCATCGCGAGCTCCAGCCCGTCGCGCATCATCACGAGCTCGGCGTTGTCGGTCACGTAGCAGCTGGTCGCGCCCAGGTGGATGATCTTCTCCGCCTCTGGCCCGGCGCGCTCGCCAAAGTGATGCACGTGCGCCATCACATCGTGGCGCAGCTCCGACTCGAGCTGCGCGGCCCGAGCCAGATCGATCTCCTCGCGGTGCGCCACCAGTGCGTCGATCTGGGCGTCGAGGATCGGAACACCGAGCGCCTGCTCGACCCGCGCGAGCGTGATCCACAGATCGCGCCACAGCAGCACGCGGCGCTCGTCACCGAAGTTGGCCACCATCGCGGCGGTGGCATAACGGGTGGCCAAGGGGCTCTCGTAGACGGCCATGCGCGCGGAGGATAACCCCGCTCCGCGGACGCCGCTCGCCCGGCACCGAGCGCGCCGCGAGGCCTCAAACCACTGGAATCAGGCGAGAATCGAATAAATCCGGGCCCTCGGTATTCCCCGCGGAATAATGCCCCCAGACCCAGGGTAGGCCGGCCTCGACGACGATGAACCACGCCGCACGGCAGGATTTTGAGAAGGTAGCCCTTCCGCAGCTCGACTCGCTCTACGGAGGAGCGCTCCGCTTGACCCGCAATCCAGCCGAGGCCGAGGACCTCGTGCAGGACACCTACGTCCGGGCGTACCGCTTCTGGCACACGTTCAAGACGGGCACGAGCATCAAGGCGTGGATGTTCACCATCCTTCGCAACACGTTCATCAATCGTTATCACAAGAACAATCGCCGCCGCTCCACCCGCCAGGACCTCGAGGGACAGCTCAATGCGCTGGGCTCCGAGGCCGCGGTGGCGCGGAGCGCCCCGGCACCGGCCAGTCCCGAGGCGATGATCGGCCAGCGGGTCACCCGCGATCGCATCGAGGCGGCGCTCGAGTCGGTGCCCGAGGACTACCGCACTGCGGTCATCCTCGCGGATCTCGAGGGTCTCGCGTACAAGGAGATCGCCGAGATCATGGACTGCCCGATCGGCACGGTCATGAGTCGCATCTACCGAGGCCGTCGGCTCTTGGCCAAGCTGCTGCGCGATCACGCGGTGGAGCTGGGGCTGCTCGAGCCCGATGCCCCGCTGCCCCGCACCCAGAACCAGGCGGCCGACTCCAAGACCGTCGACCTCGACAGCTATCGCAACAAGCGAGGCATGGCATGAGCTTGAAGGACATTCGCTTCGAGTGCTCCGATGTCGCCGGGCTGCTGCAACCCTATGTGGATGCGGAGCTCAACGACCACGAGCAGGAACAAGTCGCGGCTCACCTGGAGGACTGCGGTGGCTGTCGAGCGGCGGTCTCCGAGCAGGCCTGGGTGCGCGCGACGCTGCAGGCCGTGCCGCGGGATCCCGCGCCCAAGGCTCTGCGTGCCAAGATCCTGCTCGGCCTCGACGAGGTCGATCGCGAGCAGGCGGCAGAGGCGGCCGCGAGCGCGCCACCCGGGCTGGGCTCGCGGCTCTGGTCTCGCTTGCGCGACCTCGGTCGGGGCGGGCTCATCATGGTCCCGGCGGGCGCAGTGGCGGTCGCGCTGTTCTTCATGGCACGCGAAGGCGTCGTCACCCCCGAGGGCGCTGCGGTGACGGCTAGCCCCGGCTTCGGCCCCGGCTTCGGCCTCGGCAGCGCCATCGTCCCCGGTGCCGGAGGCTCCACGACCGACGGGGACGAAGACGTGATGCGCGCGATCTCCGAGCTCGAGCCACAGATCGGCTTTCGCCTGCAGGTCCCGCCCCACGACACCACCAAGGACGTCCAGCTCGTCGGCGCCCGCCTCCACCGCGCGAGCGTCGGTCAGCCCCCGGCCGCCGACCTCAGGTACCAGCTGCCCTCCGGCCACCACGTGGTCGACCGCCAGCTCCCCGCCGATGCCTTCGCCCCGCGGGGCGCGGTCGCCAGCTACTCTGGCCGCTCCTACCACCTGCACCGCGACGACACCGGTCGACCGATCCTCTGGTTCGAGCTCGGGGGTGTCGCCCACATGCTGGTGCTGGAGGGCCCTCCGGCCCCCGCAGACCCGGCGGCGACGGACCCGGAGCACCCGGACTACGCCCTGCTGCTCAAGTTTGCAGCCCGCCTCGATGGTCGCTGAGACCGAAGGCGGGTCGGGGCCGGCCGACGATCATGATGTGGTCCGGGGCTGGTTTCGCGGGGGGTGAAACGATAGTCTCCCTGCGTGTTCTCAGCGCTGATCATCGATGCCGACGAGGCCGCCAACGCGAGCATTCGGAGCGCCCTGGCGCCTTTCGGGTTCGAATTCACCGCAACGCAAGATGCCTCGGAGGCGATGAACCTCGCCAAGACGGCGACTCCCGACATCATCTTCTTGAGGGTCGAGCTACCCAATGTCTCGGGCTTCTCGGTCTGCAACAAGCTCCGACGCAACGATGAGACTCGCTACATCCCCTTGGTGATGTACGCCTCCGACGTCTCCACCGACGTCTTCGATCAGCACCGCAACCTCAAGACCCACGCGGACGACTACCTCAAGCTGCCGTTCGCCCAGGCCGACCTGGTCACCTCGGTGAGCGGCCTGATGGAGCTGCCCGAGGGCGGCGGCAGCAACGACGCGAGCGCGCACGACGACCTCGACGTCGATATCGACGACGACGCCGCGGCCGAAGCGGAAGCCGCGGCCGAAGCCGAAGCCGAGAGCACTCGCTTGGCCATGGACGAGTTCGATCAAGAGTTTGCGGAGATGGAGGATGGGTCGGCGCGCTCGAACCCCAACCTCGCCGATGAGATGGAGGCCGCGTTCGACGGCTTGCTCGACGAGCCGTCGCGTCAGGCAGAGCGAGCAGCCGCGCCCGCCGAGGTCGTGCACGAGCCGCCTCCGCCGCCGCCCGAGCGCGAGCGCCGGGCAACGCCTCCTCCGCAGGCCGCCACGAGGCCGACCTCGAAGCCCGAGGTAGAGGCCACGACGAGCGACGACGCGGACTCCGACGACGCCAGCAGCAGCGCCAGCAGCAGCAGCAACGAGTTCAAGGTCCAGCGCGAGGTCATTCAGCTCAAGACCCAGCTCAACGCCAAGCAGCGCGAGATCCTCTCGCTCAAGGACGAGGTCGAGAGCACGGAGCGCTCGGTGCTCGACGCCAAGCATCGCAACCGCGAGCTCCAGGTCCAGATCGGCGAGCTCGAAGAGAAGCTGCTCGCCGCCGAGGAGAAGGTCATCACGGCCAAGGAGCAGGCCGAGGCCGCCAATCGCGACAAGAACACGGTGCTCAAGCGCGAGGAGGGCCTCAAGCTGCGCCTCGAGGGCACCCAGAAGAAGGTAAAGGACCTCGACGCGCTGCTCGACGAGGCCCGCCAGCAGGCCGGCGAGGCCCAAGAGGGCGGTCAGAAGAAGATCGCGGCGCTGCACCGGGAGCTCGAGTCGGCCGAGACCGATCTCGCCACCGCGCGACAGGAGCTCGATGACACCCGACAGGAGCTCGAAGCGGCGGTTGCTCGCAGCGCCGAGCTGAGCGCCGCCCTCGACGAGCACACCGCCAAGGCGGGCGGGCTCGGCGAGCAGCTCGCGAGCGTCGAAGCGGAGCTGGCCGGCCTGCGCGAGGAGCTCGAGCGCACCCGCACCGAGGCCGCCCAAGAGCTCGAGCGCAAGCTGCGAGAAGCGGCGGAGGCCGCGGCGGCCGACAAGGCCGCCGCCCTCGACGTGCTGTCCGGCGAGCACCAGGCCGAGCTCGAGTTCGAAGAGGGCCAGCACCGCGGCGAGCTCGAGCGGCTGCGCGGCGAGTCGAGCGAGATCGAGGAGAGCCTCCGTGCGCAGCTCGAGCAGGCGCGGACGCAGCTCGGTGAGTCGCAAGCGGCGGCGCAAGAGCTACGCACGAGCAGCGACGCTCGCATCGCCGCGCTCGACGACGACCTCACCGGTGTCCGCCACGAGCTGCGATCCACCAGCGGCGAGCGCGACGCGCTGCGCGAGCAGCTGGACCGGGCCCTCGGCGAGCTCGAGGCTCGCCGCCGCAACGAGCTTCGCGCGCAGCAAGCCCTGGCCGTCGCGCTGCGTGTGCTCGACGGGCAGCCCACCCCGTGAACCGGGTCTACGGCGACACCGCCAGCCTCAAGGCGAGCCACGTTCGCCAGCTCCAGAAGCTCGGCGACCGCTCGATGGCGCCGGACCAGGTGGTGAGCGCCGCGCTCGCGCGTGACATGCTCGACGTGGCCCACGAGATCGGGCGCCGCGTGGGCTTGTTCGTCGACCGGCGTGGTCGCGTATCGCGGGTGATCCTCGGCGACGCCCACAGCCTCCAGCTCCCCGAGTTCTCGCGCGTGCGCGGCGTGTCGGGTCGCTTGCGCGGGATCCGGCTGGTCGTCACGCACCTCGTCCCCGAGCCCCTCGATCGCGAGGAGCTGGCCGACCTCAGCAAGCTACGCCTCGATCTCGTCGCTGCGATCCACCGTGGACCGGCCGGCATCGCGGTAGACCTCGCGGGTCTCACCCCGCCTCCGCCCGACGTTCCCGATGCGTTCCATACGCGGACGTGGCCGCGCACGCCGCTGGCCATCCTCGCGCGAGCCGACGACGAGGGCGCGACCGATGCCGACGCGGCGAGCCTGCCCGTGCCGCTCGTCCCGTTCCTGCGCGAGCTCGAGTCGCAGCTCGAGGCCGCGACCGCGCGCGCCCGCGCAGAGATCCAGGGCACGCGAGCGATCGTGCTGATGGTCCACGATGGCGGCCGCCACGTGGACGCGCGCAAGGCCGAGCTACGCGAGCTGTGCCGCACGGCGGGGCTGGGCCTGGTGGAGCTGGTCGAGCAGCGCCGGCCGCAGCCCGACCCGCGCAGCTTCTTCGGCTCGGGCAAGCTGCGGCACGTGCTGGTCCGCGCGCTCGAGCAAGACGTGGAGCTGCTGATCTGCGATCCGGAGCTCAGCGCTTCGCAGGCGCGGACCATCGCCGATCAGACCGAGCTCAAGGTCATCGATCGCACGATGCTCATCCTCGACATCTTCGCCAACCATGCGCGCAGCTCGGACGGCAAGCTGCAGGTCGAGCTCGCCCAGCTGCGCTACCTGCTGCCCAAGATGATGGGCAAGGGCACGATGATGTCGCGGCTGATGGGCGGTGTGGGCGGGCGGGGTCCCGGCGAGACCAAGCTCGAGGTCGATCGCCGCCGCGCCAAGGACCGCATCGCCGACCTCGAGAAGCGCCTGCGGCAGCTCCGCAAGCAGCGCGACCAGCAGCGAGCCGAGCGCGTGCGCTCGCGGGTGCCGGTGGTCGCGATCGTGGGCTACACCAACGCGGGCAAGAGCACGCTGCTCAATACGGTGACGGGGAGCGACGTCGACACCGAGAACAAGCTGTTCGCGACGCTCGACCCGACAGTGCGGCGCATCCGCTTCCCGATGGACCGCGAGATCGTGCTGCTCGACACGGTGGGCTTCATCCGCGACCTTCCGCCCGCGCTGCGGCAGGCATTCTCGGCCACGCTCGAGGAGATCGCGGCGGCGGATCTGTTGCTGCACGTGGTGGATGCCACCGATCCCGATCGCGAGCAGCAGGTCGCCACCGTCGACGCGGTGCTGGCCGACCTCGGTGCGGGGCGGGTGCCTCGCTTCGTGGTGCTCAACAAGTGTGACGCGCTGCCCGAGCCGCCGCGCGAGGAGGAGATCGCCAGCCTCACCCGCGGTGACCCGGCGTTCTTCGTGAGCGCGCTCGGCAAGCGAACCACGCGCGGGCTCATGGAGGCGATCGAGTCGCATCTGTGGGCGCGAGGGCGCGTGGAGCGACCCGAGCACGCCGCCTGGAGCCAGGATCCGGCGGAGGTTGGCGAGAGCGAGTCGAGCGAGCCCTCAGGCGAAGAAGCCGGGGACGAGCGCGAGCAACAGGCCGAGGCCTAGCCCGAGCACGCCGAGGACCGCGAGCAAGAGCCCACGTCGCGGACGCGGCGGACCACGACGAGGGCCGAGCCAGGCCGCGCCTTGAACGAGCGCGACGAGCGAGACGATGCCGAGCAGGTAGCCCACGGGTGCGGGATCGTAG
>JBFIJN010000301.1:0-10781 GCA_041600735.1 Nannocystaceae bacterium
CCTCGACGGTGTCGCGGCCGGTGAGCTCGAACTCGACGATCACGTCGCCGCGGCTCGCCACGCCCTCGAAGTAGAAGGTGGCGCCGCGGACCTTGGATGCGGCCTCGCCCATGTCGTAGGTGCGCGAGGGGTCCTCGGCGATGAACGGCCCGTACTCGACGGTCATGCCGCAGTAGGAGCTGGCCTGGACCTCGACGGCCGCGAACGAGAGGAGATCGAGATCGTCGGCGTTGATGTCCTCGGGCAGCGGACCCCAGTAGGCATCGAAGTCGACGGTGCCGCCGCTGCACTCTTGGAGCGAAGCGTGGGTGGTGGTCACGAAGGCCGTCCGCAGACTGACCGTCCAGCCTTCATCCGTATCGAACGTCGCGGCGTCGCCAACGCTCAGCGCGGGGAAGGTCCCGTCCTGAGGTGTGGCGTGGTGGGTCACCATCAGCTGAACGATGGTGCTCCCCTCACCCTTGAAAGCGTCCACGAGGTCGCACCCAGCGCCGAGGATGGTGGTGCAAGAGAGGAGGGCGGCGGCGGCGAGATGGCGGGAGATGAAGAGCATGGGCGGCCTCGCTTCGATGTTTTGGATTAAGCCGCATTACATAAATTCAATCAAGTAAAAATTGGACCCACGCTGAAAAAATTGTCGGTAGTCATGGCCGAAAATCACCAAGAAACACGGGAAAGGCGCACTCTCGCCGGTTTCGCGCGACTGGGGAAGATCTCCCCAAACCGCACATGGCCCGGCGAAAACCGACGAATACTGACCGTCGTGAGCCTTCGAGAATTGGGGTAGGCAGACCCCAGTCTTGCTCACACATTGACCGTGGCCGTTGACCAGCGGCCTACAGGTCCGCTAGGGCAGCCTCCGTGGGCTTTCATCCTCTGTCATGGGTCGCGCTCTTGGGCTTGCTTGGGGCGTGTCGTCCGGGGGCCGAGGCACCCGTCGAGGTCCCCGCCGAGGAGGCCGAGCGCGCGATGACCGGAGGAGATCTCCATTCCTTCGCCCGACCCGAGGAGGTCGTGGTGCGACACATGGGCCTCGACTGGACCGTGTCCTTCGAAGACCGACGGCTCGTGGGATCTGCGACGTTGTGGGTCGAGCGCAAGGACCCCGCGGCTCCCCTGTGGCTCGACACGCGCGGGCTCGAGGTCGAGGCCGTCCAGAGCGCCGCGCGAGCGGGTGCGGAGCCCGGCGGGCTACCGCAGCTCGCTCGGCTCTCCGGCGCGACATGGACCGATGCACCCTGGTCGCCGGGTGAGGTCGATCCGATCCTCGGGCAGCCGCTTCGCATCACCCTGCCGCCGGGCGCCGACCTGGTTCGCATCCGCTACCGCACCAGCCCGCACGCATCCGGCTTGCAGTGGCTCTCGCCCGCGCAGACGGCCGAAGGCACCGACCCGTTCCTCTACAGCCAGTCGCAGGCGATCCACGCGCGCTCGTGGATCCCATGCCAGGACTCGCCGGGCGTGCGGGTCACCTACGATGCCGTGGTGCAGGTGCCCCAGGGCCCGGGCGCCGATGATCGCATCGCACTCATGTCGGCGCAGCGCATCGAGTCGCAGTGGCCCGCGGGCGAGCACCACTTCGAGATGCCCCAGGCGGTCCCGGCCTACCTCGTCGCGCTGGCGGTGGGGCGCCTCGAGTTTGCGTCGCTCGGCGATCGCACGGGCGTCTGGGCGGAGCCCTCCGTGCTCGCATCGGCCGCGAGCGAGCTCGGCGACACCGAGCGCATGATCGAGGTGGCCGAGTCGCTCTACGGCCCCTACCGCTGGGATCGCTACGACGTGCTCGTGCTGCCGCCCGCCTTCCCGTTTGGTGGCATGGAGAACCCACGGCTCACCTTCCTCACCCCCACCATTCTCGCCGGTGATCGATCGCTGATGTCGTTGGTGGCCCACGAGCTCGCGCACTCGTGGTCCGGCAATCTCGTCACCAACGCGACCTGGGAGGACCTGTGGCTCAACGAGGGCTTCACGGTCTACATCGAGCGCCGCATCGTCGAGGCGCTCTACGGGCGCGGTCGCGCCGAGATGGAGGCCATGCTCGGGCGCCAGGATCTCGAGGAAGAGCTGACGCGCCTCGTCGAGCCCGGCGACGCGCGGCTGCACGTGGATCTGCGCGGGCGCGATCCCGACGAGGGGCTCTCCGACGTCGCCTATGAGAAGGGCGCGCTGTTCCTGCGCGAGCTCGAGGAGAGCTACGGGCGTGCCGCGTTCGATCCGTTCGTGCGCAAGTGGTTCGACTCGCACGCGTTCACCAGCGTGGATGGTGACGAGCTCGAGGCGTTCCTCGACCGCGAGCTCGTCACGGTCGCCTCGCCGCTGGCCGGTCGCCGGGCGGCCCGACCCGGGGCGTGGATCCACGCCGAGGGCGTGCCCGAGGGCGCACCCGAGCCCCGCTCGGATGCGTTCGCGAAGGTCGATCTGGCCCTCGCCGAGCTCCTGGGTGGTGATGGGCGGGCCCGCTCGCTGCCCACCAAGGACTGGACGCCACACCACTGGCTGCACTTCTTGCGCGGGCTGCCGAGCGATCTCCCCACGCGGGTGCTGGGCGAGCTCGACGCCGCGTTCTCGCTGACGGCCTCGGGCAACGCGGAGATCCTCGCCCAGTGGCTCGAGGTCTCCGTGCGGCGCGGCTACGCTCCCGTCGACGAGCGCCTCGAGCAGTTCCTGCGCACCGTGGGCCGCCGCAAGTTCCTGGTCCCGCTCTACGAGGCGCTCATCGTCGCCGGTCGTCGCGACGATGCGCTGCGGATCTACGGCGAGGCGCGGGCCGGCTACCACCCCATCACGCAGCACAGCCTCGATCAGCTGCTCGAGGGGTGAGTCCGTGCTCGCCTCGTGGTAACCACGCGGCATGAACGATCGCGTTCGCGTGGAGCTCTCCGAGGGGATCGCCGAGGTTCGCCTGGCGCGGCCCGACAAGCACAACGGCCTCGACCGTCGCATGTTCGAGGCCCTCATCGAGGCCGGCGACCGCCTCGCCCACGATCCCGCGCTCCGCGTGGTCGTGCTCGTGGGCGAGGGCCCCTCGTTCTGTGCCGGTCTCGACTTCGCCGCGTTCATGCGCGAGGGCATGGATCTCTCCGTGCTGATGCGCCGCGACGAGGGCTCGCCCGCCAACTTCGTGCAGCGCGCCGCGTGGGTGTGGCGCGAGATCCCCGTGCCGGTCGTGGCCGCGCTGCATGGTCACGTCTACGGCGGCGGCCTGCAGATCGCCCTGGCGGCCGATCTTCGCTACGTCACCGCCGACGCGCGGCTCTCGGTGCGCGAGATCGAGTGGGGCCTCATCCCCGACATGACCGGCACCCAGACGCTGCGCCACCTCGTGCGCCTCGACGTCGCCAAGGAGCTCACGTTCACCGGCCGCAAGGTCTCCGGCGAAGAGGCGGTGGCGCTCGGCCTCGCCACGCGCGTCGAGAGTGACCCCCTCGCCGCCGCCCGCGAGATCGCCCGCGAGATCGCCAGTCGCTCACCCGACGCGATCCGAGCGGCCAAGCAGCTGCTGAACGCCGCGTTCACCGGGAGCACCGAAGACGGCCTGCGCCTCGAAGAGGAGATCCAGCGACGCGTGCTGGGCAAGCCCAATCAGCTCGAGGCCGTGATGGCGGGGATGGCCAGGCGCGCCCCGGTGTTCGGCGACCCCGCGCAGTAGCGGGGTCGCTCGCCCATCCTCTTTTTACCTGCGTCGGCTACCTGCGTCGGCTACCTGCGTCGGCGTCGGCCGTGGACGCGCAGGCCCAACAGCCCGAGCACCATCAGGCCCATGCCCAGCCCGCCGCGCGAGCCCGTCCCTGCCGTGCACTCGCAGGCGGTGCCGCCTGCGGCCGGGTCGAAGCCGCTGCCGTAGCCCGGCGGCAGCGCTCCCGCGCCTCCGCCGTCGCCCCCGCCGGTGCCGGCCGAGTCGCTCACGCCACCCGAGTCGAACCCGCCCGAGTCGCCGGGTCCGCCCGAGTCGCCGCCCGAGTCACCTCCGGGCGGTGGCGGTGGCGCGCCGTCGGGGGTCACGTCGATCGAGACCACCGAGCTCATCGTCACGTTGCCGGCAGTGTCGGTCGCCTCGATGTAGAACTCGTACGAGCCCTCGGGGATGTTGGAGACCGGCCAGGGGCCGAACGGAGCGCTCGCATCGGAGCCCTGCGCCGCACCATCCACGAACAGCGTGACGTTGGCCACCTGCACGTCGTCGTTGACCTGCACCGTGATGTCGAACTCGGCGCCCGGCAGGAACACCTCACCATCGTTGGGATAGGTGATGGCGGCCGTCGGCGCGGCGTTGTCGGGCACGGCGGCGCCGAACGTATTGATGATGTGCTGGTACGAGTTCTGGGTGTTGCCGCCGCAGCTGCATGCGCGGGCGTTGTACTCGCCGCACTGCGCATTCACGTTCTGAAACGACTTGGGCCCGCAACCCGACAGATAGGTCATCGGGTCTTGGCACAGGTACTCGTGGTCGAGACCCCAGGCATGGGCGGCCTCCTGACCGATGACCTCGGCGATGAGCTGCGGGTTGTTGCCGAGCGTGTCGGCGAACGTGAAGGTGATCGCGTTGTTGATCACTCCGCACGAGAACGGTGCAACCCCGCCCGCACCCGCGAACCCGGCCATCGCCCCGTCGCCGCAGACCACCGCTTCGTCGTGCGAAGTGTTGCCCGGGTCGACATCGGTGACGGTGATGTTGAACGGCGCGAAGATCTGACGCGTCCGGGTGAGCACCTCGTTCCACGCGTTGTCGCCGTAGGGGAACGGAGGGAAGTTGATCACGCCCCCCACGATCTCGGACTGGTTTTGGATCGAGCCGCCGCTTCCGGGGGAGATCGTGAGCCCGCCCGCGCAGCGCTGGAGGAAGAGGATGTGCGGTGGTCCACCGTGCTGGGCCGGGGTCTGGTCCGAGAGCTCGTCCGCCGCGTCGACCCTCACATAGGTCCCGCGCGGGTGATCGTCGGCGATGGGCTCGTCAGCGATCGCGCTGGACGAGATCCCCATTACGCCCACCAACGTCATCGCCGCCGCCCAAGCCGTCTTGTTACCCACCATCGTGTGTGTGCCCATCGCCGCTTACCATCCTCCACCCGTTGGTGTGGGGAAACCAGCAAAATTTCGGCGACTATCTCGGCCTTGTGCGCTGTTTCCACGTCACCGCTCGCACCAAGGGTGGGCTGTCCGACGCTCCTGTCGCAGGGCTCGGTTTCGTGCGTTTGCTCAGCGGTAATCGGTGATGTGCTTGCGCGAGCCCGGGGCCTGGTCGGCCTCCTTCTCGGACTGACACGTGATGCACAGCCGCGCCCAGGGCTGAAGCTCGAGGCGACGCGCCGGGATCGTCTCTTCGCACGACTCGCACTGGCCCACCCCCTCGGGATCCTTGGCCAGTCGCTCGAGCGCCTCGGCGATCTCCTGCAGCTGCCGCGCGCGCGCGCGATTGCGGTTGGACGCGATCACCTGCCGCATCTCCGTCAGCGGGGCTGCGTCTTCGTCGACCTTCTCGGTCGGGTCGTCCCCATCGCGCACGGGCTCGATCTCGAGATCGCCCTCGCGACGCAGCTCGTCCCGCAGCTCGATCAGCCTGCGCCGGTGCCGTTCGATCCCACGGGCGTCCATCGGTCCCGTCATGGTGACCCGTGCCGGCGGCCACGCCAAGACCTCTTCTGTTCTCCTTGGTTTCTGCTAGTTGCTCGCGGCGAGCAGCGAGTCTGGGCCCACGAAGCGGGCGGGAACCCGCCAGCTCGGCTGGGCTCGCCGCCAGCCGCCAAAATCCTGCTCGAGCGCGGCCGCGACCGCGATCGTCAGGTGATCGTCTCCGCGCCGACCGATCACCTGCACCGAGAGCGGAAGACCAGCCCGCGAGAACCCGGTGGGCACCACGGTGGAAGGCAGCTCGAGCACGTTGAACAGACCGGTGCACACGAAATCGAACGGCGTCAGCAACGGACGGTAGTGGCGCGGCGCGGGGCGGGAGTAGGGCGGGTGCAGCAGCACGCCCCGCGGTCCGAGCACCTGCTCGAGCTCGGCCTGGAGCGCGCGTCCGTCGGCCACCGCGGCATCGACGGTGGCGGGCAGGCGTGCGGTGAGCTCTTCGAGCCCTGCGATCACGAGCGCCGGCAGCGTGTGCCGCGAGCGGCCGACGGCCAGGCGCAGGAGCTCACGGGCGGGCGAGATCGGCGACTCACCGCCCAGCACGTCCACGTAGCGCGGCCCGCCGCCGGTGGCCATCATCGCCGCCCAGATCTGAAAGGCCTTCTTCATGCGGTGAGCCTTCAGCGTCCCGACGCGTGCGCCTCGGGCCCGAAGCGCCTCGGTGGCCTCGACGACGGCGCGGCGATTCTCCTCGCTCACGCGAATGCGGCCGCTGCCCTCGACCGGGTAGACCGTCACGTCGCGCAGGTCCACCTCCGAGGGCTCGCCGAGCGACCACGGTCGCACCACCACGTCCCGTCCATCGGGGCCCGCGAGCGCGCGAAGGATCGGCATGACATCTTCGACCCGCCGCGTGAGCGGGCCGCACACCAAGTACGCCGAGAGCTCGCCCGCCCCGGCAGCGGGCCAGAAACCGGTGTTGGGCACCATGCGCCCGGTGGGCTTGTGGCCCACCGTCCCGCAGAAGGCCGCCGGGATGCGAATCGAGCCGCCGACATCCGCACCCAGGCCGAACGCAACCCCGGCCGCCGCCACGATCGCTCCCTCGCCGCCGCTGCTCCCTCCCGCCGTGTGCTCGAGCGACCAGGGGTTCACCGTCCGCCCGTACACATCGTTGTAGGTCTCGAGCCACAAGCCGCCCTCGGGGACGTTCGTGATGCCCACCAGGATCGCGCCCGCCTCGGCGAGCCGCCGCACCGTCGTGGCGTCGCCCTCGGCCCGCGTCCCTCGTCGCGACCACACCCCGGCCGTGAGCGGCATGCCGTCGGCCATGATGTACTCCTTGGCGGTGTACGGCAGGCCGAGCAGCGCAGGCAGCGACTCGGGGTCCGCGGCCGCCATCACCTGGCGCTCGGCCGCGCGAGCCTCACGCCGCGCCTCGTCATAGCGGGTCGCGATGACGGCGTTGAGCGCCGGGTTCACGGCTTCGATCTGGGTGATATGGGCCTCGAGCAGCTCGACGGGCGACACCTCGCGACGGCGGATCATCCTCGCCAAGCCCACTGCGGATCGATCGAGTAGCTCCGTCACCGGCGCATCGTACACGGCCGGGCGCACGGGCGCCCCAGCCGCTATCGCGCCCCCTCGAGGCCCGGAGCGGGGCCTGGGTCACACCCCACACCGCGATGGCCCCACACGAGTTGATTCTCGGCGGCGGCCATTCGACGATGCAGCGATGGTCCACCGCACGAGCACACCGCCCGCCCTCGCTGTGGCCCGCGGCTCGAGGGGCGGGCCCGCTCGGCGACCGCGATGGCATGGGGCGGCCCTCGCCGCGGCGCTCGTCACGGCGCTGGCGTGGTCTCCCGAAGCGCAGGCCGAGCCACGCGACGATCGACCCTGGGGGCGCGGCGTCATGCGCCCGACCTTCGGCCTCTCGCCATGGGGCCTCTTCAATCCAGAGATCGCCAGCCTCAGCTTCGGCCTCGGCTTCAACTACTTCATCGTGAAGGGCTTGTCGGTCGGCGTCGGGATCTCCGACACCGTCTTCATCTACCGCAGCGCGTTCAAGGCTCGCTATCCGGGCATCGAGACCCAGCTGCCCACGAACCTGCTCGAGGTCACGCCCACCGCCCAGTACGTCTTCTTTCGCAGCCGGCGCTTCTCGCCCTATGTCTACGCCGGCGTCGGGCCGGTGTTCTTCAACCATGGCGCCGGGACCCACGGGCAGTGGGTGGCTGGACCGGGCGTCTACGTCAACGTGGCCGGCCCGCTCTACGTGAGCGGAGGCGTCGGCTTCTCGGGCTTGTTCCCCAGCGGTCGCTGCAACGAGGCGCTCACGTATCACCCCGATGATCCAATGGTCGGGGGCGTGTTGCTCGACCTGTGCTCCTTTCGTTGGGGGCCGCAGCTGGGGGTGGTGCTGGCGTTCGGCGGGGGCAAGCGGTCACGAGAGCGAGACGAGCGCAAGCAACGGCGTCCGCCGCCCGAGCCGATGTACAACCCGCTCGACGAGGCCGTGGAACCCGAGCCCGAGCCCGAGCCGGAGCCGGAGCCCGAGCTCGAGCCCGCCGAGGCCGAGGGCCCCGAGCCGCTGGGGGCCGAGCCACCCATCGAGCCTGCCACCGAGCCAGCGCCGACCGATGCTCCACCTCCGAGCGAGGGCGTCGAGCCAGCCCCGACCGACGTCGCGCCTCCCGGTGAGCACGTCATTCCGGTACCGACCGACGTCGCCAGTCCTCCCGCCTGAGATCACGCGATCCGCGGACCTCCGCGGACGCGCTCGCGACCCAACCTACGGTCCGATGCGAGCCCGCGGCCCAGGGGTGGCGAGTGGAGCTTCCAGTCGCCTCCCCATGCTCCGCAGCGAGCCCCAAAGCGGCTCGCAGGGGGGTCTTCACGCGATCTGGAGCGATGGTTCCCCTGGCTACTCCCGTTGCCGCGCGCCCCGCCGAACACACCAATTGTTGGAAGTCAACTTGAAATTCGAATAACTAGACCCAAGCTGCGTCTTACGGGGGCTGCGGGTCGCAGGTTGTGGGCTTCTTGGTGAGGCTCGACCGCGATCGCAACCAACACAATCGAGAAGGGTGTCGTCGAGGTCATGAGCCGGGCAAGTCGCGTTCTGGGTCGTTCCAATCTTCGTTCTCGCTGGGGGCTGAGCGCGTTGCTGTGCTTGCTCCCCGCCTGCGACGAGGCGGCGTCCACCCCCCAGTCCGCGGCGGCCGAGCCGACCGTCGAACTCCACGACATCTCCGATCGAGCGCCCGCGGCCGCCATGCGCATGACCGTGAACGCGACGACGCTTCCGGGCGTGGCCACCGACCGGCTGCAGACGCTCGATCGCAAGCCGGCTCCGCCCGCCGCTGCCGCCGCCGTCGTCGACGATGAGAGTGAGATCGAGCTCGAGCTCGCCGATGACGAACCGCTCGAGCTGCGCACCGCCAAGCAGCGCATCGTCGTTCGCATCGCCCCCGACCGTCGCGCCCCGGTTCGCGCGCGCATTCCCTCGGGCGAGTCGTTCGAGGTGTTCGGCCGCGTCGAGGGCCGTGGCTGTGGCGGCGAGGGCTGGGCCAACGTGGGCAACGGCGGGTTCGCGTGCCTCAAGCACTCGCGCAAGGCCACCCAGGCGCCCCGCGTGATGCCTCCGCTTCGCGGCGGCGAGGCGCTGCCGTTCTACTTCGCCGAGAATCGCAAGGACGTGCCGGCCCGTCGCTGGCGCTCGATGGCGAGCTACCTCGCGGGCGACGAGCCTCGCCTCGTCTACTCGCCCGGCCGCGACTTCGCGTTCGTCAGCCGCCGCCGCGAGGGGGGCCAGATCATGCTCGTCGACCAGCGCGGCCGCGTGATGCCCGAGCGCGACCTCTCCCGCTACCGCCCCAGCAGCTTCAGTGGTCACGACCTCGTGGCCAAGCCGGTCCCCGAGGGGCAGCAGCTGGCGTGGGCCGTGGACTGGCCCGTCGCCACCGTGCGCGTCGCCGCCGATCCGCTGGCCGAGGCAACCCGCACCCTCGACTATCACGCCGAGTACTTCGTCAAGCCGGAGCCGGTCACCTCGCCCACGGGCGGCACCTGGTACGAGCTCGTCGACGGTGGCTTCGTGCGCGCTCGCGACATCCGCCGCCAGGCGCTCGTGGAGGTCCTCGTCGGCGAGGATGTGGCCGACGACGAGATCTGGGTCGACGTGGATCTCGACCAGCAGGTCCTCACCGTGGTCCGTGGCGCGACGCCCATCTACACCACGCTGATCTCGAGCGGGCTCAAGGGCCCCACTCCGCGCGGGTTGTTCCGCATCACCAAGAAGGTCGCGTACGGCAGCATGACCAGCTCGCCCGGCGCCTCCGAGGCCTACGCGGTCGAAGCCGTGCCCTACGTGCAGTACATCCACGACGGCATCGCACTCCACTCCGCGTACTGGCACGATCGCTTCGGCTTCCGCATCAGCCACGGCTGCATCAACCTCTCGCCCCGCGACGCTCGCCACGTGTACTCGCTGACTGGCCCCCACGCGCGCGACGGCTGGATGGACGTGTACGAGGACGAGGGCGACCTGGGCACGCGAGTGCGGATCCACGACGGAGTCGAGCTCGTCGCCGACTTCCGCGGCCCCGTAGAGCACGTCCAAGGCTGATTCGCCCCGCCCGACGCGCTTCGTGTGATCTCCCGCGGCCCCGTGCTCGGTGGACGGTTGTCCTCGGCACGGGGCCTGCGTCATCGTACGCGCCATGCGAAGGCTCCATCGCCTCCTCGTCGTGCTCGCGGCGCTTGGCCCCGCGGCATGTCCCGGCCGCCCCGATTCCTCGCCGCCCGATGAGACACGTGCTCCCGCGGTCACGCCCGCACCCGAGCCGGGTCCAGTCGCCGCGGGCCCCGGCGAGTTCCAGGTGCAGATCGACCAGTTCGCCGACCTGCGGGTGCTTCGCTACCAGATCCCGGGCTTCGACGAGCTCCCGCTCGAGCAGAAGCAGATCGCCTACTTCCTCTACGAGGCCGCGCTCTCCGGGCGCGACATCATCTGGGATCAGAACTACCGCCACAACCTGTTGGTGAGGCACACGCTCGAGGCGATCGTGCGCAGCTACGAGGGCGAGCGCAGCGGCGCCGAGTGGGATGCGTTCCTCGTCTACACCAAGCGCGTGTGGTTCTCCAACGGGATCCACCATCACTACTCGATGAAGAAGATCCTGCCGGAGATCTCCAAGGAGTACTTCGGC
>JBFIJN010000302.1:0-10777 GCA_041600735.1 Nannocystaceae bacterium
ACCTCGCGTGAAGTGCAGGGGCGCCGGGCGCGAAGGTGCCCATCTCCGAGGATTTCGTGCAGCGGGGCCGCCCCTGGACTCACCGTGCGATGGGTCAGGACGAAGCGGTCCGCGAGAGCACGTGCGCGGTCGAGGTTCCTCGCCGCGATGCGCTCCCGAGCATCGTCAGCTCCCAGCACGCGCTGGATCCCGCCGCACATCTCCGTGAATGACTTCACCCGCAGCTCACGATAATCGCGCGGCTCCGAGGCCGTCAAGAGAGCGCCGCGTCGGTCGTGGAGCACCGCGCGTCAGCACCCCTCGTCATTGGCCCGCGTCGACCAATTATCCCCCGGCGTCGCCGGATCGGTAATCCCCGCGCCGACTCGATTCACGCTCGAGATGCACAGCGAAGGGTTGTGCGTGACGGCGAATTGCGTGCCCAGTGTGCGGAGGCCGCGAAGACCATTGATGTGGAGGAGCGCATCGTTCTCGCGGATGTTGAGCGCGCCAAGGATGGTGGCGAGCGCGGTGAGGCCGGAGATCGCGGTGAGCTTCGTGTTGCCTTGGATCACCACGCTGCCGCCGACCTCGGTGAGCGCACCGACGCCGGAGAGCTCGGTGATCGCCGTGTTCTCCGAGAAGATGAACCCCGCGCCCACGCGCTCGAGCGCGTCCAGCCCCGAGAGGTCGGTGAGGCTCGCGTTGCCGAAGATCGTGAGCTCGTCGCCCACCTCCTCGATGCAGCCGAGGAAGTCGAGGTTGGTGAAGCTCGTGCGCGTGACCTGGAGCTCGCCGGTGACGACGCGAATGCCGTCGAGCGCAGCGAGGTCGGCGTCGCTCTCGATCACGAGATGGCCGTCGTGGGTGGCCGACCCGCACTCGAGCGGCTGGCCCTGGCTCGTGGCCATGGCTGTGTCGTTCCCGCCGCCTCCGTCATCGCCGCACGCGGCCACCAACAGCAGCACTCCCATGACCCCGCGCGTCTTGCTCGACATCGTGGGCTAGCCTACCGCGGGATCGGCCGCGACGGTCGGTTTCGTGGGACGAGCCCGATTTTCGGCCGGGGGCTTGCGTTTGACCACGGACCGCGGCCTAGTGGCCGTGCCGTGCCGACTCGGAGCTCCTGCACCCTCGTCCTCTGTTCATTGATGCTGGCCTGCGCCCCACGGGGGGGCGTCGAGCCCACGCGCGCGCCGGTTGCGAGCGCGAGCTCGACCGCCGCGCCCGAAGCGGAGCCAGAACCCGCGACCCCGCCCGAGCCCGAGCCCGAGCCCGCGCCCGAGCCCGAGTCGCTGCGCATCACGCCCGCGGGACCGCTCACCGAGGCGCAGCGCGCCGTGCTGCATGGCTCCCCCGAAGACGAGGTGCCGGCGCGGCGCAACGGCATCCTCGGCATGCACGAGGAGGAGCACTACATCTCGGGGAACGAGCGCACGCTCGATCTCTATCACCCGCACATCGCCAACGTGGGCGGCGGCTACGTCGGCGTCGGCACCGATCAGGGCTACCTGCTCGTCGACTGGGCGGGCTCCGAGGTCGCGTGGCTCGTGGACTACGACGCCGAGGTGCAGGTGGTGCACGAGCTCTACCGCCGCTTCTTCCTCGGCGCGGCCACGCCCGAGGAGTTCCTGGCGCTCTGGCACGAAGACGGGCGCGCGGCCGCGAAGGCGCTGCTGCAGGCCGATACCGAGCCGGCGCGGGCGCGTCAGCTGGTCGAGGCCTACACCACCTATCGCAAGGAGATCGGCAAGCGCCTCGAGAAGGTCGCGCGCCGCATGAGCAAGGTGCAGATCCCCTGCTACCTCACCGAGCTCGCGCGCTACCAGCACCTGCAGCAGATGCTGGTCGAGGGCCGCATTCGCCCGATGCTGGCCAACCTGCTCGATGACCAGGGGCTCGCGGGCATCGCCGAGAGCGCGCGGACGCTCGAGGTGCCGATCCGCGTGGTCTACCTCAGCAACGCCGAGCAGTACTGGCGCCGCTACGATCCCCAGTACCGCACCAACATCGCGGGCTTGCCCCTGCACGACGAGGGGCTGCTGCTCCGCACGCTGCTGCGCGGCTCGATCGACAAGGACTTCCACTATGGCGTGCAGCCGCTGACCAACTACGTGAGGTGGCTCGAGGCGCCCTACGTGCGCAACGTGTACGACATGACCGGTCGACCCGAGGCCGAGAAGGGCACGCTGAGCTTCTTTCGCACCGAGGCCGATCCGGAGAAGTCGTCGCTGGCCCGCCGCTGGCGCGCCGCCGAGGCCCGCCGCGAGAGCGACGGCTGACGCTCACGGCGTGTCGCCTCACGGCTGACGCTCACGGCGTGTCGCCTCACGGCGTGTCGCAGTACGGCAGCCCGCGCAGCGGTGGATTGGGCGGCTCGGCGTAGCCCGAGGGCGGGACCTCCACGAAGCAGGCCTCCATCGTGCCGGCGTCGTCGTCGAACGTGAGGCGCAGGTACCCGTAGCGCGGCACCCCCAGCCCCTGGTAGGCGCCGCCCGTGCCCACGATGATCTCGCGGAGGTCCACGTCGCCGACGGGGATCCCCGAGAAGTCGTGCAGTGCGTGGTTGTGGCCCGCCACCACCAGATCGGCCCGCTCGCGCGCGACCTCGGCCAGCAGCGCCGCCGCGAGATCATCTTGCGACCAGCCCGAGCCGGTCAGCCCCGGGTAGGGCGGATGGTGCATGCCCACCACGAGGAAGCGCGAGTCGCCGCGATCGAGCAGCTCGGGCAGGCGCGCCTGCACCGAGCGAGCGATCGCCCCGCTGCCGGTGTCGAGCATGGCCACGTGCACGCCGCACACATCGAACGCATGGTTGCCGGGCCCGAACGCGAGGTTGTTGTACGGGCGGGCCGGGCGATAGATGTCGTGGTTGCCCGGGGTCACGGCCACGGGGAACGGGACCCGCGCCAGCAGCTCGCGGATCAGCTGGAACTCGTCGTCGCGCGAGGACTCGCTGAGATCGCCGGCGACGAGCAGGCCCACGAGCGGCGAGCCCGCGCTCTCGCTCTCGCGAGCCTCGTGGTGGAGCTGCTCGATGATGCGCTCGAACTGTGTGGGGTTGGTCTGGATGTCGCCGGTGACCGCGAGCCGATAGCGGGCGGGGCACGGGCGCCGGCCGCGAATCCACTGCACCTGACCCGCGGCGATCGCTAGCTCGAGCTCGCGCGTGGAGCCGGCGCTGGGGTCCTGCGGCTGCTGCAGCTCGAGGCCGGCGATGCCGACCGCGAGGATGGCGTCGGGGTCGACGTTCAGCAAGCGCAGCGGCAGCACGATGTCGTGGTCCGCGGGCGCGCGCACGGAGATCGCAAAGGCACCGGCCCCCGCGACCCGAGCCTGGAGCGTGCCGTCGGCGAGCTCCTCGACTAGACCGAGCGCGTCCCAGGAATCGTCCTCGCGGGCGTCGGGCGCCTGAAAGCGCAGCTCGACCCCGCGCGAGGTCAGTAGCCGCGCATGTTGGTTCTCGGCGATCACCCGGCACTCGGCGTCGCTGTAGCGCGGCGAGGTGCACTGCGGCTGCACGCAGCCGGGCCCGGCCGCCCCGACGAGCGCGAGCGAGAGCGTGGCTGCGAGCGCGCGGCCCCGGCGACTCATCGCGTGGCCCTCCCGCGCAGCCGCAGATCGGGCGCGACCAGTCCGAGCTCGAGGCCAAACGAAGGCGCACCGCCGATGCGGCCGAACACGCCCACTTGCGCCGCGAGCGGGGAGCCGGCCGGTCGCAGCCGCGTGGACCAGCCCACGTGGATCGGGCCCAAGAAGCCGATCACGGGCCCGAAGTCGAAGCCCTGGCCGTCGAAGTTGCTGTGGATGTAGCCGATCGTCAGCTGGCCGGTGGCGGCGAGCTTGCGCGGGCGGTGGTCGCGGCGAGCGCGAGCGTCGAGCGGCACATCGATGTCGTACCACGCCTCGCCGTAGAGCGGCCCGAGCTGGGCGCCGCCGCGACGCAGGCGATCGGAGCCCCGATCGGAGCCGCGATCGGAGCCCCGATCGGAGAAGGCCACGAAGTCGAAGCGCGGGCCCATGTACACCGTGAAGCGCTGCCGCGGCGACAGGTGCCAGCGCGCGCCGACCGTGAGCGGCAGCAGCATGGTGCGCTCGAGGATCGTGCTCTCGGACGAGCCCGGTGCGAAGTGATCGCGGCGGATTCGAACCTCGGGGCGATAGCGCAGCTCGGAGGCGCCGAGCCGCGCCGAGCGACGCGGCGCCAGCACGGGATACGGCAGCGCCACCGCGAGATCGAGGCCCAGATTCACCCGCAGGTGTCGCTGCCGCAGTACCTGGGGCGCGGTGCCCTGCTGGCCGGGCGGGACCTCGGTGAATTGCGGGCGCGGATCGACCTCGCGCACGGGGGCGAGCCAGCCGCCCACGCTGCCCAGCAGGCGCAGGCGCCCGTGGCCGTGCGGAAGGAACAAGTTGGGGGCCACGTGCAGCTGCAGCATGTGCGCGGGCGTCTCGTCGAGGTAGCGCGGTCCGGCGTAGGACTCGGCGAGCGAAACGGTGGGCGGGCGCAGGCGATCGGGCGCGGCGGGACCATCGGCGCCCAGCCGGCCTGCGAGCGCGCCCATCAGCGCGCCCGCCCCCGCGAGCGCGCCCGCGCCCACGAGGAACGTCGCGGGATCGGAGGGCGCCAGTCGATCCCCAAGCCCGAACAACAGCCCCGCGGCCACGGCTCCACCGACCACGCCGAGCGAGAGCAGCAGCGCGCGGGCCGGACGCGGACGCGTGCACGGCTCGATCCCGGGCGCGCACGCAGCCCAGCTGTGACGGCGCTGCGCGTCGGGATCGAGGGCAGGCTCGAGGGGCGGCGCGGGGCCCTCGAGGTGCTCGGCGGCGGGCGTTGATCCGCCGTCGAGCTCGCTCGGCGGCGCGCTCGCGAGCGCCGTCGTGGGCGACAGCAGGGCGATAGCGATCGCCCACGCCGCGCTCGCATGAGCACGACCCCCACGCGGCTCTCGGGGGGCGATGCCGACGCCTGCCACAGTGGAGCGAATATCACGGCCCTCGCGGGCATTGAAGCGCGGGAGCGGCTATCATCGTCGGCCCTTCGCCATGCTCGATCTCAAGTCCAAGCTCGCCGCCGCTGGTCTCGTCACCAAAGAAGACATCGCGCGCGCCGAGAAGAAACCCGGTGCGGGGCCCAAGAAGAAGTCACGAGGCGGCCGCGAGCGGTCGGGCAAGGGGGGAGATCGCGGGGGCGCGCCGCGGCTCGCCGTCGAGAGCCTGCGCGCGCAGAACAAGGGGCAGCAGTACGAGGCCGTGCGGCGCTTCGTCGAGCGCGTGCGCCTCGACGACCCCGCGCGTCCGCCGACCGAGCAAGCCCAGACCTTTCACTTCCAGACCTACAAGGGGCTGATCGGCCGCTTGGTGCTCGAGCCAGAGGTGCTCGGCTGGGTGCAGGCGGGCAGCGCTGGGCTCGTCGCCTATATGTCGAACCATGGCGTCGCCCATGCGGTCGTGCCCGCCGCGGCCGCGCGCGAGCTGGCCGAGCTGATCCCGCTGTGGCTGCGCGTGCTCAAGGGGCACCCCGGGGCCGGCCGCACCGAGGACGAGCTCGAAGCCGAGGCTGCCGCGGCGGCGCTGGCCGAGGCCTCGCCCGACGCTGCGCCCTCGCCGGACCCATCGCCCGAGGCCTCACCCGAAGCTGCGGACTAGTCGGCCTTCGCCGGCGAGGCCGGCTCTTTGGGCGTGCCGTGCTTGGCTTGCCAGCGCCGGCCCACCGACGAGTCGTCGGGCTCGTCGTTGGTCTCGAACAAGGTGATCCCCTCCGGGCTCGCCTTCGGACCGCGGCGCACGATCTGATACACGTTGCCCACGAACGGCCGGGACAGCCACTTCTGGTAGTTGGCCCCGGGCTGCACGTTGTAGCGGTAGTCCACGTTGGCGCTCTGAGACAGCAGCGTGCGCAGCACGACGCCGTCCTCGCCGAAGTTCAGCGCCGCGATGTTGGCCCGGTATTGCTTGGGATAGCGCTTCCAGTACTGCTCGGCATTGCTGAGGTACAGCACGCGGATCGGCACCCCGAGCTGCTCGGCGCTCTGGGCCAGCGAGCGGAGCCCTTCGTCGGCGTGCAGGTCGACCAGCATCGGTCGCACGCGACGTTGCTCGAGCATCATGCGCACGTAGTCGTAGTGCTCCTGATCGGTGAGGAAGCTGGGCACGCCGGCCTTGACCATGCGCTGGCCCACCCGCTCGAGGCGCTTGCTGATCCGCGCGCGCGAGCTGCGATACCAGTAGCGCAGCGGCTTGGCGCGCTCGTCGTCGTGCGCGGCGTCGATGATCGCGATCGCACGATCGCGGCCGTCCTCGTCCCACAGCGCGACGAGCTCGGCTGGCGTGGCGCTCGCGAGGAAGAACAGCCGGTAGAGCTCGTGCACCTCGCGTACGGCCGGGTCGTAGTCGATGAGCCAGGCGATCTCGAAGCGCGCCCAGCCGATGAAGAAGTAGGCCTGGTCGGTGCCCACGCCCACGTAGCCACCGCCCACGCCGTCGAGCGTGGGATAGAACGCATCGAGGGTCTTCTCGTTGCCCGACAGGTAGTGGAGATCGGCGAGCTCTTCGGTGATGCCTCCGCGGAGCTCGGGCTCTTCATCCTCTTGGGAGCCGAACAGGATCGCGAGCTGGGCTTCGGTGAGCGGAGGCAAGGTGCCCGCGGGGGGCTCGCTCGCGGGGGGCTCGCTCGCGGGGGGCTCGGGCGCGGGCTTGGGCGCGGGCGCGGCAGCGGGAGCCACCGGCTCGGCGCGAGCCAGCGGGGCCTCCTCCTCGGAGACGCGCGGCAGCGGGACGTCGGGGGTGCGGCAGCTCGCGAGCCAGGGCAGCAGCAGCACCAACGCGAGTCGGGCCGAGGCGGGGAATGACGAGGACGACGCGCGACGGTAGGACGCGGACATGGGGGGTCTTCGCGCGGCATTGTGCCTCCATCCCGGCCGCTGCGGTAGGGTAGGCGCCGATGTTGGCCAACCTGCCCTGGGAGCTGGCGCGGCACCTGCCGTGGACGCCGATCCACAACCCGCTCGAGAAGTGGGCCGTGCAGCCCTCGTTCGTGATCGGCGAGCTCGTGTTCTACGCGTGCACGCTGGCCGCGCTCGTCCATGCGCGTCGTCACGGCCGAGCGCACCTCATGGTATGGCTGGCCGCGCTGTTGGCCGGCACGGCCAACGATCTGTTGTTCATGGCGCTGCCGCTCGTCGACAACTTCTGGCAGGCGCAGGGCATCTTCATGCTCACGCCGCGGCTGCCGCTGTACATCCCGTGCGTCTACATCTGCTTCATGTACTTCCCCACGGTGGCGGTGTGGCGGCTGGGGCTGCCTCGCGTGCCCGCGGCGGCGCTCACGGGGTTGCTCGCCGAGCTGTTCTACGCGCCCTACGACATCGTCGGTGCGAAGTTCCTGTGGTGGACCTGGCACGACACCGACCTGCCGATCGCCAACCGGCTGCTCGGTGCGCCGGTGGGCAGCACGATGTGGGTCATCACGTTCGTGTTCTCGTTCTCGCTGCTGCTGAGCCTCGCGCTCCGCAGTGACCCCCAGGTGAGCCGCAAGACCTTCTTCAAGGGGCTCGGCCTCGCGGTGGGCCTGAGCTCGGCACTGATGGTCGCGCAGGTCCGCGCGCTCCAGCCCCTCGACGGAGGCATCCCCGGAGTGCGCGGCCTGGTGGTGCTCGGCGTGGTCTACCTGGGGCTGGTGGCCTGGGGCTGGCGTCGTCGCAGCCCCCCGCCGCTCCGCGCCAGCGATCGCGGGCTGCAGGCCGCCGCGATGCTGCACTTCGTCGCGTTGACCACCGTGATGGCCATCTTCGACCCGGCGACCCACCGCAGCACCTCCATGCACCAGACCTACGGGCCCTGCCACGTGGAGGCCGAGGACATCATGGGGTTCACCCGCTACCAGTACCTGTGCGCGGAGGACTTCGACGAGGACTACACGTTCGATTGCGTGGCCAAGCTACCTACAGCGCAGTCGGATTGGTACACGGTGTGCGGCAAGCCGCACACGAGCTACCCGCGCTACCTGCTGGGGGTGGGGGTGCTGGGTGCGCTGGGGCTGGCCGCCTACGGCTGGTTGCTGCGCGGCCGTGCGCCCACGCGTCGATCCGAGCCCTAGCCGCCCGCGTACGTTGTTGGCGAGCGGGCCCCCTCTACGTTACGGTGGGCCCCAGGCCAGCGTGGCGCAGCGAGAAGCGATGGGACGGGGGGACGGCAACGCAGGCCCGGTGCCGGATCTGGCCGGCGTCGAGCTGGCCGAGGGCTACCGGATCCTCGAGCTGCGCAGCGCGGGTCGAGTGGCCATGGTCTACGAGGCACAGAGCCTCCGCGACGGCCGGCGCGTGGCGATCAAGGTGCTCTTGCCGCAGCTCTCCACGAGCCGCCGACACGTCGAGCGCTTCCTCGAGTCGGCGCGCGTCGGCGCTGGGCTGAACCACCCCAACATCGCCGCGGTGTACGGCTGCGGGCGGGTGCCCGGCGGCGCGGTGTACTTCGCACGCGCGTACCTCGAGGGCGAGCGCCTGCGCCGATCGCTGGCCGAGCGCGGAGGAATCCCATGGGTGCAGGCCAAGCCGCTGCTCGCCCAGCTGCTCGATGCCCTGGCGGCGGCGCACCGACAGCGGGTCACGCACGGCGGGGTCGAGCCCGCGCGGTGCTGGCTCGTGGGGGGCGAGGGCGACCCCGCACGCTCGCAGCTCATGGTCACCGGCTTCGGAGTGTTCGGAGGACCGCGCGACCCGTGGCCCGTGCCCGAGGTCTATCGAGCCCCCGAGCTCGAGCGGGGCGCAGCCGTGGGCTTCGAGACGGATGTGTTCGGCGTCGGGGCCCTCGCCTACGAGCTGCTGAGTGGGGCGCGCTGGTCGAAGGCCGATCACGCGCGGAGCACGGGGTTGCGCGAGCTCGTGCCCGACGTTCCGGCCGCGGTGGATCGCGTGATCGAGCGGGCCCTGCACCCCGATGCTGCGCATCGCCATCCCGACGCGATCGCGATGCTCGCGGCGTTTCGCGAGGCCGCCGGTCTCGCGCCGGCGAGCGAGCCCGAGGAGGTCGCGCCCGCTCGCGCACCAGCGAGTCGCGCGGCATCGTCGTCGTTTCGCTACCCGCCGCCGCCGCTCTCGCTGGCTCCCCCGGCGCCCGCCCCAGGGCGACACCCCACCTTCGTAGACCACGACGACAGTGATGAGCTGAGCACCGCCGTGCACGCTGGCGTCGCGCTCGAGTCCTTGCCGGTGCCCATTCCGATCGGCACGGACGCACGCGCCTCCGTGCGGGCGGCATCCGAGGGCACCGTGCGGCTCGCGGGCGCAGGGCTCGGGGCCGGAGCGCGCGAAGAGACGATCGTCCTCCCTCCCGATCCGCTGGCGCCTGCGCTCGATGATGACGAGCCTACGGCCACCCGGGAGGCGGCCGATCTGAACGAGTGGGGCACGGTGGTGTTGCCGGGCGGCGGGCACCCAGCGCACTTCGCCGATCGCACCCAGCTCCTGTCCGTCGATGAGCCAGAGCCGTCGGCGGCGGTGAGCCTCACGACCATGCTCTCCGTCTCGCTCGGGGCACCCGAGCCGGTGGCGGCGGTGAACACCGCGAGCCTCGCCGGGATGGACGGCGCGCAGCTCGGCCACGCGGGTGGCTCGGGTCCGTCGTCGGGGCGCTCGAGCCCATGGCCCGGGCCTTCGGCGGTCGCATTCCCCATGCCGGTCCGCGGTCCCGCGGGTGCACCCGGAGCATGGCCGATCCCGCGGGTCGCTCCCGCGTCCCCGCCCATGGGCGGGCATCCGCTGGTGTCGGGTCCGCATCCGCTGGTCTCCGGGCCCCATCCGCTGGTGTCGGCCGCGTATCCCGTGGTGACGCCGACCGGCGGAAGCCCGATCGTTCGGCGGGCCGGCGGTCGCGGACGTCACGGCGCGTACCCGCTCACGGGCGCTCACGCCAACCTGCGATCCACGGGTGACCCGACCACGCGCCTCGCGTGGGGCTTCTTGCTTGGCGTCCTCATCGCCGTCGGGATCATTGGCGGGGCCGTTGCGCTCGCGCTGTTCCTCTCGCGGTGAAGCGCGCGTGCCTCGACCGTCTGTTACCATCCCGCGCGAGGCAACCCCATGAAGTCGGCAACGATCGCGATCCTCGTCTCCCTCCTGGTGCTCCCCGCGTGCGACGACAAGAAGGATGAACCCAAGCGTCCCGATCTTGCCGCTCCGGCCGTCGAGGACGGGGCCAAGGGTGCCGCCAAGGGTGCCAATGAGGGCAGCGTGGCCGGGGGGAAGCCGGGGGCCGCGAGTGGGCGTGTGTTCTTCGTGACGCCGGCCGACGGCGCCAAGCTCCCCGAGCAGTTCGAGGTCGAGTTTGGCGTCGAGGGCAAGCAGGTCGAGCCGGCGGGCGCGACCGAGCGCAACCCCCAGTTCGGCCATCATCATCTACTGATCGATACCGTGCCGACCCCCGACATGGAGATCGTGCCCAAGGACGAGACGCACCTGCACTACGGTGACGGGGCGACCAAGACCACGGTGAAGCTCGCTCCCGGCAAGCACCAGCTCACGATGCAATTCGCCGATGGTGCGCATCGCTCGTACGGGCCCGACTGGTCGGCGACGATCACCGTCGAGGTCGTGGCCGAGGCCGCCGACCCCGGCTGAGGCCGTCCGCGACCGAGGCGCCGGCCGCTTAGCCCGCCAGCACCGTCAGCGAGGCCAGCGATGAGGTCGAGCCCGCAGTGAACCGCAGCAGGCAGAGGCTACGCGGGGTGCCGAGCTGCCGGTGGATGCGGATCGCCACGATCAAGAAGCGGCCCTGACGAGCGCGATCGGGCAGCACC
>JBFIJN010000303.1:0-10679 GCA_041600735.1 Nannocystaceae bacterium
GCCGCCCTGCTCGAAGCGTGCATCACCCACCGCGCCGAACAGCACCGCCTCGCAGCGCTCCGCGATCGCGAGCGTCTCCTCGCGCAGCGCCACGCCGTAGCGCTCGAGCGCCGCCCCGCCCACGTGCTCGGTGGTGAAGTGAAATCGCCGAGCGAAGCGCTGGCCCACCGCCTCGAGCACCTTCACGGCCTCGGCCACCACCTCCGGGCCCACGCCGTCCCCGGGGGTCAGCAGCACCGCGTGCTCGCTCTTCGTGCTGCTCATCGTGCTGCTCATCGTGTTGCTCCCGCGCGGGCCGCCGCGAGCTCGCCCTCGACGTCGGCGTACACGCGCTGCGCCGCATCGTAGCGCCCGAAGCCAACGAGCTCGCGCAGATCGGCGAAGTCCACGAGGGCCTCGGGCACGCGCCCCTCGGCCAGCGCGGCCAGAGCCCGGCGCACCGCGAAGATCGACGCGGCCAGCACCGTGATGGGGTACGCAACGAGGCGAAAGCCCAGCGCCTCGAGCTGGTGCGGCCGCAAGATCGGCGTGTCCCCTTGCTCGAGCATGTTGGCCATCTGCGGGGCGGGGATCTCCCTCACCACGCGCTCGAGCTCCCGCTCGCTGCGCGGGGCCTCGCAGAACACCAGGTCGACGCCGAGCTCGGCAAATGCGTTGCCGCGCCAGATCGCCTCGTCGAGGCTCTCCACGCGCGCGTCGGTGCGCGCCATCACCAGGATGTCCGCCCCCTCGTCGCGCGCATCCACGGCCGCCTTCACGCGCGCGAGCGCCTCGCCCCGCGACACCACGCTCTTGCCCGCCGTGTGCCCGCAGCGCTTGGGCCACGCCTGATCCTCGATCATGATGCACGCGAGCCCGGCCGCCGCGTAGCCCTCCACCGTGCGCTTGACGTTGATCGCGTTGCCGTAGCCCGTGTCGCCGTCTCCGATCACCGGGATCGACACCGCGCTGCAGATCCGACGCGCCTGCTCGACCATCTCGTGATAGCCGATGAGCCCCGTGTCGGGCAGGCCCCACTGCGTCGCCGCGACGCCAAAGCCACCCATGAACGCGAGCGGCAGCCCGGCCTCTTCGACCAGCCGAGCCGACAGCGCATCGGGCACACAAGGGGCTACGGCAATGCGATCACCGGCCAGGATCTCACGGAGTCGTGCGGTGGACATCAGGCTCTCCTACGTCTGGGCTAGGTCTGGGCTAGGTCTGGGCTAGGTCTGGGTGGTCGGCGGGCGAACGAGCGCGAACGGCAGCGCCGCGCCGAAGCACAGCAGCGCGAGCACGGCCCACGCGGCCGGCTCACTCACCTCGAACAGCGGCAGCACCACGAAGGGCGTGAGCAGGCAGCTGAGATCGACCAGGCTGCCGAAGCTGCCCAGGATCTCGCCGCGTCGTGGGTGATCGGCGACCAGATCGCTGAACACCTTCATCGCCGTGGGCAGCATGAAGCAGAACGCGAGCGTCTCCACCACGAACAGGGCCAAGAACACCGGCAGCGAGGGCGCAAACCCGAACGCGGAGATGCTCACCCCCATGATCACCAGCGTGGTGATCAGCAAGCGTCGCGGATCCACGCGATCGGCCAAGCGACCCGAGAACGGCATGATGCTCGTCGAGAGGATCGCCGAGAGCGCAAAGTAGAGCCCCACCTGCCCCGCCGGCACCCCAAAGCGCCCGTAGAGCGCGAGCGGGAGGATCATCTGGAGCGAAAAGAACAGCACGCGCCGCAAGATGTAGGGCTGGTAGTAGGCCAGCAGCCGCCCCGTCTCGCCGAAGATCACCTCTCGCAGCCCGCGAGCGGGCGCAGCCGTGGGCTTGCTGGCCGACGCGGCCGGGCTCGCCACCGCGAACGCAGAGCGCGCGAAGAACAACAGCAGCGTGCCCACCCCGGCCACCGCCGACGTGCCCCAGAACACCGCGGCCATGTTGATCTGCTCGTAGAGCACGCCCCCCGCCACCGGCCCCAAGATGAGGCCGAGCCCATAGGCCGCGCCGAACATGCCCATCTGGCGCCCGCGCTGCTCCTTGCTGCTCATCGCGACCGCGAGGTCGTTGAGCGACACCACCGCGAGACCCTCGAAGATTCCCTCGAGGAAGCGCAGCGCGGTGAAGGCCTCGCGACCGTCGACCAGCGGGTAGATCGCCATCGTGACCACGTAGAGCGAGAGCCCCACCCCCAGCACCCGGTGCGCCCCCAGCCGACTCACCGCGCGGCCGCCGAAGCGCTGGGCCAAGAAGCGCGCGAACAGGATCGCAAAGAACGCCACCGAGAGCCCCTGCGTGGAGAAGCCGTAGTCCTTGAGCAGGATCGGCATCAGCGGCACGACGAGCCCGGGGCCCATGTTGACGAGCACCACGAGCGTCAAGAGCAGCGCGAAGGGGTGGCGACGGTCGGTCACTTCAGAACCTCAAGAGCGTGCGGATGCCGACCGAGAACCCGGAGCGACGCGGCCCCACGAGCTCGGCGTGGCGAAAGTAGATGTCGATGCCCTTGCGGAGCTCGACGATGAGATCGTTGCCGTACATCGACAGCGTGCGAAGGCCGCGGTCACCCTCGCGATGAAAGATGAACAGCCGCGCGAACCCGCGGATGTACACCTTGCGCTTCCAGATCGGCACCCGCCAGTAGAACATGAAGTCCTGCTCGCCGAGGTGATCGTCGGTCTTGAGCGGATAGTACTGAAAGTAGAGATCGAACCACGCCCGCTTGGCGAACGCCATGAACGGGAAGTTGGTGAGGTTGACGCTCGGTCCCACGCCCAGCGTCTTCCAGGGCGTCCAGTCGGTGGTACCGCGCGCCGTGAACGAGATCGGCGCCAGCCAAGGGCGCGCGTGGAACGGGTTGCCGGTGAGGTTGAGCTCGCTCTCGATGTGCGAGAAGCGGCGATCGACGAAGACCGACTCGAAGTTGAAGAACGCGAAGTAGGTCTTGCCGCCGGAGAAGTATGTGCCCTGCAGGCTGGTGTCGCCGGTGTAGAGCCCGTAGTCCGAGCCATAGAGGCCCGTGCGGTACTGCAAGCGGATGTTGTGACGTGGCTCCGCCGCGGGCTCCGTCGCGGGCTCCGCCGGCCCCTTCGACTCACTCGGCGTGGGCCCCACCGGCGCGGCCGCGACCGGCTCGGGCGTGGCCGCGGGCGCGGCCGCGAGCGCGCCCTGCCCCATGCCCAACCATGTGGACAGACACACGAGCAGCCACGCGAGCACACCCGCGAGCCCGCCCGCGGTCCTGGATCCCGAGGGCCCGCGACGCCGTGTGGAGACCGTGCCCATTCACCCGTCGTCACGCGCCGTCGCGCGCTCGGCCGCGACCCGTTCCGCGCGCTCGCGAAAGCTCCGCTTGTAGGCCTCGGTATCGGTGTCCAGCGTGGGAAAGTACTCGAGCACCCGCGCCAGCGGGACCCAGCCCTCGCGCACCAGCCACGGCTTGCCCAGCGTGAAGTCGACCACCGTGTTGACGCGCCCGGGGTGGTCCCCGAAGGCCTGCGCGACCGTGGGCCCACCATCGAGGATCAGGTCGACCTCGTCGGCGAGATCCTCGATCGCCTTCTCGAGCGGCACGAAGATGTTGCCCTGCCCCGAGATGTTGGCCGACGTGGCTGCGATCGGCTTGCCGTAGCGCTCGATCAGCCGCCCCAGGTCGGGGTGCGAAGACACGCTCACCGCGAGCGTGGGAAACCCACAGGTGAGCTGCGGCGGGAACGGGTACTTCTTCTCGAAGATGAAGTTGATCTCCCCGGGCAGCAGCGCGTCGAAGGCCGCGAGCGGGAAGTCGTCGGGGATCTTCACATACGTGGGAATGTCGGCCGGCGTCGGCACGCCTACCCCCAGTGGCCCCAGCTGGCTGCGTCGCTTGACCTCGAAGACGCGATCGATCGCGCCCGCGTGGGTCGCATCGCAGATGAGGTTGTAGTTGGTCACCGTGGGCGAGATGACGAGCCCCCCGCTCGCGAGCACCTCGAGCGTGCGCTCGAGGAAGGGGCCGTCCGTCCTGACAATGGGGGCACGTGTCATGGTCTCCCCTACCGATATCACACGTCGTCCCAGCCGTAGTAGCGGCAGGCGTTGTCGTGCATCACCTTGCGTTTCTGCGCAGCGGTGACCGTCTCCATCGCCTCTACGACGTCCATCGTGGTGTTCATTCGGCCACCCACGTAGTGGGTATGCGGAATGTCCGAGGCCGCCATCACTCGATCCTCGCCGACCAGCTCGATGAGCGTGGGCAGGTACTCCGCGTCACCCTCGAGCGTGAAGTAGATCGGGTGCTCTTGCAGCACCACGTGCGGCGGCTTCTTGGTCGGCCACGGCCGGATCCCCGCGGCCTCGTACCAGAACTTGGCGCGGCGCAAGAACAGGTCCAGCCACACCGAGTCGTGCTCGAGGAACGAGATCCGCAGGCGCGGGAATCGATCGGTCATGCCCCCCGCGAACACGCTCGTATAGGCCCACCACATCCACGCATCGGCGCCCAGGTACGGCGCCGACAGTGAGGTCCACGTGCGACGAACGCGGTCGTTGGGCCAGCCAAAGTGGATCCCCACGGGCATGTCGAGATCCTGAACCTCCGCCCAGAACGGGTCGAGGTGCGGCGCGTGCAGCATGTGCTCGCCGGAGCCCGCGAGCACCATCACCGCGGCCGCTCCCAGCTCGAGCCGGGCCCGTCGCACCTCCGCGATTGCCAGCCCCACGTCGCGGAACGGCACGACCGCGGCGAACCGCAGCGCCTCGCGGTGCTGCGAGCAGCGCTCGGCCATCCAGTTGTTCCACGCCCGCATCAGCGCCGCTTCGAACCCGATGTCGGGCGTGGGCGGCTGCAAGAAGAAGGTCGTGTACATCACCGTGCGCGCGACCCCGAGCTCCTTCATCAGCGCCACGCGGGCGGCGGGATCGCGGAGCGTCTGCACGTCCGTCGGCACCCCACGCTCGCGCGCGTAGTCCATGTCGGCCGGCGTGCTCATCGTGATGCCGCCGGGACCATCGAAGCACGGCTGCAGCGTGCCATCCACGAGCCACGTTTGGTTGCGCTTGGGCCGGTGCTCGAGCGCGCGTGGATAGGGAATCGCCAGCGGGCGACGATCGGCATAGGCGGGCTCGAGGTAGGTCTCCCAGGTCCCCGCGCCCTCGACCACATGGGAATCGGCATCGACCTTCGCGTAATCGTTCATCATCGTCCTCCCTCGCTTGCTAGACCGCCTTGGCCCGGCTCGCCGCAGCGTCACCGGTCAGCAGCCGATAGTAGCTGTCGTGCAGCGTCTGCCAGGCGGCGCACATGGTCTCGACGGTGTCCTTGGCGCGCTCGTCGAAGCCCGGAACCAAGTGTGCGTACTTCTCGATGAGCGCGAGACCGGCGGCGGCGTGCTCGTCTTCGGCCTCGGAGTGCACCACGAACCACTCGAGCTCGTCCTCGGTGAAGTCGTGCTCGGCGCGCAGCCAGTCGAGGAAGCGCTGCACGCCCTCGCCCGACTGGCTCTCGATCGCATACACCGCCAGCAGTCCCAGCACGAAGTGATCGTCGCAGCAGAACGTGCGCACGGTGTCGACGAACTCGAGCACGTCGTCGCCGCACACCTCGAGCTCGAGCTCCTCGGCCGCCACCCCGCACGCGAGCGCGAACCGTCGCATCAGCACGTAGTGAGGCGCGCTGCCGCAGTTGATCGAGGTCTCCTCGGCCACGAGCTGCTCCATCATCGCCTGGCGCACGTCCTCGTAGAGCATCGCCTTGGCATGGATGCCGCTGAAGATCGTGTTCTGCAGGAACACCTGCTGGCACTTCTGCGTGGCCCAGCGCCCCAGCGCGCGTCGGTCGGGTCGCAGCTCGCGGAGCCCGACCACGAACGGGTGTCGAGCCGAGCGGCGCTCGCGAATGATCGCGTCGCACTGCGCGAGAGTGTCTTCGATTGCGTTGGTCATCCGATGTCCTTCCAGCCGTAGAATGCGATGGCGTTGTCCCGCAGCACGCGACGCTTCTGGTCCTCGCCGAGCCCGGTGGCGTCGGCGATGTCACCCAGCGAGCTGCTGATCTGCTCGCCCTCGTCGTGGGTGTGCGGGAAGACGAGCGCCGCCATCACGCGGTCTTGCCCGGCCACCTCGAGGAACGTGGGCAGGTAGTCGATCTCCCCCTCGTAGGTGAAGTAGATCGAGTGCTCGCGCAGCACCTGGCGCGGCGACTTCTTGCCCGGCCACGGCTTGGCGGTCTCGCTGTGGTACCAGATCTCGGCGCGGTGCAAGAACATCTCGAGCCAGCGCGGCTCGTGCTCCACGAACACCAGCGACAGGCGTGGAAAGCGATCGAACACCCCGCTGGCCAGCATGCTCACGTAGGCGTTCCACATGAACACCTCGTTGCCGAGGTACAGGTCGGCGCAGTTGAGCAGGCTCGCGGTCAGCCGCGGATCGCCCCAGCCGCTGTGGATCGCCACCCGCATGTCGAGCTCTTGCATGGCCGCCCAGAACGGATCGAGGTGGCTCTCGTGGAGCATGCGCTCGCCCGCGGTCGGCAGGATCATCGCGGTCTCGGCCCCCAGCGCCCGGGCCTCGCGCGCGACCTGGATCGCCAGGTGCGTGTCCCGCAGCGGCACCACGGCGGCAAAGCGGAACATGCTCGGATCTTGGCGGCAGCGCTCGGCCGCAAAGCGGTTCCACGCGCGAGCCAGCGCCGCCTCGTACTCGAGGTCGTCGCTCGGCGGCTGCAGGAACAGCGTGGAGTACAGGACCGAGCGCACCACGTTGCGCTGACGCATCGCCGAGCTACGACCCGCCACGTCGGCGAACCCCTGGATCGCCGGGCTCACCGGGCGATGGCTCGCGTGCAGCATGTCGGCGGGCGTGCTCATCAGCACGCCTCCCGGGCCGTGGTGACGAGGCTGGAGCGCGCCGTCGACGAACCACGTGCGATTGCGTTCCGGGCGGCCCGCGACGCGTGGGTAGTCGATCGGCGCAGGTCGCCGCGCCGCGAACTTGGCCTCGAGGTGCTCTTCCCAGGTCCCGCCGAGCTCCACGACGTGGGAGTCGGCGTCGACGTATCCGTACTGCATGTCAGCCTTCATGGTCGTTCCAGTTGTCGAAGTAGGGCAGGCGCGCGGCCAGCCGCAGGAGCTCTTCGCGGGCCGCGAGCAGCGTCGCGGTGGAATCCCAGCTGCCGTCGAGCAGCTCGTGGCGTGCCGCGTCGGGCAGCGTGAACGGCAGCTCGCGGTCCCCGAGCTCGATCGTGCGGCGCGTGAGATCGAGGCGCAGCCGCGCGCTCGGGTCCGCCGCCACGGCCTCCATCAGCTCGCCCGCCGCCGCAGCCGTGACCGTGACCGCCGGGATCCCATTGGCCACGCAGTTGCTGAAGAAGATGCTCGAGAACGACTCGCCCACGAACGCTCGAATCCCGCGATTCCAGCGCATCAGCGCCTGCACGGCGTGCTCGCGCGAGGAGCCGCAGCCGAAGTTCTTGTTCACCAGCATGATCGTCGCGTCGGCGTGGCGCGGGTCGTCGAGCGGGTGCACGCGCCCGCTCGCGGCCCACTGCGCGCGCTCCTCGGCGAACGAGCACTCACCCACGCCCTCGAACGTGAGCAGCTTGAGGAACCGCCCCGGGAAGATCCGATCGGTGTCGATGTCGTCACCGGGCAGCGGCACCGCGGTCCCCGTGATGGTCGTGATCGCTTCGCTCATGCCTCCGCCTCTCGCGTCAGCAGCTCGCGCGCGTCGACCACCTGGCCGGTGAGCGCCGCCGCGGCCACCATCGCGGGCGACATCAGCAGCGTGCGTCCGAGCACAGAGCCCTGCCGCCCCTTGAAGTTGCGCGTCGACGTCGACGCGCCCACCTGGCGCCCCTCGAGCGCGTCGGCGTTCATCCCGATGCACAGCGAGCACCCGGGTCGACGCACCTCGAAGCCCGCCTCGACGAACAGCGCCGCCAGGCCGCGGGTGACGAGCTCTTGGTGGATCGCCTCGGACCCGGGCACGATCAGCGCGCGCGTCCCCTTGGGCACGCGGCGCTGGGTGCCGCGGATCACCGCCGCCACCGCCTCGAAGTCGCTGATGCGGGAGTTGGAGCACGAGCCCACGAACGCGACATCGACCGGCATGCCCAGCAGCGGACGCCCGGGCTCCACGCCCATGTAGTCGTAGGCATCGTGGGCCAGCACGCGCTCGCTCTGCGGCAGCGCGTCGAGCTCGGGCACGGGCTCGTTCACCCCCACGCACTGCGCCGGCGTCACGCCCCACGTCACCATTGGCTCGAGCGCATCGGCGTCGAGCTCCAGGCGATCGTCGTAGCGCGCAGCGGGGCTGGAGGCGACCGAGTGCCAGTAGGCCACCGCGCGCTCCCACGCCGCACCGCGCGGCGCATACGGTCGGCCCTCGAGGTACGCGGTGGTGGTCGCGTCCGGGTTCACGTAGCCGCACAGCGCTCCGCCCTCGATCGACATGTTGCAGATCGTCATGCGCTCCTCCATCGAGAGCGCATCGACGACCGAGCCCCCGTACTCGTACGCCCAGCCCACGCCCCCCTTGGCGCCCAGGCGGCGGATGATGGCCAGGATCACGTCCTTGGCGAACACGCCGGGCGCGAGGCGGCCGCGCACGTCGATGCGCCTCACCTTCAGATCCGCGAGCGGCAGCGACTGCGCCGCGAGCACGTCGCGCACGTGGCTCGCCCCGATGCCGAACGAGATGTTGCCGAACGCGCCGAGCGTGGAGGTGTGCGAGTCGCCGCAGCAGATCGTGGTGCCGGGCTGCGTGAGGCCGAGCTCCGGCCCCACCACGTGCACGATGCCCTGGCGACCCGAGCCCGGGGCGAAGTAGCGGATCCCGTCGCGCCCCACGTTGGCCTCGAGCTCGATCTGCATCGCCTCGGCGTCGGCATCGGGCCACGGCCGGCGGAGCGCCGTGGTGGGGATCACGTGGTCCACCGTCGCGAACGTACGCTCGGGGCACAGCACCCCGATCCCGCGCTCGCGCAGCATCCCGAACGCCTGCGGCGAGGACACCTCGTTGAGCAGGTGCAGCCCGATGAACAGCTGCCGCCTCCCCGAAGGCAGCCGCCGCACCGTGTGCAGGTCGAGCACCTTCTCGTAGAGCGTGCCGGAGCTCGTCATCAGCCCTTGCCCTTCAGCCGCTCCGCGAGCGCGAGGAAGCTCGGCTCGATGCGCTCCACGTTCACGCCGCGGCGCTTGATCGTCCAATTGGTGAAGTTGACGATCGTGGTCGCACGACGCTCGTCGTTCGCGTGCATCGAGCGCCCGTGATCGAGCGAGTAGCCCACCCCGCGCACGAACTTGATCGGCAGATCACCGTAGTCGAACACGTTACCCTGGAACGAGAGGTTGGCCGAGGTCCCCACGAACACCTTGCCCTCGGCGTGGGCGCGACGCAGGATCACGTCGAGGTACGGGCCGGTACGCAGGAACAGCGCCAGCGTGCCGTTGGTGATCGATTGCTGGCGCACCCACGGGGGCAGCGTCTCCGCGAGCTGGCTCTGCGGGCGCGCCGGCAGCACCACCGCCAGCGTGGTCCACTGCATGGTCTCGATGATCCACTCGCGGATCTCGGGGTGCGGATACTCGGCAAGGTCGTCCATGATGTCGACGTTGGCGATGAAGATGCACGGGTTGCTGTGGGGTCGCCCCTTGAGCTCGTACATCGTGCGCAGCGCCCCGTCGCCGATGCCGAAGAAGCCGTAGCCGATGTCGCCCTTGAGCAGCACCAGCTCGCCCGCGCGCAGGTGTGCCAGCGCCTCGTCAACCTCCTCGTCCTTCCAGTAGGGCTCCACGTCGCCGTAGATCGCCGGGTCGGCCCGCGTGATCAGGCTCGGCTGGGCGTCGGCCTGCAGCCGTCGCCGCGCGATCTCGAGGATCTCGGCGACCGAGACCGTCTTGTTGGCGTCGGCGCGCCGCTTGAACTCCGCGAAGATCGCATCGACATCGGCCGCGGCTGGCTCGCCGAAGTCGTTGTCTTGCAGCAGCTGCCGCAGCGCATGGCGACCCGAGTGCTTGCCCAGCACGATGCGGTTGCCGTCGCGCCCCACCGACTCCGGGGTCATGATCTCGTAGGTGAGCGGGTTCTTGAGCACCGCGTGCTGGTGGATCCCCGCCTCGTGCGAGAACGCGTTGGCGCCCACGATCGCCTTGTTGGGCTGCACGCTGATCCCGGTGACCTCCTCGAGCAGCTTCGAGGTGGGGTGGATCTGCTCGGTCCGAACCTCGGTGCGCAGATCGTAGTAACCGGGGCGGATCTTCAGCGCCATCACGATCTCTTCGAGCGAGGCGTTGCCGGCCCGCTCGCCGATGCCATTGATCGTGCAATCGACCTGCCGCGCGCCCACCCGCAGCGCCGCCAGCGAGTTGGCCACCGCCAGCCCGAGGTCGTTGTGGCAGTGCACGGCGATCACCGCCTTGTCGATGTTCGGCACGCGGTTCATCAGCGTGACGATGCGCTCGGCGAACTCGTCGGGCACCACGTAGCCCACGGTGTCGCCGATGTCGACGGTACGCGCGCCGGCGCTGATCATCTCCTCGACGATGCGACACAAGAAGTCGGGATCGGAGCGGCTCGCGTCCTCGAACCCGAACTGCACGTCGTCGCACAGGTTGCGCGCCCAGCGAACGCCGTCGCGCCCGCGCTCGATCGCCTGCTCGCGCGTGATCCCGTGCTTCTCGGCGAGGTGGATGTCGGAGACCGCCACGAACGTGTGGATCCGC
>JBFIJN010000304.1:0-10678 GCA_041600735.1 Nannocystaceae bacterium
CATCAGCGTCTCCGCGGCCGTGGTGACCCGCGGGTAGGCTTCCGGTCCGACCGCGTCGACGAGCTCCACGATCTTCAGCACGTCGGGGTTGGTGACGTCTTCCTTGCCGACCAGCGTGCGCCACTTGGCCACGCGCTCGCCGGGCGGCAGCTCGTCGTCGACGACCGTCTCGGCCGCGTCACACAGCGCGTACATCTGCTCGCTGATCTCGGTCATCTCCTCCATCGAGAGCACGCGAACGCCCTGCGCATTGACCTCGCCCACCTGAACGATCTGGACGGAAGACTCGCTCTGCCCCGGTCTCACGAGCCGCCCCTGCTCATCGACCTGCGGCAGCGGCTCGTAGAACGGCTCGCCGCGCAGCAGCACGTTGACGGGGCCCACCGAGATCGTCGGCACGTAGGTCACGAGGCCCAGCCCCACCAACATCAGCGCGATGAACGGCAGCACCGAGCGGATCACCTGGTCGAGCGGCTTCTCGAACACGCTCGAGGCGACGAACAGGTTGATGCCGATCGGCGGGGTGAGGTAGCCGATCTCGAGGTTGACGATGAAGATCACCCCGAGGTGCACCGGGTCGATGCCGAGCTGATCCGCGATCGGCTTGAGCAGCGGCGCGATGATCACGATCGCGGAGATCGAGTCCATCAGCGCACCCACCACCAGCAACATCAGGTTGATGATGAGCAGGAACTGGATCGGGCTGAGGTGCATGCTGCGGATGAGCTCGACCGCCAGATCGGGGATCTTCTCCTCCACCAGGAAGTCGTTGAGCCCGAACGCCAGCGCCATGATGATGAGGAGCGTCCCCATCAGCACCGCAGACTCGGAGAGCACCTTGGGCAGCTGCGGGATCCCGATCTTGCGATGGATGCACAGCTCCACGACCAGCGCATAGACCACGCTCACGGCCGCGGCCTCGGTGGCCGTGAACAGCCCCGAGTAGATGCCGCCCAGGATGACCACGGGCAGCATCACCGCCCAGAACCCCTCGCGGAAGCGCAGCACGACCTCGCGGAAGGAGAAGCGCGTGCGCTCCGTCCCCGCTCCCCGAGATGCGACCCACATGCTGTAGAGCGACAGCATCAGGCCGATGAGCAGCCCGGGCAGGATCCCGGCCAAGAACAGCTCGCCCACGTCGACCGGCACGCGGCCACCGGCCACGATCGCGAACACGAGCATGGGGATCGACGGCGGGATGAGGATGCCCAGCGACCCGGCCGTAGTGACCAGGCCCATCGAGAAGCGCTCCTTGTAGCCAGCCTTGACCAGCGCCGGGAACATCATCGAGCCGATCGCGATCACCGTGACCGGGCTGCTGCCGCTGATCGCGGCGAAGAAGATGCAGCCGCCCACGGTGGCCACGGCCAGCCCGCCCGGCAGCCAGCCGACCACGGCGCGAGCAAACGCCACCAGGCGATTGGCGATGTCGCCCTCGCTCATGATCGCGCCCGAGACCACGAAGAACGGGATCGCCAGCAGCACGTTCTTGGTGGTCAGGCTCGCCATCTTCGCGGGGAAGGTGTCGTAGCCACAGATCGCCTGGGGATCGAGGGTGGTACAGGCCGAGAACTCGTAGAGGCCGGCCTCGCCGTACAGCGAGAAGCACATGGCCCCGAGCACGCCCATGATGACGAAGAGCGGCGAGCCCAGCACCACCATCGCGACCAAGGCCAGCACCAGCAGCAGGCCTCGACCCGAGCCCTGGTCCTCGCCGGCGAGCTCCTCGGCGAGCTCCATGCCCTCGGGCGAGGCGGCGCTGGTGAGCGACAGCCCCACCACCAGCAGCAGCACCAGCAGGGCCACCCCGCGAACGATCGTGTTGCGCGAGCTCATTGGCCCTCCTCCTCCTCGCCGTCGGCGGGGTCCGCCAGGAGCTCACCCGGTTTCAGATCTCGGGTGACGTCGGCGAGGCGGATCGGTCCCCCCTCGATCTCCTTGGTCTCGCGCGGATCGAAGTCGCTCGGGTCGAAGTCGCTGGGATCGGCGTCGGCAAGCGGCTCGATCCCCGGGGGAATGATGTCGTGCGCGTCCGTGGGGACCTTGCTCTGGGGCCACGGCACGCCCGGCGATCTCGCGGCCGCCTGCTCCTGCCGCGACTTCATCGTATCGATGGCGCTCTCCTCGGCGGCCCGCACGGCCGGCTGCGCCTCGGTGGCCACGTCGCTGGGCAGGAGCCCCTCGTCGGGTCGCACCGCGCCGACGGCCACGAGAGGATCGAGCGGCGCTTCGACCTCGCCGCGCAGCGCGGCGAGGGCCTTCACGAAGAATCGGATCGACATGAACCCGAACGACAGCGGCAGCGCGGCGAAGCCCAGGTACTTGGGCAGGTCCATGCCGGCCACTACGCCGCCGCGACCGCTCGTGCTCACGTACTCGGCGCGGTGGTAGGCCACGTAGCGAATGGAGACCCACAGCAGGCCCAGGCACACGGCGGTGGTGAACACCCCCGACACGAAGCCCACGAACGGGCGGATCTTCTCGGGGAGCAGCCGCTGCACGGCCTCGACCTTGAGGTGGCGGTTCTCGTAGGTGCACATGGATGCGCCCACGAAGCCGACCCAGAGCGTCAGCACCAGCGCCAGGTCTTGCGACCAGACCAGACCGTTGGGGAGCGTGACCAACAACAGCCGCACGAGCCCGTGTGCGATCAGCACCCCGCCCACCGCGGCGACGGCGGCGATCGGAGCTGCGATCGGCGTGGCGCGCTTGGTGGAGCGGATGCCGAAGTACGCGAGCGCCGAGAAGCCCACGAACAGGACATAGGGCGACGAGGCCGCGAGCTGCTCGTAGCCGGGCGAGTCGGGGGGGAGGTCGGTGCCCACCCAACCCAACGCGCGCGAGACCACGGCGGCGAACTTGCTCTCGGTGCCCGAGAAGCTGCGGTAGACCACGTCGAGGAACACCACGGCCGACATGACCAGCAACGCGGTCACGACGACGATGCGCTCGGCCTGGTACACCCCACGATCGATGCGTTTGTAGACCGACACGGGCGGAGCGCATCGTAACGCAAACCCGCGCCCGGCCCTAGGGAGGCGGACGTGAAAAGGGCGGGGTCGACTCGGTCGCCCCGCCCTCTTCGCTCTGGCCGGCCGCTCGCGGGCCCGCCGCTGGCCCGGACTAGAGGGCCTTCTTGATCTTGTCGAGCAGTGCCTTGCCCTGGGCCGTGGTGCCGTCCCGGAACTGGTCGTGAGCGACCTTGGCCTTGGCGGCAAACGCCGCCGTCTCGGCGGCGCTGAGCCGCTTGAGGTTGATCCCGGCGTCGACGAAGTTCTGCTCGAGCATCGCTCCGATCGCCCGGACCCCGCGGCGCCCCTTCTTGGCCAGGTCCTTGGGATCGCCCATCACGATCGTCTGCAGGTCAGCCGGCAGGCTCTCCCAGAACTTGCGCGAGAGCACCACCACGCCCGGCTGGTAGATGTGCTTGGTCAGCGTGAAGTGGGTGATCGCCTGGTGCCAGGACGCAGCGAAGGCGAACAGCGGGGTGTTGTCGAAGCCGTCCACCACGCCGGTCTGGAGCCCGGGCAGCACGTCGATGACCGCGATGGGCACCGGCGAGGCCCCGAACGCCTTCCAGGTGTTCAGGTGCACGTCCGACTGCTGAGAACGCATCTTGCGGCCGGCGAGGTCGGCCGGGCTCGCCACCTCGAAGTTGGAGCCGATCGAGCGAAAGCCATTCTCGGAGAAGAAGAGGAGCTTGTAGCCGCGATCCCACAGCAGCGTCTCGAGATCCTCGCGGATCACGTTGTCGAGGATCTCGTCGGCCTTCTTCTCGGAGGGGAAGAGGTAGGGCAGCTCGAGCGCGTCGAGCTCGGGGACCGCGGAGGCCAGCGCGCTGAACGTACCGCCGAAGCACTGAATGGTGCCGCGATTGGTGGCCTCGGCGGTGGCGATCTCGTCGCCCAGCGCCCCGCCCAGATAGGTCTTCACCTTGATCCGGCCGGCGCTCTGCTCCTTGATCGCGCTCTTGAACTTCTTGAGCTGCGTAGCCCAAGGCGTCCCAGCGGGCGCCACGGTGGCCACCTTCATCACGAATTCTGCATCTTCGGCGTGGGCACGCCCGATGAAGAAGGTGGAGGCAGCGGCCGCTGCGGTGCCTTGCACGAAGCGGCGACGGGTAGTGGAGATCTTGGTGGTCATCGCGTTGGCGGTTCCTCGGTGCTCGGGCGAATCGAGAGGAGCGGGTGCGCGCAGCCACGGCCGTGCGCTCCCCTTCCCCAGCGGGCCCTTCGGACGCGGGCCCCCGGCCCGGCCTTCAATGGCGCACCCGATTGAACCGCCACGCGATGCCTCGGAGCAAGCACCAAAACGCCTCAAGCCGTGAATTGTCCTAGGGTTTTGGCGATCGCCCTCGACGATCCGCGATCGCTCACATCCGCCGCCTGCAACGCATCGAGCCCGAGTCGCTCGCTGGCGACCCGGGCTCGGCATCGGAGAAACCCTGAGGGGCTAGAACAGCTCGTGCTGGTTGGCCAAGAGCTCCTTGGCCTTGCCCTTCTCGACGATGATCTCCGGCGTCAGCTCGGGAATCGCATCGTCGGGGGCGGCGAGAACCTCGTTGAGCAGCTTCTCGAACGTGTCCTCGTCCTGCTCCTTCACCGAGAGCTCGGCCGCCCACAGCACCTTGGTGCCGACGTAGTTGGGCTCGATCTCCAGCGACTTGTTGAAGTGGACCTTGGACTTCTCGAGGTCGCCGCCGGCGAACGCGGGCGCCACGGCGTAGAACGCCCCGAAATAGCGGTGGGGACCCCCGTAATAGAAGGTGGGATCGAGCTCGAGGCAGCGATCCATGGTGGCCTTGACGTTGTCCTTCTGGCCGAGGAGCACGGCGAAGCCCTTCATCTTGGCCCACTTGCCGAGCGCGCTGGCGTACCAGTACATGGCGGGCACGCCCGACTTGGGCACCAGCTTGACCGCGTCGGGGATCTTGCCGCCGTCGCGCATCTTGGCCTCGAACTCGGGCGAGGCCGCGATCATCGCCTTTTCGCCCCACTTCACGGCCTTGTCCATGGTCGCCAGATACTCCTTCTGGTCGGCGCGCAAGTAGCCGTCGGCCAGGAAGTAGTAGCCGTGGGTGATCTTGGACAGCAGCTCGACGTTCTTGCCGTCGACGGTGGCCGCCTTCTCCCACTCGGCAATGGCGGCTCTGATCGCCGCGGGATCGGTGCGCTTGCCCCAGTTCTCGTCGCCCTTGGCGATCAAGGCGGCGGTGTCCGAGCTGGCCGCAGCCGCACCCTGGTCGCCATCGCCATCCTTCCAAACCGCCTTGCGACCAGCGCAGCCGCAGGGCAGCAGCATCGCTAGCGCCAACACCAAGTGCTTGTTGACCATCATTCCGTTCCTGAGGGATCGAGGCGGACACCCCCCCGCGGGACGGCCGCTATCGTCGACTCAGATACACCGCCAACGCCGTAGGCGTCAAACCGAACGAGTCGGGCGGGGCGGTGCTTGCGTGGGGGACGGGACGCCGGCGAAGCTCCTAGGCGTGAGCTCAGGCCTGACCGCCCGGCTGCAGCGCGCATCGCCGGCGGCATTCTCGAGCTACGCGATCGTCGCGGCCTTTACGGCGTATTTCTGCATGTATGGGTTCCGCAAGCCCTTTGCGGCCGCCAGCTTCGCGGGCGAGGGTGCACTCGGCTTCGACCTCAAGACCACGCTCGTGCTGAGCCAGGTCGTCGGCTACACGCTCTCGAAGTTCCTCGGGGTCAAGCTGGTCACCGAGCTGGCGGCCGAGCGGCGGGCCTTGGTGCTCGTGGCGCTCATCGTGGTGGCCGAGCTCTCGCTGCTCGCGTTCGGGCTGGTGCCACCGCGCCTGCGGCCGCTCGCGATGTTCTTCAATGGTCTGCCGCTCGGCGCGGTCTGGGGATTGGTGTTCGGGTTCTTGGAGGGCCGGCGCACCTCCGAGATCCTCGGCGCCGGGCTGAGCGCCTCGTACATCCTGGCCAGCGGAGCGGTGAAGAGCGTGGGCGCGCTGTTGCTCGGCCTTGGCGTGTCGGAGGCGTGGATGCCGTTCGCCACGGGGCTGTTGTTCCTGCCGCCGTTCTTCGCCGCGGTGTGGCTGCTCGACCAGCTCCCGGCGCCCGCGGTCGACGACGTCCGGGCCCGCACCCAGCGCAAGCCGATGACCGGCGCCGAGCGCCGGGCGTTCTTCGTGCGCTTCGGGCTCGGGCTCACCCTCCTGACCGGGCTCTACACGTTGCTCACCGCCTATCGCGACTTCCGCGACAACTTCGCGGCCGAGATCTGGGCGGCCGTGGGCGAGAGCGGCAAGCCCGAGCTGTTCACGCTCACCGAGATCCCCGTGGCGCTGGCGGTGCTGGTCGGGCTGGCCCTCCTCTATCGGGTCCGCGACAACCGGCGGGCGCTGCTCGCGGTGCACGCGGTGATGGGGGCGGGCGCGCTGCTCATCGGCGGAGCCACCGTGGCCTTCGATCTCGGCCTGGTGGGGCCGGTCACGTGGATGGTCCTCATCGGCACGGGGCTCTACCTCGCCTATGTGCCCTACGGCTGCATGCTGTTCGATCGGCTGATCGCAGCGACGGGGGCGGCCGGCACCGCGGTGTTCATGATCTACGTGACCGACGCGTTCGGCTACGCCGGCTCGGTCGGGGTGCTGCTCTACAAGCTGCTGGGGCAGGCCGAGCTCTCGTGGCTGGCGTTCTTCCGCGGATTCTCCTACGTGACCGCGGTGGTGTGCGCGACCGCGTTCGTGGCGAGCGCGTGGTATTTCGCGCGCAAGGTCACCGCGCCCGCCACTCCCGGCTAGCGCAGCGCACGTGGTGCATCTCGGAGCCGCGCGACGTACCGTTGGGCGCCATGCCGCTGTCCCCCGGTGTCCACTGGTTCTCCCCCACGCTGCCCCTGCACGTCTTCGATGCCGCGCGGCCGGGCCCCACCGCGCTCATCCAGGCGGGGATCCACGGCGACGAGGTCGCGGGCGTGCACGCGCTCGAGGAGCTGCTCGAGGAGCAGCTGCGGCCGACGCATGGTCGGCTCATCGTGGTGCCCGTGATGAACCCGCCGGCCTACCGCGCGCGCGAGCGTCGAGCTCCGGGTGGGCTCGATCTCAATCGCTGCTTTCCGGGGGATGCGGCCGCACCCGAGCGCGAGATCAAGCTCGCGCGACGCTTCATGGATCTCGTGCTCGACGAGCGACCGGCGCTCGTGACCACGCTGCACGAGAGCACCAAGCGCTACGATCCCGCCGTCGTGCCCTCGTTCGGGCAGACCATCGTGTACGGCGTGGAGCCGCGGCCGGCGATCGTCGACCGCGTGCTCGCGCGGCTCAACGCCCGCTTCACGGGCGACGGCGAGCACTTCGACCCGCAGTACTACCCGGTGGCAACCTCGTCCACCGAGGTCATCGTGGATGCGGTCGGCTGCGTGGGGCTGTGCATCGAGACCTGGATGGGCTTCGCCGAGGCCCGCCGCATCGAGATGCAGCGGGCCGTGGTCGAGTACCTGCTCGACGACATCGGAGTGCGTCGACTCGAGGCCCGCTAGCGGCGACGGCGAGGTCGTCGCAGCGCCATCACGAACAACGGCAACGCGAGCAGCGGCGGCACGAGGTAGAGCACCTCGAGCACGAAGCGCTGCCAGTCGAAGGGCTCCGGCCCGGCGGGGTCGGTCGAGGCCTCCACGACCGACAGCGGCTCGCCGTACACGACCGGGCGCGAGACCTCGGAGGGCTCACAGCCAACGGACGCAGGCTCGAACGCGTGGCCCCCGAGCGCGCTCGCCCGCTCGATGAGCCCGAGCAGCTCCGCGCGACGACACTGCGGATCGGCCCCCCGCGCGTCGCGGGCGAGATCGCGTAGAGCTTGCAGCGAGCCGGGCTCGACGGCCGTGGGCAGCCCCTGCAGCCGCTGCCCGAACCCGGCGACCGCGGCCGCGAAGCGAAAGTCGTCGGAGGTCTCGGCCAGGCTCGCGCCGCGATCGGTGACCGGCTGCTGCACGAGCTTGCTGCGATCGCCGTCTGGGTCCTTGTAGCGCAGCTCGAGCCGCAGCAGCGCCTCGTCGCTCACGGTCTCGCTCGCCGGCTCGATCTCGTACAGCGCGGTGACGGTGTGCCCCGCCCCGATCTCCCCGGCATCCTTGGTGTCATCGGCAAAGTCGCGATCGGCGAGCACGCGGTTGGTGTACCCCACGAGTCGGTAGCGCTGCACGAGCGAGGGATCGAAGTGGACCTGGATCTTCACGTCCTTTGCGATCGTGACCAGCGTGGCGCCAGCCTGCTCCACCAGCACCTTGCGCGCCTCCGCGAGCCCATCGATGTATGCATAGTTGCCGTTGCCCTTGTCGGCGAGCTGCTCCATGGTGACGTCTTGGTAGTTCCCGCCGCCGAAGCCCAGCACCGACAGGAACACGCCCGACTTGCGCTTGGCCTCGATCAGCTCCACGAGCGCGTCGTGGCTGGTGGTGCCCACGTTGAAGTCACCGTCGGTGGCCAGCACGACCCGGTTGATGCCACCTTCGACGAAGTGCTCCTGGGCGAGCGCATAGGCGAGCTCGATGCCCTCCCCGCCGTTGGTCGAGCCCCCGGCCTCGAGCCGATCGAGCGCGCCCAGGATCCGCGCCTTGTTCGAGCCCGCGGTGGGTGGCAGCACCGTGCCGGCCGCCCCGGCGTACACCACGATCGAGATCCGATCGCGCTCACCGAGCTGCTCGGTGAGGTACGCGAGCGAGGAGACCACCAGCGGTAGCTCGCCCGACATCGAGCCGGACACATCGACCAAGAACACGAGATTGCGCGGCGGGACCTGGCCCGGGGCCACGTGCTTGCCCTGCAGGCCCACGTGGACGAGACGATGCGCGTCGTCCCACGGGCACGGGCCCACCTCGCTGGTGATCGAGAGCGGTACCTCGCCGCGGGGCTCGGGATAGTCGTAGTCGAAGTAGTTGATCAGCTCCTCGATGCGCACGCTGCCTGGAGCGGGCCACGACTGGGCCTCGACGAGGCTGCGGCGCATCAGGCTGTACGAGCCGGTGTCGACGTCGACGGAGAAGGTCGACACTGCATCGTCGGCCGCCTTCACGAACGCGTCGCTGGTCCACTGCGCATAGGCCTGGGGATCCCACGCGGGCGCGGGCTCATGACCGATGAGCCCGCCCCACACGTCCTCGTCGTCGTTGCCCACCGCGAACGCGCTGCCGTAGGGGCTGGCGAGGAAGTGGCCAGACTCCTGCTGCATGTGGCCGAGGATCCCCGCGTTGCGAGCCGCGAGCTCGGGATCGAAGTTGCGGGCCATCTGCGGGATCGCCTCCGCGGGCCGCAGCGTCGCGCCGCGCGGGCCCTTCATCGCGTAGAGCCCGTGCTTCGCGCTCGCGCGGGGCCGACCCATCACGCCTTCCTCGCCCTTGTGGCGCTGGCCCTGGCCGCCCGCTTCATCCGCGGACTCGGACTCGGGCTCGGGCAGCTTCATGTATCCCACGTAGCGGGGTCCGCTCACGAGTTGCTCCTCCTCCAGCCCCAGCTCGTCCTCGGCGACCGAGATGTGCCGATGAACGTTGATCCCGAGGCCAACGGCGAGCAGCGAGCACGCGCTCAGCAAGAGAAGTCCACGCCTTGGGTTGGCGCGAGGACCTTGGGTTGGCGAGAGGTCGAGCGGATCGAGCGGATCGAGCGGCATGGAAGCTCCTTGCGGTGGTGGGCCGAGACACCGCGGGTCGAGGGAGGTTCCAACCTCCGTCCGCTCGGTCCGGTATGCTCGGCGCCATGCAATCTCCCCTCCGGGCTTCGTCGCTGCTGTTCGGCTTCGCACTGTTCCTTGCCGGCTGCACCTCCGGCGACGGTCCTGCGCAAACCACGGGTCCCACCCCCAGCGAGGAAACCGCCGACGCCACGAGCGATGAGGCCGGCACCAGCAACTCGACCAACCCCGCCGACTCCACGGCGGGCCCCGTCACCACGACGAGCCCCACCACCACCGATGACGTCACCACCGCCGCCACGATGACGACCACCGGTACGGGCGTGCCCCAAGTGGTGATGGAGACGACGCTGGGGACCCTCGTGATCGAGCTCGACGAAGTCGCCGCCCCGATCACCGCGGAGAACTTCATCGCCTATGTGGAGGCGGGCTTCTTCGACGGGAGTGATGGGATGGGCGCGACCGTGTTCCACCGCGTGATCCCGGGCTTCGTCATCCAAGGCGGCGGGCTCACCGAGGACCTCGTGACCAAGGCCACCATGCCGCCGATCGTCAACGAGTCGGGCAATGGCCTGTTCAATACGCGCGGTACGATCTCGATGGCGCGCACCATGGATCCCAATAGCGCGACCTCGCAGTTCTTCCTCAATCTCGTCGACAACGCATTCCTCGACGATCCACCCGGCTACGCGGTGTTCGGAACCATCGTCTCCGGCCTCGAGGTAATGGATGCGATCGCCGCGGTCGAGGTCGACCGCAATGATGTGCCGCTCGAGCCAGTGATCATCCTCTCCGCCACCATGCAGTGAGCGGGGTCGACGGCGCCAACGCGACGGCGCCAACTCGACCCGCGCCAGCGCGACCACGCGCGCCCACGCGACTGCGGCGCCCTGTGCGCTGCGCTTTGCAAGGCGCCGCGGCTGGGGTAGACCTTCGCCAGAGGCCATGAACGCCACGACCGATGCCGCGACCGTCCCTCGCGTGCCCGATCATCCGCTGGTGATCAAGGCCGACGAGGTCTTCGA
>JBFIJN010000305.1:0-10527 GCA_041600735.1 Nannocystaceae bacterium
CGAGCCCGTCGCGGTGCCGCGGCCGCTCGTGGCGGCCGCCGCCATCGAGGAGACGCCGCTCGTCACCACGCCCCACATTCCGCCCGTGCGGACCCGACGCGAGCCGCTCGCACCCGCGACCGAGGCCCCGCGACCGATCGCTGCCCCGGGCCCCGAGCCGCTGCGACCGGCCGCCTCCGCGCGAGCCGAGCCCTCCGACGAGGCTCGAACCGAGGTGCACATGCTGCCCCGCGGAGCGGAGCGGGTGGTCCCGGTCGACATCCCGCCCGTGCGTCGCGCTCCGCTCGCGCGCGACGAAGACGACATCGCGGTGCACGTGCCCGCGCCCGCCACCGAGATCGTGCGCGCCGGGCCAACGCCTGCGCCCGCGGACGAGCTCTCGATCGACTTCGACGAAGAGGACGAGGCGGAGCCCCAGACCACGGTCGATGTGCCGCCGGTGCGCGAGCCCGCGATCGTCGCGCCCGAGCGGGCAACGCCGACCCCGCAGCCCGTGCCCACTGCGGCCGAGCACGCGGCCCACCCCGCGCTGGGGAGCGACGAGGACGAGGACCTGCCGACCATGGTGGTGCCCTCCGAGGCCCGCGACGCCGCGCGGCGCGAGATGGAGGCCCTGGCCGCGGCACGTCGGGCTAGCCCGCCGCCGCCCGTCCGCGAGGTCGAGGTCGATCAGACCCCGTCCGGTCGGGATCGGGTGCCGCCGCATACCCCACCCGGCCGCGCCAAGGTCACGCCACGGCCCGAAGACGAGACGACGCCACCCGAGCGTCGCGCGCTGCAGCTGGGCGACGAGACCAAGCCGCCCAAGCCGGTTGGCGAGCTCGAGCCCTTCGACGACGAAGACGAGATCGAGCGAATGTCGACGTTCGGCGTCGTCATGGTGCTGCTGTTGGTGCTCCTCGCCGGGGGTCTGGTGGGCGCGAGCCTCGCCCTCAACGAGGGGTACGATCCCGATCCCCGACCGCTGCTCGAGAAGCTGTACCGGCAGTACATCAAGGGCCAGTAGCCTCGAGGATCCGTAGCGCGCGCGGCGACACCACCGCCGACGCGTTCGTGGGACACTCGACTTCATCGTGTCGGGCGCTGCCAACCTCGTCGCCGAGCCGACGGAGCTCGATGTTCGACAGATCGCGGCGCGCCTGGCCGCGCTGCCGGAGCGAGACATGCGAGCGGCGAGGCTCGCCGAGCTCGTCACCGCGACCACGCCAGAGCAGGCCGCGTGGCTGCTCGACGCGCTCGCCACGGCCGGACGGGCGGGCGGGCCCCCGTTCGATCTGAGCCTGTTGGCCGCGGTAGATCTGTTCGGAGACGACCGCCTGCCGCTGGCCCAGCGGCGATCGATCGGAGAGGCGGCCGAGGCCCTCGGCCTTCATGCATGCGCGGATCTACTGCTCGCTCCCGAGGGCGCGCTGGGTGAGGAGCCCGCCAATCAGCCGCGGCCGCTCGTGCCCGGCACGCGACCGCTGACCCTGGGCGAGCGCAAGAGCCTGGCCCGCTCGTGGGATCGCCAGGTGCTGCAGCCGCTGCTGGTAGACCCGCACGCCGAGGTCGTGCGCCTGTTGCTGGGCAACCCGCACGTGACCGAAGACGACATCCTACGCATCGCCACGGCGCGCCACGCCTCGGCCACGGTGCTCGGACTGGTGCTGGGCTCGCGGCGCTTCGGCACGGCTCCACGGGTGCGTCGCGCGTTGGTGCGCAACCCCAAGCTACCGCTGGACACGGCGCTGCGACTGCTGGGGCTGCTCAACCGGCGCGAGCTCGTGGAGATCGGCCGCGACCCTCACCTGCCGCCACGCTTGGCGGCGGCGATCCGTCGACGGCTGCGACCTCCGCTCTAGGCGCGGCTCAAGCCTTGGCCTTGGCCTTGTCGGAGCTGGCGCTCTTCGTCGGCGTGACGTCGATCGCGTCGTCGTCCCCTTCGACCGCCTTGGACGTGGCCTTGTCGGCGACCTTGTCGTCGTCGATCGCCTTCATCTCCTTCTTGAAGCCGCGGAGCATCTTGCCCACGCCCTCGCCAAGCTGCGGCAACTTGGACGGCCCGAAGATGAGCAGGACCACCGCGATGATGATGGCGATCTCCATGCCGCTGAGCATCGAGAGAAGCATGGGTGGAAAGGTAGTCGGCTTTATCCACCTTTGCTAGCGTGTGACGCCGATGCTGGGTGGCGCCGAGTGCAGTGTACGCCTGGGGGGGGCTGCCCCCCTGCCCGCCCGCCTGGGCGGGTGGAGGGCCGCGCTCCTCGTGGTGCTGGCGTGGCTTGCGGTTCCGCCGACGGCACGCGCGGGGTCTGGGGCCTCCGACAAGGCCGAGCGCGAGCAGGTGGGTGCCGTCTGGGTGTCGACGAGCGGGCGGGCGCAGGTCCGCGGAGACCGGCCCTCGGGTGATGTGTTGCACGTGGCGTGGGCTGCCCCGCCGCGCATGCCCGACTGGTCGCTGCGCCAGTCGCTGGCCGCGTTCGAGCGCGCGAGCTTCCCCGAGGGAGGCGCCGCGCCCAGCTTGGTCGACGCGCCACCCGAGCCGTGGATGGCCGCGCTCGAGCTACCCGCGCTACCGGTGCGCTGGAACGATCGCTTGGTCGACTACCTCCGCTACTTCCGCGACCGCGACAGCGGCCGCGCGCTGATGAAGGCCTGGCTGCGTCGCGCCGGCCGCTACGAGCGCAGGCTCCGAGCGATCCTCACGGAGGTCGGCGTGCCCGAGGATCTCGTGTTCGTGGCGCTGGCCGAATCCGGGTTCAACCCGCGGGCGCGCTCGCGGGTCGGCGCGGCGGGGCTGTGGCAGTTCATGGAGGCGAGCGGCAACGTCTACGGCCTCCAGCAAGACTTCTGGATCGACGAGCGCTTCGACGTGGAGAAGTCGAGCTACGCCGCGGCCGCGTATCTCTCCGATCTTCACGCGCGCTTCGGCTCGTGGGAGCTCGCGCTCGCGGCCTACAACGCCGGCTACGGGCTGGTGATGACCTCGATCGACCGGCACAACACCAACAGCTTCTGGGCGCTGGCCAAGCTCGAGAGCGGGCTGCCCCACGCGACGGTGAGCTACGTGCCGAAGATCGTGGCGGCCGCGCTGGTGGGGCGCAATCGCGAGGCACTGGGCTACGGCGCCAAGGACATCAACCCCGACGCCGAGCTCGCGTGGGTCGAGGTGAAGCTCGCGCAATCCACTCGGCTCGAGGATCTCGCGCGACTGCTCGACACCGATGGCGATCGGCTCGCGGAGATCAACGCCGCGCTCGTGCGCGGGCGAACGCCGCCCGAGCGCAGCGCCACGGTGAGGATCCCGCGAGACAAGGCCGAAGCGTTCGGGGCCGCGCGCCCCGAGCTCGAGCAGCTGTGGCGCGGCGAGACCACGATGACCGTGAAGCACGGCGAGCGGCTCGACGCCATCGCGCGCAAGTACGGCATCACCGAGAAGCAGCTGCGCCGGCTCAACGGCATCGAGGATGCGGCCGAGGTCGTGGGCGGCGTGGTGCTGGTGGTGCCCGTCGCCACGCCGACCGCCGCCGCGAGCCCGGCCGAGCCGCTGCCGCTCGCGGCCGTGCCCCCGCTCGAGCCGAGCCCGGGGCAGCGGCTGGTGTTCTTTCGCACCAATCGCGCGAGCACCCCGCCCGACCTCGAGCGCGCGCTGGGAGTGCGCTGGTCCGACCTCGTGCGCTGGAACGACCTCGATCCGCGCGCGCGCCTGCAGAGCGGGATCGTGCTGCAGTTGCTGGTGCCGCAGGCCTTCGACGGCGCCGCGCAGCACGTGGCCCTGCTCGAGCGCAGCGAGGTGGAGCACGTGATCCGAGGATCACGCGCGCACATCGAGGCCGAGCTCGCGCGCCGCGGGAAGCTGCGCCGGGCCTACCGGGTGCGCGCCGGCGAGACGCTCGAGAAGATCGGCGGGAGGCTCGATCTCACCACGGGCGACCTCTCGCGGATCAACGCGTTCGCCCGCGAGCACGTGCCCGAGGCCGGCGAGGTGCTGGTGGTCTACGTCGACGAGGCGCACCAGCGGGGCACGTTCGAGGCGCCTTCGCCCAAGGGATTCGAGGAGGCCGAGGCCATCGCGGATCGCGGCACGCGGACCCCATCGACCGCCGAGACCGCGCGCGTGCCCGGCAAGCGCGGCAAGAAGGCGGTGGGATCGGCCAAGAAACCGCCGAGCCGACGCGCACCCTCGACCGCGGAAACAGCGAAAATCCCCGGCGGCTGAGCGGCCGCCCTTGATGCGCGGTGACCGCGCGCGCAATCTGTGTCATGGCAACGGCCATGCCCGTCACGGTCGATGAAGCCGGGCGCCTCGTGCTCGAGCACGCCGGCGCGCTCGCTCCCGAAGACGTCCACGTGGCCGCCGTCGATGGCCGCGTCTGTGCAGCCACCCTGCACGCCGGCTGGGATCTCCCCCAGCGCGACGTGAGCATCATGGATGGCTATGCGGTGCGCAGCCTCGACGTGATCAACCTGCGCGCGTGCGGCAATGCGGTCGTGCTGACGGTGCGGGGCGAGAGCGCGGCGGGCCACCCCAGCGAGACCACGCTCGGCGCGGGCCAGGCCGCGCGCATCTCCACGGGCGCCGTGATCCCGAGCGGCGCCGATGCAGTCATCGCCCAAGAAGACACCCGTCGCGACGGCGAGCTGTTGATCGTCGACACCGATACGCTCGGCACGCTCGAGCCCGGGACGTTCATCCGCGCGCAGGGCAGCGAGCTGCGCGAGGGCGACGTGCTCGCGCGGCCCGGCCGACGCCTCGGCCCCGCCGACATCGCGCTCCTCGCCGGCAGCGGCCACGCCTCGGTGCCCGTGATCCGTCGACCTCGCGTCGCGATCCTCAGCACCGGCGACGAGCTCGTGCCCGCCGGCACTCGACCCGAGGGCGCGCAGGTCGTCAGCACCAACGGGCTCGTGCTCGCGGCCTGGATCCGCCGCGCCGGCGCCGAGCCCTGGGACCTCGGCAACGTGGGCGACGATGTCACGCGCCTGCGCGCCGCGCTCGAGCGTGGCCTCGGGGCCGACGTGCTGGTGACCTCGGGTGGAATCTCGGTCGGCGATCACGATCTGGTGCACGGGCAGCTCGAGGCCCTCGGCGCGCGCACCGTGTTCCGTGGGATCGCGCTGCGCCCGGGCAAGCCCACCACCTTCGCCGTCACCGAGAGCTGCCGCGCGTTCGCCCTGCCCGGCAATCCGGCGGCCAGCCTGGTCACGTTCGCGCTGTTCGTCTACCCGCTGCTGCGTCGCCTCGCGGGGGTGCAGGGCGAGCCTGGCCTGCCCACGCGGCGCGTCCGCCTGCGAGCCCCCGCCCGCGGCGCGGGCCCTCGCGCTCACTACGTCCGTGCGCTGGCCTGCGGCGACGACGAAGCCATGCCGCTGCGCGGGCAGCAATCGAGCGATCCGTGCTCCATCGCGGGCGCCGATCTCTTGCTGCCGGTCCCCGCCGGGGTCTCCGAGCTGCCCGCGGGCACCGAGGTTCGCGCGCTGGTGCTCGACCCCCATGCCGCGGAGCAGCCTCGGCCGTCATGAGCGCGGACGACGACGATCGCGGTCCACCGCACGACTCCCCGTTCGAGGAGCTCGCGTTGGTCGTGCAAGAGCCCTCGGACGTCGGTGAGCGAGCCGATGTGATCCTTGGTCGGCGACTCCCCAGCGTGTCGCGTCGGGTGGCTCGCAAGCTCGCGCTCGAGGGTCACCTCTACCTCGACGATCGCCGCTGCCCGCCCTCGACGCGCGTGCCGCTGGGCGGTCGTCTCAGCCTGCGCGTGCAGTCCGGCGGCCGCGCCGAGGCCCCCACGGTGCTCGCGTGCACGGAGCGCTTCGTCTACGTGCTCAAGCCCGCGGGGATGCACACCCACCGGCTGCGCCCCGATGATGCATCGACGCTCGCCGATGCGGTCGCGCTGGTCCACCCCGAGTGTCGCTACGCCAGCCCCGAGCCGCGCCAGGGCGGCGCGGTCCATCGACTCGATCGCGACACCACCGGCGTCGTCGCGTTCGCCCGCACGCTCGACGCCTGGCGCGCGGCTCGGGCCGGCTTCCATGCGCGCGACGTCCTCAAGCTCTATCGCGCACGCATCGGCGCGAGCGACGGGCCGTGGCCGCCGCGCCACGCCGGAGTCTCGCCGGCGTCGACGCCGGCCCCGGAGGGCCCCTGGCCGCCCCCCGCGGCGGAGGGCGTGACGATCGAGGCGCCGCTGGGCGCGGCCGGCCGCCACCGCGTCGCGGTGCGCGACGGAGGACGACCCGCGACCACCCTCGCGTGGCCGCTCGAGACCGAAGTGGCCGGACCGGTGGAGCTGCTGCTGCGGCTGGTCACGGGGCACCGTCACCAAGCGCGCGTCCACTTGGCCTGGATCGATCGTCCCATTGCGGGAGACACGGCCTACGGCGGCCCTGCTGCGCCTTCCCTGCGTCTTCATGCGGTCGCGCTCGATCTCTCGGCGACGTGCCCCGGCGAGCCTCGGGTGCATGCCGGCTTACCCGATGGTTGGCATCGATCGTGAGGCAACCCCCGGGCCGCGCTGCGGCGCGACCGCGCACTCGAGCGGCTCGCGAGCGGGCGCGGCGGCTGGTATCGTTCCGCCCTCGATGCGCATCCGCTATTTCGGCCACACGGACGTCGGCCTCGCCCGCGAGCACAACGAGGACTCACACCTCGCCGACCCCGACCTCGGCGTCTTCGTCGTCGCCGACGGCGTGGGTGGTCGCGCCAAGGGTGAGATCGCCAGCCAAGAGGCGGTGGAGCTGATCTGGGAGTGGCTCAAGCGCAACGAGGCCATCGTGCGCGAGATCGCGGCCGGCAACGCCAGCGAGCGCACCGCTCAGCTGTGCCAGCTGGTGCGCGGCTCGATCCAGAACGCCTGCTACATGGTGCACACCATGGGCCAGCTCGACCCCGAGCAGCGCGGCATGAGCACCACTGCCTCGGTCTTCGTGGTCTGCGGCAACGTGGGAATCGTGGGCCAGGTGGGTGACTCGCGGGTCTACCTCGTGCGCAACGGCGAGGTCGCCCAGCTCACCGAGGACCACACGCTCATCAACTACCAGCTCAAGCACGGGCTCATCACCCCCGAGCAAGCCCAGCGCTCGCGCACCCGCAACGTCATCACCCGCGCCGTGGGCCACAAGGACTACGTCGAGGTCGACACCCTGCCGATCCCGCTGTTCCCCGGCGACCGCGTGGTGCTGTGCTCCGACGGCTTCCACGGCTACATCGAGACCTACGACGAGATGCGCTACTTCCTCGACATGGAGGTCGAGGATGCCGTGCTCGAGGCGATCCGCTTTGCGAACGCCAAGGGCGGCAAGGACAACATCACCGCGCTGATGGTCGAGCTCGAGGCGGACGACGAGTAGCCGGTCGCGAAGGTCCGGCCGACGGTCCCTCCGCTCGAGGGACCTGCAACGGAGCTGGGGTATGCTGCCCGTGAGAGGCCCTCGATGACCGTGAGCTCAGCCCTGCCCTTGCTCGCAGACGGGGTGACCCTGTGCGAGCTGGGGGTGGACAACCTCCGTGCGCTGCGAATGGAACAGCCCGTGGAGCTGCGACGACTGACGCTGCTCGCGGGGCGCAACGGGATCGGCAAGAGCACGTTCGCGCGGGTGTTCCCGCTGCTTCGGCAGTCGGCGGGACGGCGCAAGCGGGAGCCGCTCTTGTGGTGGGAGCGCGACGAGGTGGACTTCGGAGGCTTCGACGAAGCGCTGCGACGCGGCGCCGAGGAGATCTCCTTCACGTTCCGGTTCAGGGATGCGGACGGGACGCAATGGACAGCACTGACTGTGCTCGGCCACGGCCCGGACGGGAGCCAAGTGCGCCGAGTGGAGCTCGAGCAGGGGGACCGACAGCTTTCGCTGCGCTTCGGCCCGGACGGGCGGTTCCAGTCCGTGCAAGGTCGAATGGATGGCGATCTGCTCAACGGGACCTCTCACCCGTGGATTCTCGGGCTACAGGCCGTTCCCGGAAATCTCTTCGCGGTGGGGGCCTTCCCAGAGGAGCTCGCGTCCGACCGTGCTGCACTCCGTCGAGCGGAGTCCATGTTCGAGGAGTGGCGCGGCGGGGATTGGGCGCGGGTACGGCTCCACGATGCCGAGGATCTCGTGGACGAGATCGCAACTCGGACCGCATACGTCGGCCCGTTCCGCGCCAGTCCCGAACGCACCTACCGGCCCCAGAGCGTTGCAGTCGACCAACTCGACCCTCGCGGGGCCAACCTCGCGATGTTCCTTGCCGCCTTGTCCGTCGATGAGCGCAACGATCTCAACGCCGAGCTCCGTGACAAGTTCGGCTTTGCGGTGACCATCGAGTCGGCGGGCGGGCACTACTCGCTGCAGGTCGAGCAGGACCGCGGGAGCTTCAACCTCATGGATGTTGGCTACGGCTACTCGCAGCTGCTCCCGGTCGCGGTGCAGCTGTGGGCATCGAGTCGAAAGCTCTCCACGAGCCGCGAGCAAGCGCCGCATGTGGCGATCGTCATCGAACAACCCGAGCTGCACCTGCACCCTCACCAGCAGGTGCTCATGGGCCACGCGCTGGGTGCCTTCGCCGCCGACGAGCACGGCCCGATGCAGATCATCGAGACCCACAGCGATCACCTCATCGGCGAGATCGGCATGATGATCGCTCGCGGCGAGCTCCCACCCGAGCGCGTGGGCGTGGTCTGCTTCGAGCCTCACCCCGAGGGCGGTACCAGGGTCTTCAATGCTCACTTCAATGAGCACGGGGTGCTCCACGACTGGCCGGTTGGGTTCCTCTCCCCTTGAGCGCGCCCCATGCTGATCACGCTGCGAGAGGCCGAGTACCTCCCGGTGCTCGACGAGTGGGTCGGCAATGCCGACTTCAACTCCTTCGTCTGCATCCTCGGCGAGACGCTGTCGCGCGGTGATCATGTCATCAACACGAGGCCCATCTTGCTGGAGCGTCTCTCCGCGTGGAGCGTGCTCAGCAGGGACCAGCGGGAAGCGCTGCGGACCATGGCTCGCAGCATCATCCGCCGCAAGCTCCCCTTCGAGACCGTCACCGACAGCCTCGTCATCACGGGCCCCGCGGGGCGTACGCCCGATCCCATTCACCCAGTCCGCTGGCATCGGCGCGACTGGACGTGGCTGCGGGCCCGGGGCCGATTCGAGCGCACGGTGCTCGGTGGTGAGAACCTCGACGATGCAAAGTGGTTCGAGTGGCTGGGAAGAGCATGGGCCATGCGGCTGCGCCCGCACTCGCGCAATGCGGCCAACGAGCTGAGCGTCCGCTGCCGTGGGCTCGGAGGCGCAACCGCATGGCAAGAAGTCCCCCACGAGTCCTCCGATGGCGACCCCGTGCTCTGCATCCTCGACAGCGACCGAGCCCACCCTGCTGCGGAGCTCGGAGGAACAGCGAGGAAGCTCGACAAGGCGCTGAGATCCGCGGCGGATGTGCAGCGCCTCCTGCATGTCGAGCACCTGCGGGCCCATGAGCTCGAGAACGTGCTTCCGCTCGAGCTGGTGAGGACTGCCTGCCGCGACGATGCATGGGTCTCGCCCATGGCCAAGCGCGGCTTCTTCGCGCGCCCCGAGGTCGATCCCGCGCTCGCCTTCATCGATCTCGGCAGGGACCAATGCGAGCGACGCTTGCTCGACACCGACGATCCTGCCACCAGTGACTATCGTGCTGCCGCGCTGGCGAAGATTCGCAGCAACGACCCGAGCTGTGTGGCCTCGGCCGAGACCTGCGAGCTCGGCGCGGACGCAGCACCGAAGTGCACGGGCAAACGAACGCTTCCGCCCTCGTGCGTCATCGTCCACAGCGTCGGCAAGCCACTGCGCCGGATCCTCGACGAGCTCGACGCCGAACAGAAGTCTCCGGCCGCGAGCCGGGCCGCGGGCAGCGTCGCCGCATGGCTGGATTCACTGCTCCCCTCCGATGACCCCACGCTGCTGACGCCAGCCCGACTCGCCTGGTCTTGGGGCCTCTGCGCACGGCCTCGCATCCGCAGCGCGTAGCCTCACACGCAGACCTCGCCGAAGCCGGTCACGTTGATGCACTGCATCGGCGGCGGGCAGGCGGCCCCTCCGCTGCACTGCAGCGCGCAGGCCATGTCGGCCATCATGTTCACGGTGACCGGCACGCACACGGGTGTGACTGCGCCGTTGGGCGAGGGATCGCAGTCGACGGCGGGGTTGTTGCAGCCGGTCTCCGAGCAGAACCCACCGATCGTGGCGCCGCCGGCATCGTTGATGGTGATGCACAGGGTGGGGGCAAAGCCGCAGTCGGCCGGGACGGCGCACTCGGAGTACATGCCGTCGAGCGGCTGAGTGCCGTTGCCGCCGCCTCCGTCGGTGGTGCTGCCCACCGAGACTCCGGTGGTGAGCCCGGGACCGGTGCTGCCATCGGCCACGCCCGTGGTCGGCGCGCCGCCCGAAGAGCTCGCATCGCCTCCGCCGCCGCTGCTGCCCGCGCTGCCGCCGGTGCTCGCATCACCGCTGCCCTCCAGCGGCGGCGCCGAGGTCATGGGCGGCGCGGTGCCGAACGGATTGCCATCATCGGCGGCGACCGTGCAGCCCGAGCCGAGCAAGGCG
>JBFIJN010000306.1:0-10512 GCA_041600735.1 Nannocystaceae bacterium
AAGATGAAGACGCATATCTTCGACAGTCTCCACCTCCGCGACGATCCTTCACGGACCCGAGAAGGAATCGTCGCGGAGTGACTCGAGCGTGTCCACGCTCACATGCGGGAGGCTAGCGGCAGACGGAGCCGGGGCCGTCTGTGATCGTCACGCACTTCTTGCCGGCCGGGCAGCTGTCCTTCGCCGACTGCTTGCACGGGATCTCGCAGCTCACGAACTTCGGCCCCGAGGGCCCTGCGATCCCGTAGTACTCGATGCACTGCGTGGGCGCGGCGCAGCGCACCGTGGCGCACGAGGCCCCGCTCGGCGGCGGCTCCTCGGTCGGAGGCTCCTCGGTCGGAGGCTGGGCCGCGGGCAACATCGCGCCCTCGGCATTCCACCAGCGGCACTGACTCTCCACGCAGCCGCACGCCGTGCCCTCGGGCAACGAGACCGGCAGCACCTCGCAGGTCGTGTTCACGCCGGCCTCGGCGCTGCACACCTCGCCGCCGCACCCGCCTGTGTGGCAGTCGGCGTCGGCCTTGCAGTCGTTGGGGAAGCCGGTGCCCTCGAAGCGATCGAAGAGCGCATGATCGGCCGCGACCGCCGGCTTGCGCACCGCGGCCGGGGGCGGTCCCCCCTCGTCACCGGGCGGGGTCACGACGCCATCGTCGGCCGCGGGTGGCTGCTTCTTGTCGCAGGCGGCGGGGAAGACGAGGGTGGCCAGGATGAGGGCGCGAACGAGGGATGAGGGGGCTGAGGAGGCTGATCGCATGATTGCACGTCCACCCGCGGGCGCGGGCTGATCGCATCCTAGCCGCGGTTGGCTCGGTCGACGACTCGCGCGATCCGTGAGGCTTGCGATCATCGTGGCGCGGGGCGGGGGAGCAACACTCCGTACCGCTCCCGCAGCGGCGCCTTCACCAAGACCGCCAGCGAATCATGAGACAGGGCGCGAAACGGTTGCGCGGGGTCTAGGAGCCCTCGCAAGGTCTTCCCCCATGCCCTCACGACGGCCTGGGCATCGCCGTGCCCGATGGCCTCGAAGAACCGCTCGAGCTTGGGCCGCACCACGTGGTTGACATGGTACGTGTAGTGGGTCAGCAGTCCTGGACGATCGAGGCCGCAGACCTCGATCGTCTGCGTCCCGCGCGGCGTGAGGCCATAGGGCTTCCAGCGCTCATTGCCGTGCACCCTGTCGCGCCGAAACTCGATCTCTTGCGTTGGATCGAGGGTTGGGTCGGAGGGATCGAGCACCAGCGGCTGCTCGGCTCCCGGGGGCGCGTGCCCGGCGTCTAGCCGCGTGGAGCCGCTCGCCAGTGGGAACTGGTCCCGCTTGTACTCGCGGTTGCAGTCGACGCAGGCAAACAAGAGATTGTCCCAGGTCCACGCCAGCCACCAGTAGATCGCCTTGGGACGGTAGTGCTCTACGTCGCGGTACTTTGCTTGCTCCTGTAGCTTCTCGCAGTAGCAGCACTTGTTGTGCTGCATCGCGAAGAGCTCGGCCTTGACGACGCCATAGCCCGTGAAATCGATCGCCTTGCCGGCATCGAGGGCCAGACGAGCGGCGGCCAGGCGATGACTGCGAAGCGGGCCCAAGGCCGGCGGCTCTGCCGCTCGCTCGATGCGAATCATCCTTCCTCCTCTCGCGCCACGGGATCCCAGTCGAACTCGATTCCACTCGCGGCGAGCTCCGCACGCAGCGCGGTCATCGCGAGGTCCTCGGCCGCGGTTCGGGTTGGATCGGTCGCGAGCCGGCCGTAGCGATGGGTCTTCTCGCCTAGCGCGGTGGGATGAAGCGCATGGATCGCGAAGAACGCATCGAAGAGCTCCGAGCCGGTGAGGAGGGCCGGAGACTGACCGGATGGTGTTGCGACCACGCTGCCCTCGTCGTCCTGGGACAGCAAGATGATCTCCTCGGCTGCAAGCGCCGGGAGGACCATCGCCGAGTGCGTGGTTGCGATGAATTGGAGTCGCGGAAACACCTGCTTGAGCGCAGGGATGAGTCGCAGCTGCCAGGTCGGGTGCAGGTGCAGGTCGATCTCGTCCACGAGCACGATGCCCTCCATCTCGGCGGCATCGACCGGTTCTCCTGCCTCGAGGAGGATCTGGCCCACGACATCTGCGAGCCACGCGATCAACGTCTGGTAGCCCTGCGAGAGCCACGTGGCGGGCACGCGGATCCGCTTGCCGCCCGTGTCGAGGAGATCCATCTCGAAGCGCTGCGCCTCGACCAGGTCCTTCGTCGAGCGGATCCCCCCTCGGCCACGAAGCTCCAGGTTCGTCACGTGGGGCAGTAGACCGCCAGCGACGAAGACCGACTGGAGCACCTTCGCGAACGCCCGACCGAGGTCCTCACCGAGGATCTCGATGAACCCAGTGCCGATGAGGCTCGCGCCGAACAGCGACCGCAGGCGATCGAGGGTGGGGTCGCTCTGGCGGGCCACCATTCCGCTGCTCCGCAGCAGGCGGCTCGGACCGTAGCCGGCGACGAACCAGTCGGGGAGGTCCTTGCTGCGGGCTTCGGTGAGGGGGTCGGTGACCTCGGTGGCTGGCTCGTCTTCGAAGCCCGAGCCGCCGGAGAACACTCGCTTGTCGGGCTCGAGCTCGAGGTGCGAGCGGAGCTGAGGTGGCTTCGCCGACGGGCGACTGCGGCCCGGATAGCTGCGGCGACCGTGCCTCGTCTCGCTGAACCCGAACGTGGCGTCTACGCACAGGGGCGTGGGATTGCGCAGGTCCGGCCACGACGCGACGACATCGGTCACGAGCTGAGTGCCGCGGTCGGGCCCGCAGGCGGCCGCCGCGATCGTCTGGAGCAACGTCGTCTTGCACAGGCGGTTCTCCCCAACGAAGACGGTCCACATGCGCGGGCGACCGTCGGCCCCCATGAAGTCGAGGTCGACATCACGGAGCAGCTTGACGTTGCTCACGTGGAGGTGCCGGAGGTACATGCGAGGAGGGTACTCCGGCGGGTCAATGGAGGCGATCGATCAAGCCCCTACCCCCGCGCGTCGGCCTCCGCGGCGCTCACCACCAGGTCTTCCCGATCATCGCCCGCGCCTCGGGGACGCCGCCCTGGAGCACCAGGTAGCCGTCGAACGGCTCACCCTCGGTCATCTCGCCGGCGATGGTGGCGGTCATCAGCTCACGGGCACGGTCGGGGTCGTTGGGGTGCACGCCGAGGGCCCAGCCGAGCTTGATGTACGCGACCTCGGGCAGCATGTTGGCGAGCGGAACGACGCCGAGCTCGAGGATCTCGCGGCCCGTCTCGTACACGTGCATCTGCACGAAGCCCCACAAGGTCTGGAGCGTCATGTAGACCTGTACGCCGGCGGCGTGGGCCCGCGCGAGCGCGGGATAGACCTTGCGGTTCACGTGCCCGAGGCCGGTACCCGCGATCACGATGCCCTTGTACCCACACTGCACGAGTGCATCGATCACGTCGGGCTGCATGTTGGGGTAGTAGTAGAGGATGGTGACCTTCTCCTCGAAGGCCACCTGCACCTTGGCGAGGCGATCGGCTCGGCGCGGGCGCACGCTGGCGTCGAGCACCTCGATCGCGCCGTCCTCCTGCACCATTGCCAGCGGGATCCCGCCCAGCGTGCGAAACGTGCTGCGATACGAGCTGTGCATCTTGCGAACGCGGGTGCCGCGGTGCAGCAAATTGTATCGATCCGAGGTGGGCCCGAACATGCACACCACCACCTCGGCGATGGGGCCCGCGGCGGCGGCCCAGGTGGCCGCGATGAGGTTGCGCGCGGCGTCGGAGGAGGGACGGTCGGAGGAGCGCTGGCTGCCCACCATCACGATCGGCACCGGCGAGTCCTGCACCATGAACGAGAGCGCGGCCGCGGTGTGGGCCATGGTGTCGGTCCCGTGGCCGATGACGACGCCGTCGTAGCCGTCGGCGATCGCCTGTCCCACGCGTCGCGCGAGCACCTGGTACTCCTCGGCGCCCATGTTCTCGGAGAACACCCCGAACAGCTTCTCGGTCTCGAGGTTGCAGATCTCGGCGAGCTCGGGCACCGAGCCGTAGAGCTCACCGGGGCTGAACGCAGGGATCACGGCCCCGGTGCGGTAGTCGAGGCGCGAGGCGATGGTGCCCCCGGTGCCGAGCAGCATCACCCGTGGCTTGCCCGGGTCGACCGGGAACGGCTCCTCGGGGATCTTGTACTCGGCCTTGCGGTAGCCCACGACGTCCATGCGAATGATGGTGTCGTGGCGGATCCCGATGTTGTAGCCGCTGACCAGCTTGAGCACCATGTGCTCGGCGTCGGAGGTCTCGGAGCGAGGGAGCACCAGCCCTTCGAAATCGCCGCGCGTGGTGTGGGCCTTCACCTCGCACCATACCGTCACGCCAGCGCTGCGCATGAGCCCGAGCAGCGGCTCGCGGTAGCCCTTGTAGTCGTCCGGATCGGGTGGGTGGTGAGGGGCCGTCATGATCAGCTCGTGGAGGTCGGGACGAGGGCGGCGGCGGCGATGCGCTCGCACACGACGGCCGGCGCCACGCGACCGAGCACCGCGGGCATCACCTGGCCCAGCGCCCAGCGCAGGCGGGCCTCGGGGGTGGAGAAGGCCCGCGCGGCGAGCCCGGGGCGCAGCGCCTCGAGCGCCCGCGCAAGCACGGGCTCGGGGTCTTCGGGGGTGCACTCGCGCTCGACGATCGCGTGCGGCGAGTCCTCGTCACCCGCGCGCAGCAGCGCGTCGAACACGGCGTTGTAGGCCTCGGGGCGCAGCCGCCCCGCATCGACGGCCCGCACCAGCGGAGCCAGGCGCTCGGCCGACGGCACCACGCGTATGCTCGACTCGCGCCACCACGCGAGCAGCCGACACTCGAGCGCAGCGGCCAGGCGGCGGCGGCCCACGACGGTAGACGGCGCGAGCGCATCGAACAGCTCGGCCAGATCGCGATCGATGAGCACCCGCGCAGCCCGACCCGAGAGGCCGGCGTCGACCCAGCGACGCTCGCGGTCCTGCGGTCGCTCGCGCCGCGTTCGATCGATCTCCAGCAACCACGCGTCGGGCACCGGCCACGGCGGCGTGTCGGTGTCGGGGTACATGCGCTCGGGGCCGGGCAGGATCCGCTCGAAGCCCGTCGTGCCGTCGCGGTGCGCCTGGCGGGTCTCCGAAGGCACACCGACCAGCGCGTCGCGGCAGCGCGTGACGATCTCCTCGACCGCGGTCGCCACGTCGAGCTCGGGGCCCCACACCAGCACGAGCGCATCGTCGGAGCTCGCACGCAGCGCTCGCCGCAGCGCGACCCAGGTCCAGCCGCTCACGGGCGCGCGCGGGTCGTCGGTGTGGGCCATGAACGGGCGCGCGGTGAGGCACGCGATCACGCGCACGCGCTCGATGATCTCGTGATCGAAGCAGCGCGTGGCCATCCCCGACTGCTGCGTCGGGTGAGCGAGGATCCCCGCGAACCCCGGCAGCCGCACGGCCGCCACCATGTCGCCGCGCTCGCGGGCATGACGAAGCGGCGCCTCCGCATCGGCGAGCAACAGGGGCCGCGCATCGATGGCGAGCGGCGAAGCCCACGGCGGGTCGACGACGGGCAGCTCGAGCATCGCCGCGGTCACCCCACGGCGCAGCAGCTCGGCGCGGATCTTCAGCAGCGCGAGGTGTCGAAACGCCTCGATGTGGACGAGGCGGGGCAGCACGGCGTGGCGGCTCACGCCCTTGATCTCCACGCGACGGCTCCCGGCGATCGAGACGTTGACGTCTTGGCGGGCCGACCCGGCTCCCCGCCGCACGCGACCGGTCGCGCGCGCGACTCGAGCGAGCAGCCGCCCGCCCGCCGCCACATCGTGCGGGGTGAGCAGGTCGGGCTCGGTGACCGTCTCGGTGAGCGGCGTGCCCAGTCGATCGGTGCGAAACACGATGCGGTGGCCCTCGTCGGAGACCTCGCGGCACGAGTCTTCTTCGAGGGTGAGCTGGCGGATGCGAAGCACGCGATCGGCCCCCAGCTCGCTCTCGGGGAACGGCAGCACCCCGGCCAGCGCGACCATTGCCGTGCGCTGGAATCCGGTGGGGATCGATCCATCGAGGTACTGCTTGCGCATCACCTGCAGCTCCGACACGCGATCGAGCCCGTAGAGCGTGGCGACCTCGAGCGCAAAGCGGATTGCTTCGTCGTCGAGCGGGAAGGGCGGCGTGTCGTCGATCTCGTAGGTGCACACCGAGCGGCGATCGAGCTGGTACACGATCTCCTTGCGGGTGCGGAACTCCATCAGCGCCGTGCCGTCGTACTCGCCCAGCTCGCTGAGCGTGGGCCGCATGTGACGGAGCACCTCGGCGTCGACCTGCGCGGTGCGGATGCCGGCCGGGCAGCGGCAGAACAGCTTGCCGCGGGTGGCGAGCTGCTGGTGCACCTCGAGCCCGCAGATGAAGCCCAGGATTTCGTAGTCGCGCGGCGTCAGCTCGCCGAACGCGCGCATCGGGAAGTCCAGCGGGGGGTCGTGCCGCGGGTTGAGATCGATGGGGGCCGGCGCTGAGGCCTTGGGACGCGGGCGAGGCACGGCGGGGGTGAGAGCGCAGCGTACCCCATGCCCGAGCGGCCGTCGCCCGGGCTCAGCTGGAGCAGGCCATGTGCGGCGCCTCGCCGTCGCGCAGCAGCACCCGCCCCGAGGCGTAGCGCCCCGAGATCTTCTGCCAGGCCAGCGCTCCCGCGATCCAGTCGCGACAGCCCTCGACATAGCGGTCGATGATCCCCCGCATGTGCGGCCCGTGGTCGCGCACCGTGCCGTCGAGCCGACCCAGCTGCTCGAGCTCGCGATCGTGCACGCGCACGGTGTGATCGATGACCGCCGGCAGGCTCATCGACTCGCACGAGCGCATCACGTGTAGGTAGTTGTTCACGTCGCCGACGCGACGCTCCTTGTCGTAGGAGAACATGTCGTTGACGTACGCGATGATGCGACCGGTGAGCCACGTGATGCGCCGCAAGATCGGATCGTTGCGCACGGCCTCATCGAGCTCGTCGTCGAGGGTCAGCTCCATCACGTCGAGGCACAGGTAGACGCCCACCGTCTGCACGCGCATGGCCATGTACGAGGCTGGATCGGGCGAGAGCCCGCGGCTGCGGTAGTAGGTCTCGACCACCACGCCGTCCATCCAGAACTGGCGCATCGTCTCGAGGAAGTGGGCTTGCCAGGTGGGCGAGCCCACCTCGAAGAGACGGCAGCCGAGATCCGCCAGCGCGCGCTCGGCCGCATCGGCTCCGCGGGTGGGTGCGCCCGCGCGCAGCACCTTCAGGTAGCGGTCGAACCTCGCCGCGAGTCGCTGTGGTTGCTGCTGCTCCGAGGGAGCGTTGTCGTAGAGATCATCTTGGATGAAGACCCACGCCATCATCTGTGCGATGAGCTCGAGGATCTCGGGCGTCGAACGAGGGAAGGCCATGGCGGCGAGCAGGCCCACGCCTACGCCGCGAAAGCGAGCCGCCACTGCGGGGTCGCCAAGCAGCCCATGTTGGACCACCCACGCGGCCGCTGCGGCCTCGGCTCGCTCGGCGGCCGGGTTGCAGTGCGCCTCCCATGGGTAGACCAACGACTCTACGGTGCGGAGCTCGCTGCGGGTGTTTTCGCCCGTTCCGGGCCCCTCAATGGCCACCAACACCATCCTGGTTTGGCTCGACGTGGACATGGATCTCGAATCGCCGAGACCACGTGGATGCATGCCACGGTGGTCGGTTCGCAGCTATCGGGGGGATCCTGAACAACCCAAGACTTGATCGACCCCGTTGATCTGCTTTAGCATGAGCCGGAGATGTGTTCCACGTTAAGTTAGTAGACTTTGGCGACAAAGATCGCCGAGCACTGACTTCTTGCGAGAAAGCGTGGATGTTCCCGTATCCCCGAGGCGACCATTGGACGAGATACATCGCTGGAAGACCATCGATGACGTGATCGTGTCGTTCACGATCCCCGGACGAATTCCCGACGAAGCGTGGGACGGGTTCCTGGCCGAGATCACTGCGAATCGGCCCAAGTGCTGCCTGGTGCTCTGCATCGGCAAGGTCGAGGTCGATGCCGCACAGCGTCGCCGCTCCACTCAAGCGGTCATGCGCACCCACTCGGCCGTCGTGGTGATCACCGACAACCGCCTCACGCGCGGTCTCGCGATGGCAGTGGCCTGGTTTGGGGCCAAGCTCGATGCGTTCGCGTGGTCCAACCTCAATCAGGCGCTCGAGCGGATCGAGACCGCCAACAGCACCCGCCAGCAGCTCCTCCAAGAGGCACGGCGCTTCCATGCGGGGTACGGGCATCTCGAGGGCTGACCGCTACCGTTTGTGCACGAGGGCCGGTGACGCCATAATCCGCGCCATGACTGCTCGTTCCTGCGGGCTCGGCTCGATCGGTAGAGTCGGTTTGGTGATGGCCCTTGCCGGCTGTACGGTCGAGGGGACGGACGTGGCAACCACCTTCGCCGACCCCACCGCCAACCCGAGCGGTACGCCACCCACCAGCCAGGGCGGCAGCGAAGCTGAAGCTACGGATGGCTCCGCGGGCTCCGCGGGCTCGGCCGAGAGCGGCGCAACCTCGATGACGCCCGCGACCTCGAGCGAGGGCTCCACGGGCGCGCCCGTGAACGAGCAGCCCGAGAACGGCATGTACTCCGAGTGCATGAACGCCGGGGATTGCATCGGTCTCACCACGTGCGTCATCGCGGGTGGGACCGGCTTCTGCTCATCGGGGTGCAGCAACCCCATCGCGGATTGCGACCCGAACCCGAGCGCCACGGCTACGGCCCCGGCGGCCTGCGTCGACAACGGCGCCGGCCTACAGGTGTGTGCGCTGAGCTGTGCCAGCGGGCAGACCTGCCCCGGTGGGATGGACTGCGTGGCGCTGGGCGCGACGATGGTCTGTGCCTGAAGCTGACTTCGCCGCGTAATGTTGCTAGACCCGCGACGTCCCTGGGGGAGCGGGTACCCTGCATGCGCTACGCCTTCACGCTCGTTGGCCTCCTCCTGGTCGTGGGAGCCCTGGCCTTCGTCAAGATCTCGCAGGTGTCGCTGCTCGTCGGGCTCGGTGAGGCAATGGCGCAGGCGGGACCGCCCCCCGAGGCGGTGAGCACGGCCCCGGCGACGGAACAGGCGTGGGAGGCCAGCCTGCGCACGGTGGGCACCGTGGCCTCGGTCCGCGGCGTGGAGCTCAGCAGCGAGGTGCCCGGCGTGGTCCAGCGCATCGGGTTCGAGTCCGGCGCGTACGTGAAGAAGGGCGAGGTGCTCCTCGAGCTCGACAGCCGCGTGGAGCGGGCGCAGCTCGCGGCGGCACAGGTCCGCCGCGATCTCGCGGCCACCAACGTGCGACGCACGCGAGCCCTCGGTGCAGTAGGGGCCGAGTCGCAGGCCCAGCTCGACACCGATGAGTCGGCGCTGCGACAGGCAACGGCGGAGCTCGAGGTGCTGCGCGCCCAGATCGCCCGCAAGGTGATCCGAGCCCCGTTCCCGGGCCGCCTGGGCATCCGCAGCGTCAACCTCGGCCAGTACCTCAACCCCGGCACGGCCATCGCCACGCTCGAGGCCATCGACGGCGCCTACGTCGACTTCGAGCTGCCGCAGCAGCACCACCGCGAGGTCGCCACCGGCCTCGAGGTGCGCTTGGCCGTCGATGGCGCGTCGGAGCTGGCGGGGGTGGGCACCATCGTGGCCATCGAGCCCAATGTGAACCCCTCCACGCGCATGCTCGCGCTGCGGGCCCTCGTGGCCGACGCGCAGAGCGTGCTGCAGCCCGGCATGTTCGTGCGGGTCGAGGTCGTGCTCCCCGTGGAGCGCCCCATCATCGCCGCGCCGCTCACCGCGATCCTCTATGCCTCGTATGGCGACTCCGTGTTCGTGGTCGAGGAGCCGGCCGAGGGCGCCGCGGCGACGCCCGGCCCCAGCGGCGAGCCCGGCATGGTCGCGCGCCAGCAGTTCGTGCGCCTCGGAGAGCGTCGCGGCGACTATGTGGCGGTGCTCGAGGGGGTCGAGGCTGGCCAAGAGCTGGTGATCGGGGGCGCGTTCAAGCTGCGCAACAACGCGCCCGTGTACGTGAACAACGAGCTCGCCATCCCCAGCGCGCTCGCGCCCACGCCGAACAACCGCTGATCACGGCCGGGATCCACGATGGGCCTCACCGATACCTTCATTCGCCGCCCCGTGCTGGCGATCGTGGTCAACCTCGTGATCATCATCGCGGGGCTGCAAGCGCTGGGCTCGCTCAACGTGCGGCAGTACCCCAAGCTCGAGAGCGCGAGCGTGGTGGTGCGCACGGCCTACGTGGGGGCCGATGCCGAGCTCGTGCGTGGCTTCATCACCACCCCGCTCGAGCGCTCGATCGCGGCGGCCGACGGCATCGACTTCATCGAGTCGCAGAGCGTGCAGGGCCTGTCCACGATCAGCGTGCGCCTGGCGCTCGATTTTCCGGCCGCGGCCGCGCTCTCCGACATCAGCGCGCGGGTCAACCAGGTGCGCGCCGACCTGCCCCCGGAGGCCGAGGTGCCCTCGATCACGATCGAGCCCTCCGATGCCCAGATCGCGTCGATGTACCTGAGCTT